>NZ_BCUA01000013.1 GCF_001591045.1 Sphingopyxis granuli NBRC 100800 | reverse complement strand
GGCTTTCGCCGGGGAACAGCTCCCTACTTGCCTGAAGGGTATATATCCCGACTTGATCCGGGGTCCATTCGCGCAGCGCTGAGAGAATGGATTCCGGATCAAGTCCGGAATGACGAAGAATAGGAGATGTCTGGTTGCGACCGGCTGTGGACATTCGCTCTGCGCCTCATAAGGCTAAGTCGGCAGCATAGAGGAAAAGAGTGATGCAGCGGAAGCTTGCCGCCCAACTCGCAATTCAGAGCGGATTAGAGGTGGTCTCGTTCGAGCATTTTGACTGCCTCGTCTTCGAGCGCGGCGAAACGTTGAAGATGTTTTCTCCCCGGTCGAGCAGAATGCTCGGAGCAAGCACGCAGAAACGCAGAGTCGAAGGTGACCTGATTGTGGTTTTCGAGGAAGATCTCGAGCGTCTGCGTCCGCCATCAAAGCGGTTCAAATTTGGCGGCCTTGTGACCTTCATGCCAACGGCGAACTTTCCGTCGACCATCACCGGATCGGAAATCATCGAGGGCGAGGTCGACCGAAACTTTTTTGGGAAGATACGCGACCTTCTGAATGCACTTCCCGATAGTAAGTCAGAATGGATTTCTAAATTCGGAGAAGATTTTTTCTCCCGCACCCCGACCGACCGCAGCATTGACACGGTTAGATACCTGAGATCCCGTGAATGATTTCAGATGTCCGCTTCCCACCCCAAAGCCGACATCGGCAATGGTTACAGGTTCAGGAAGGCCCGCGCATTGCCGCTGAGGATCTTCGCTTTCTGCGCCGCCGACAGTCCGTCGTGCTCGCGCACCAGCGCGCCGATGTCCTGTTCGCCGAGCGGGAAGGGATGGTCGGAGCCGAGCAGGATGCGGTCCTCGCCCATCACGTCGACCAGCAGGCTGAGCGCGCGCGGGTCGAACACGGCGGAATCGACGAAGAAGCGGTCGACATAGGTCGACGGCGGGTTCGGGCAATCGACGCGCACGATGTCGCGGTGCTTCCACGCATTCTCGACCCGGCCGAGCAGGAAGGCGAAGCTGCCGCCGCCGTGGCCGAAGCAGATGCGCAGGCTTTTCGGCAGACGCTCGAACGCGCCCGACAGGATCAGCGACAGGATCGAAAGCTGCGTTTCCGCCGGCATCGCGACGAGCCAGGGCAGCATATATTTGGGCATGCGCTCGCGCGCCATCATATCCCACGGGTGGACGAGCACCGCCGCGCCGACATCGGCGCAATGGGCGAGGAAGGTCAGCAGCCCCTCGTCATCGAGGTTGCGCAGCCCCATGTGGTTGCCGATCTGCACGCCCAGATGCCCCGACGCGACCGCGCGGCCGACTTCGGCGCATGCCATGTCGATGTCCTGAAGCGGTACCTGCGCCAGCGCCTGCATCCGGTCGGGCGCATGGGCGCAGAAGGCGAGCGCCGCATCATTGAAGCGCTGCGCCGAATCGAGCGCCTGTTCGGCGGGGCGGCCGTAGCCGAACATGATCGGCGTCGCGCAGATGATCTGGAGGTCGATACCCTGCTCGTCGAGCGCCTCGACGCGGCGGGCGGGATCCCAGAGGATGTCCTCGACCGGGCGAAACGGCTTCGTTCCCGACATGATGAGGCCGGTGCCGTCGCCGGCGTCGCGAAGCCACGGCAGCCCCTCCGCCTCCGCCTGCGCGCGATAGGCGGCGTCCATCGCGGGGAAGAAATGGCTGTGCATGTCGATCACCGCCGCTGTGTGTGATGCCTGTCTGTCCATGCGTATTCGCGGCGCTCCCCGTCCATCGGTCGATTACGACCGGCGGCCGGTTCCGGGCGCGGGTCGAATACCCGAGTAGCCAGGGTTTGCTATCAACAATAATCTCCAGACTTGTCCTCGCTATTATAAAATAGCTATAACTGTATCAGGCCGCCCGGGGGAGCATCATGCCAAAATTTCACGAGAATTTTCTGCTGAGCCGTCTGAAGCTCCGCCAGTTGCGGCTGCTCACCGCGATCGCCGACGAAGGCACGGTGCTCAAGGGATCGCAGGCGCTGAACATCGCCCAGCCGGCGGCGACGAAGAGCATCAAGGAGCTGGAGGATGCACTGGGCGTCCAGCTGTTCGACCGCTCGTCGCGCGGAGTGACGCCGACCGATTTCGGCGAGGTGATGATCAAGCATGCGAAGCTGATCCTGACCCAGCTTCGCCACGCGAGCGAGGAACTGCAGTCGCTGGAGGAAGGCCTGTCGGGCCGCGTCCATGTCGGCACGCTGCTCGCCGCATCGACGTCGCTGCTGCCGCGCGCGCTCGCCCGGCTGCGCGAGCGGCGGCCGGGGATCGCAGTGACGGTCGCCGAGGGCACGATCGACCGGCTGATGCCCGGGCTGCGCACCGGTGACATCGACGTCGTGCTCGGCCGCCTGCCCGAATATCGCGAGCGCGAGGGGCTGAAGCAGGACGTCCTCTATCTCGATACGGTATCGATCATGGTGCGCGCTGATCATCCGCTGGCGGCGCGCGACGCGCTGAGCCTCGCCGAACTCGTCGACCAGCCGTGGGTAATGCCGCCGCCGCAGACGTCGCTGCGTCGCCAGATCGACCACGCCTTTCGCCACGAAGGGCTGGAGCCGCCGCGCGACGTGATCGAATCGGTGTCGATCCTGACCAACCACGCGCTGCTGATGAGCACCGACATGCTCGCCGCGATGCCGCACCAGGTCGGGCTGGGCCAGGCGGGGCTGGTTGCGCTGCCGGTGACGCTGGAGGGTGCGAGCTCGCGCATCGGCGCGACGACCCACGCGCATGTCGAGCTGTCGGCGGCGGCGCGCTATTTCATGGGCGTGATCCACGAGATCGCGGCCGAGATCCGCGCCGAACTGGGGCAGGACGCGGTCAGCTAGACCCTTCCTGTTTGGCTTGAATCAAGCTCCTCAACCGAAAGGGACAGATCTAGGCAGACTCGGACGTTTCCCGCGCCATGCGCCGCCAGACCAGATAGGCAGCTGCGATCAGCACCAGCCACGGTCCGCCGGCGAACACCGCCACCTGCCAGTCGGCATGGAGCGCCATCGTCATCGTGATCGCGCCGAGCAGGACCAGTCCGAGAATCTGCGCATAAGGAAAGAAGGGCATGCGCACCGGCAGGTCGGCCCCCTGGTGCCGCCGGCGGAAGCGGAGGTGGCTGACGAGGATCGCGCTCCACACCAGCAGGCCGCCGAACAGCACGATGCCGAACAGATAGTTGTAGGCGAGCGGGGTCAGGATCGACAGCGAGGCGGCGGCAAGGATGCCCGCGCCGGTGACGGCGGTCGCGCGCATCGGCACATTTTGCGCGTTGAGCTGCCCGAGCGCGCGGGGCGCATAGCCGCCGCGCGCGAGCGAGAAGAGCATCCGCGAGCCCAGATAGATGCTGGTGTTCATCGCCGACAGCGCCGCCGTCGCGACGACGAAGTTCATCAGCCCCGCCGCATAGGGGATGCCCGCGCTCGCGAACATCTTCACGAACGGGCTTTCGGTGACGACCTTCGCGCCCGATTCGGTCCATGGCAGGAAGGCGACGATGATGAACAGCGCGAGGATGTAGAAGAGGAACAGCCGCGCCGCCATCGTGCGCAGAGCGGCGGGGATCGCGACCTTCGGGTCCTTGGCCTCACTGGCCGTGCCGACGACGAACTCGAGCCCCATGAAGGAGAAGAGCGCCATCAGCACCGCCAGCCAGACGCCCAAAAAGCCGTTGGGCAGGAAACCGCCCGCAAGGCCAGTGACATTGTGCAGCCCGATGGGATCGCCGACGATGCCCAGGATGCGCGACAGGCCGACGACGATGAAGGCGACGATTGCCGACACCTTGATCACGGTCAGCCAATATTCGACCGATCCGAAATTATGCACCGCGCGCGTGTTGATCCACAGCACCGCCGCGGCGCTGCCGATCGCCCACAACCACACCGGCACGTCGGGAAACCACCAGCTCATGTAGATGCCGACCGCGACCGCCTCGGCGCCGATCAGCAGTACCTGCTGAATCCAGTAGGTATAGCGGACGATGAAGCCCATCATCGGCCCGAGATAGATTTCGGCATAGGTGCCGAACGAACCTGCGGTGGGGTGGACGACGGCCATTTCGGACAGGCTGAACACCATGATCACCGCGATCAGCGCCGCGATCAGATAGCTGATGAGCACCCCCGGCCCGGCATAGCCGATCGCGATTCCCGATCCCATGAACAGGCCGGTGCCGATCGCGCCGCCGAGGCCGATCATGATGATCTGCGCCTTGCTCAGCCCACGCTCGAGTCCCGCCTCGCGATCGAGATAGGCCTGTTCGTCCATCGTCACTCCCTCCCCTTGCCGCGCGCTCATGTAACGGCGTCGCGTACCTGATGCTCCGGCAGTTTCCAGATGCCGCCGTCCATGATCGCCACCAGCCGGTCGACGGCATCCCACACGTCGACGAAGCGGACATAGAGCGGCGTGAAGCCGAAGCGCACCGTGTCGGGGGCGCGGAAATCGCCGATCACCCCCGCCGCGATCAGCGCGCGCATGATCGGATAGCCATCGGCGTGCGCGAAGGACACTTGGCTGCCGCGCGCCTCGGCCGTGCGCGGCGACGCGAGCGTGAAGTCGTGGCCGGCGCAGCGCTGTTCGACGAGGCGGATGAACAGGTCAGTCAGCGCTATCGACTTCGCGCGGATCGCGCCCATGTCGGCCGACAGATGGATGTCGAGCCCGACCTCGGCGAGCGCCATCGACAGAATCTGCTGGGTGCCGATCAGATATTGGCGGATGCCCTGCTGCGGGCGGTATCCGGGTTCGAAGGCGAAGGGCGCGGCGTGCCCCCACCAGCCGGTGACGGGCTGGAGCGCCTGCCCCTGGTGGCGCCGCGCCGCGAACAGGAAAGCAGGCGAGCCGGGACCACCGTTCAGATATTTGTAGGTGCAGCCGACCGCGAAATCGACGCCAGCGCCATTGAGGTCGACCGGCATCGCCCCGGCGCTGTGACACAGGTCCCAGATGGAGAGCGCCCCGGCCGCATGCGCGCGCGCGGTGATCGCGGCCATGTCGTGGACGTGCCCCGACTTGTAATGAACATGGGTGATCGCGACCGCGATCGTGTCTTCGTCGATCGCCTCCGCAATCTCGTCCTTTTCACAGAGCCGGACCTCGACCCGCCCGCCGGTCGCTGCGGCGACGCCCTCGGCGATATAGTTGTTGGTCGGGAAATTACTGCCTTCGAGGATCAGAACGCGGCGGTCCGGACGCAGCGCGACCGCGGCCGACAGCACCTTGAACAGATTCTGGCTCGTCGAATCGCAGACGACGACCTCGCCCGGTGCGGCGCCGATCAGCGGCGCGAGCTTGTCGCCGAGCCGCACCGGCAGGTCGAACCAGCCGGCGCTGTTCCAGCTCTTGATCAGGCCGGTCCCCCACTCGCGCGTCACGACGTCGTGTGCGCGCGCCGCCGCATCCTTCGGCATCGCGCCAAGCGAATTGCCGTCGAGATAGATCAGGCCTTCGGGCAGGTCGAAGCGATCGCGCAGCGGCGCGAGCGGATCGGCGGCGTCCATCGCCTGACAGGCGGCGCGATCAAGGGGTTCGGCATCAAGCGTCATGGAAACATATCACCTTCGTCTGCGACATTTCGCGCGCGGCGAAGCGCACGCCTTCGCGGCCCATATTGCCCCGCCCCGCGCCGCCGAAAGGCATGGCGTCGAGCCGGTAGTCGGTCGAATCGTTAATTATCACCCCCGCCGCGCGCAGCCGCCGCGCCGCGTGGCGCGCGTTGCGGATCGATTCGGTGAAGATCGCGGCATGGATCGCGTAGTCGGCGCGATTGGCCGCGTCGATGGCCTCGTCCAGATCGGCGAAGCGGAACAGGCTGACGACCGGGCCGAAGGCTTCGCGGCAGGCGACGCGCGCATCATCGGGCACGTCGGCAAGCAAAGTCGGCCGCACCAGCGCCCCGGCGCGCTCGCCGCCCGCAAGCAGCGTCGCGCCGCCCGCCACGGCTTCCTCGATCCACGCCGCGATGCGCGTCGCCTCTCCCGTGCCGATCATCGGGCCGATGTCGGTCGCCGGGTCGGTCGGGTCGCCGACGCGCAAGGCGCGCGTCGCGGCGATCAGCGCCGCCCGAAAGTGGTCGTGGACCGCGTCGTGGACATAGATGCGCTGGACGCCGATGCAGTTCTGCCCCGCCGCGCCGAACGCGCCCGAAACGCAAGCGGCGGCGGCCCCGTCGACATCGGCATCGTCCATCACGATCACCGGCCCGTTGCCGCCGAGTTCCATCGCCACGCGCTTGATCCCGGCCGACCGGCAGATCGCCTGCCCGACGCTGGCGCCGCCGGTGAAGCTGACCATCGCCACGTCGGGGTGGCTCGTCAGCGCATCGCCGAAGTCGGCCCCGCACCCGGTCAGCAGATTCAGCGCCCCTTCGGGCAGTCCCGCCGCGAGCAGCAGCCGCGCCAGCATGATCGCGACGAGCGGCGCCTGCTCAGCAGGCTTGAGCACGACGGCGTTGCCTGCCGCGAAGGCGGGGCCAAGCTTGTGGCAGACGAGATTGAGCGGATCGTTGAACGGCGTGATCGCGGCGACGACGCCGACGGGTTCATAGACGTAATGCCCCGACCGCGACTCTCCCCCCGGAAAGCCGTCGAAGGCGATCGTCTCGCCGGCCAGCCGCACCGCCTCTTCGGCCGAGAGGCGCAGCGTGTTGACGGCGCGCGCCACTTCGCGCGCGGCGCTGCGGATCGGCTTGCCCGTTTCGGCGGTGATCGCGGCGGCGAAGCGCTCGCCATCGGCCTCAAGCGCCAACGCGGCGACGTGGAGAATGCGCGAGCGCGCGCCGGTCGGCAACTCGCGCATCGCGGCGGCGCCGTGCACCGCGGCGGCCACCGCGCGTTCGACATGGCTCGCATCGGCGCAGGCGACCGCGCCGAGCGCCGCGCCCGACCAGGGGTCGACGACATCCATCGTCGCGTCGGCCGCCTCCCAGCGGCCGCCGATCAACAGCGAGCGCGCCGCGTCGAACGCGACATGCATCATGGCTTGTCCTTGCGCAGCACCAACTCGTCATATTCACGGCTGTCGAGCAGCGCCTCGACGATGACCGGGCCATCCGCGGCGAAACCGGCTTCGAGCGCGGCACGGAATTCGGCGGGATCGCGCGCGACCGTCACCGGTACCCCGAACAGCGACGGGCCGCCTATCGTTCCCTCAGCGCGCACCGGCGTGCCGTAGATGGGGTTCGCCTTCTTCTCCTGCTTGATGCGGATCAGCGCGAGGTCGTTGTCGGTGAAGACGACGATGACGATCGGCAGCTTTTCGCGCGCGGCAGTCGCCAGCTCGCCCACCGTCATCAGGAAGCCGCCGTCGCCGAGCACGCAGCAGACCGGCGTATCGGGACGGCACAGTTTCGCGGCGATTGCGGCGGGCAGGCCGAAGCCCATCGCCGACCAGCCGTTGGTCATGATCTGCGTCCCCGGCCGGGGCGTGCGCCAATGCTGGCCGATCAGATGCGTGTGCGCGCCGACGTCGCAGGTCATGATGCCGTCGGCGGGCAGCACGTCACGGAGCACGTCAAGCGCGGCGCAGGGACCGAAACGGCCCTCGCGCCCCTTCAACTTCGCGAACATCGCCGCCCTGCGCTCGGCCAGCGCCGCGAGGTCCCAGGCCTTCGCGGCGGCGGGCAGCGCGAGGAGCGCGTCGAGCGCGGGCGCGATGGCGCCGACGACCTCGGCGGCGACGGGATGCTTGGCGCGGTCGATGTCAGCGGGGGCGACGTCGATGCTGGCGAGCGCGAGTCCGTCCTTCATCCAGCTTTCGTAATTGAACTCGATCGGGTCGTAGCCAACCGCGACGACCAGATCGGCCTCAGCATGCGTCCGCCCAACCATGTCGGACAGCGCGTGGAACAGCACACCCGCGTAATTGGGGTGATCCTCCGGCACCATGCCCTTCGCCATCGGGGTCAGCAGTACCGGCAGGCCGAACCGCTCGGCCAGCGCGAGGATGCGGTCCTGCACCCCCGCGTGGACGGCGCCGAGACCGACGGCGAGCACCGGCTTCGCGGCGGCGGCAAAGGCGGCGGTCAGTGCATCGAGCGCGGCGGCATCGGGCGCGGGTGGTGCGTCGGGCACGATCGGGCCGATTGCGGCAGGCTCGACCGCCTCCGCGCTCATCCCCTGCGGCAGGCCGACATGCACAGCGCCCGGACGGCCCGACAACGCTATCCGCGCCGCCTGCGCCAGCGTATCGGCGGCGCCGTCGGCCTCGATCCGCATCGTCGCCTTGGTCAGCGGCGCGAACAGCGCCTGATGGTCGATCGCCATCTGCACGGTGCGGCCGCGCAGGGGCGCGGGCATCTCGTCGGTCAGCGCGATCATCGGCGAGCGGTCGAGCGTCGCGCCGCCGACCCCGGTCGCGAGGTTGGTCGCGCCCGGCCCGAAGGTGCCGAAGCAGACCCCCGGCACCCCGGTCAGCCGCCCGCACACGTCGGCCATGAAACCCGCGCCACCCTCATGACTGGTCAGAACGAAGTCGATGCCGTCGGTGGTACGGATCGCCTCCATATAATCGACCCAGCCGCCGCTCGGCACGCCGAAGACATGGCGCACGCCCATGTCGCGCAGTCCCGTCACGACGTTGCGGGCTACGGTCGTCGATGTCATGCGCAATCCTTCATGCGGGAGCCGGGGTACGGCGCCGGATTAGGCGCCTCCGCCATACACAAATAATATTAAATACCCTCTATGATATGGCGAACTTGTTATAAGAAGCGGTTGGCAATCGTCCCGATGCCGTCGATCCCGCCCTCGACGACATCGCCTGCCACGATCCGACCGACGCCCGCCGGGGTGCCGGTGTAGATGAGGTCGCCCGCCTTCAGCTCGACATAGGTCGACAGCTCAGCGATGATATCGGCGACGGGCCAGATCATATCGGCGATATTGCCGTCCTGCCGGACCGTCCCGCCCACCGACAGCCAGATTCGCGCTGCAGCTGGATGGCCGACCTCGGCCACAGGGCGGATCGGCGACAGCACCGCGCTGTGGTCGAAGCCCTTGGCCATGTCCCACGGCCGACCGCCGGCCTTGGCGTCGGCCTGAAGGTCGCGGCGCGTCAGGTCGTTGCCGACCGCATAGCCGAAGATGTGAGACATCGCGTCGTCGGATGCGATATTCGCGCCGCCCTTCGCGAGCGCGACGACCAGCTCGATCTCGTGATGCAGATTGTCGGTGCGCGGGGGCATCGCGATGTCGCCCGCCCCCCCGGCAATCGCATCGGCGGGCTTCGAGAAGAAGAAGGGCGGCGCGCGCGTCGGATCGCCGCCCATCTCGCGCGCGTGGTCGGCGTAATTCTTGCCGACGCAGAAGATGCGGCGAACGGGGAAGCGCTCAGCGCTTCCGGCGATTCCGGCGGTGGGGGCGGAGACATCGAAACGCATGGGCAAGTCCTCAGGCTGGCGGATAGAGCGCCGCGCGGCACTTGCCGAGATCGGCGCCGTCGAGGCCGCCTTCCCTCACCGCATTCCACGGGCTGCCCATCCTGTCTTCAGGGCGATACCAGAAGCCATAGAGCTTGCCGTTCGCCGCGACCAGCGTCGCCGCGCCGATGCTGCCCTCCGCCTTCGAATACCAGGCGAGCCGCATGATGCGGCCGAAGATCGTGCCGCGCAGCGTGCCGAGCCCGTCGTTGTAACAGCCGAAAACCTCATTCCCCTTCTGCCGCAGCAGGATCGGACCATATTCATGGGCATAGACGCCGCCGACCTCCTCGCCGCCGCCCGCCCCGCGCTGGTCGAGATCGCCGATCACGGCGAGGTCCGACAGACGCGTCGAACCGCTGCCCGCCCAATTGCTGTCGATGCGCAGCCGCAGCCAGCGTGCGCGGGCCTCCTTCGGCAGTTTCACCAGCGTCTGTGCGTCGGCCTTGGCCTCGCCCTCGACCAGTGTCTCGAACGGCCCGTCGGGTCCGGCAGTCGAGCCGAGCAGCGCAAAGCGCCGCACCGGCGAACCGTCGGGGGCCTGCGACATCGACCCGTCCTCGCGCACCACCGGCTCGAAGCGATTGTCGAGCGCGACCGCTCGGATCGTGCCGCTGCCCGCCAGCTCGAAAGCGAGCTGGTGCGGGAGGGTGACGGCCTTGTCGGACTGCCAGCCATAGGCCGGACCGCCGTCGACGAGGTTGATCGTCCAGGTCGACCAGTGGCGCGCGGCCTCGCCCGCATCGGCCTCCGCGATGCCGCCCCAGCTGATGTGCAGGATATTGTCGCCGGCCGGTTCAGCGGGCTTTGCCACCGGCTTGTCGGCGGGCGCGTTCGAGCATCCGGCGAGGAACAGCGCCCCCGCCAGCGTCATCATCGCTATGCGCATAAATCAGGTCCTTTTCGAAGTGGGATTATCGCCGTTCGGGCCAGATGGTCTTCGGCGCGCCGAGCCGCGGCTTGCCGAGCAGCGGCGACGACAGCGCGTAGACACCGTTCACCGAAAAGGCCCAGATGATGTTGCGGTCATATTCGGTATAGACCGCGAAGGTCGAGTTGCCGATCGCATAATCGGGCAGTTCGTCGGTCGTCGCGAAGCGCGGGACGAAATAGCCAGCGACCTTCGGCTTTGCCGGATCCTTGACGTCGAAGATCTGGATGCCCGCGTTGTAGAAGGCATAGATGGCGAGACCCTGGCGCCCGCGCTCGGGCTGGGTGAGCCCGCCCGACCGCTTCGGCCCGAAGCTGCCGCGCCGCTGGCAGAAATCGGTGAAGGCCGCGCCGGGCGGCGGCGTCGGACGCGGGAAGGTCGCCGCGACCTTCGGATGCGCGGGATCGCGCACATCGATCGAATAAATGTCCTTGAACGGCTCGTAGCAATTCTCGTTCATCGGATAGCCGTTCGCGAAGACGAAGCCGGTGCGGTCGTACTGGCTGACGTCGACATTGTCGAACTCGGTCCCGGCATAGCTCGGCGGGATGGCGAGATGGCCGAGCGTCTTCGGCTGCGCCGGGTCGCTGAGGTCGAACGTATAGAAGCCGAGCCCGCCCATGCCGCCGAAGCCGACCTTGCCGCCGTCCTCGACCGGCCGGGCGGTCACGATTGGATAGCGCGAACCCATCCAGCTCGTCCGGTTGCCCGCGCGCGGATTGGCGCGATAGGCGGCCTCGCTGGCGGGGTCGCCGAGCTGCTGGCCGGGCACCGTGATTTGCGACACGAATTTCGGGTTCGCCGGGTCCGCCATGTCCCAGACCTGATAGCCGGGCGAATAGAGATAATCGGGATATTCGGTGAGCGAATAGCTGTCGTCGGGCGCCGCCGAGAGCAGCATATATTTGCCCCCGAACCATGTGACCGCGTCGAGCGCGCCCGATCCCTGCTGCTGCCCGATCGGCGCATCGGGGTGTCTGGTGTCGGTGGTGCGCGTCGCGATCAGTTCCCACTGGTCGGGGGTCGGGCCGTTCATCGCATACACCTTGAAGCCCTTGAGCGAATTATAGTGACGCTGCTCCGCCACTTTCGCGGGCTCGCGGCGCTTGTCCTCCATCAGGCCAAAGCGGCCGATCTCGTAGGAGGCGACGAGGATGTTGCGCCGCAGCTTCTCGTTCCATGCGATGGTGACGCCGCCGAAATAGTCGGTGACCGCGGAGGCGTCCCAATCCTCGCTCGACCCCTTGGCGCTCCAGGTGCCGCCCTGCGACCAGACGATCTTCGCCTTGCGCGGGTCGGTGACGTCGAGGATGCGCAGATAGTCGCGGTCGTGCGTGTAGAGATAGCGCTTGCCGCCGAAATCGACGACATTCGCCCAGGCATGCCACGGCGACGTCACCGCGGGATAGAAGGCGATCACGTCAACGTTGCTGGCGTAGCTGTTCTGGTCCCAATGATCGAGCTGCCCCGGAAAGCGCGGCGCATCGGTCGTCAGCGGCGTCGCGACCGGATGGCGGAACGACCCGTCGGGGTTCATGCCGTAATCGACGCCCGGTTTCGGCGGGGCCGGCGGATTGTCGGGGATCATGGCGATCCAGGCCTGCAGCCACGAATCGCGCACATCGATCGGCCCGGGTTCTTTCGGACCCCAGTCCGCCGCAGCGAGCGCCGCCGTGCCGAGCAGCGCGGCGAGGACGGTGCCTGCGCCTGCCATGATCCTGATGCCGCGCTTCATTGCGAACCCTTTCCTGCCTGTTGACCTGCTGCGTCATTGCGACCCCGAACCCGATCCGGAGTTGCAATGACAATGATGCCCTAGAAGCGGAACCGGGCCGTCAGGCCATAGGTGCGCGGCGGGATATAGGTCGAATAGATGGTGCCGAACAATTCGAGCTTGCTGGTATAGTTGAGCTCGTTGGTGAGATTCTTGATCCAGGCGGTCAATTCCCACTTGTCGTCGATGTCGCGCACCCCGATGCGTGCGTTGAGCAGCACCTCTTCGTCGAACTTCAGGATCGGGGTGTTCGGATTGTCAAAGAAATTCGCCCCCGTATACTGGAAGTCGGTGCCCGCCACCAGCGCGAGCCGTTCGCTGATCGGCTGGTCGAGGTTCGCCGCGACGCTGAACGCATGCTTGGGAGTGCGGCGGCAACTGTTGCCGTCGAGGTCGGTTCCGTCGTCGTCGATGATCAGCTCGCCGGTAAAGTTGCACTTCGAAAATGCATAGTTGCCCGACAGGGTAAAGGTATCGGTGATCCGCGCCTGGAAATCGAGTTCGAGGCCATAGGCGCGCGTGCCGTTCTTCGCATTGAAGACGAAATTGTCGGGCGGCATCCCCGGCCCCGGCGACAGGAACTGGTTGGTCTGGAGATTGTCGTAGAGCGTATAATAGGCCGCCGCGTTGATGAACAACCGCCGGTCGGCAAGCGCGAGCTTGGCGCCGAGTTCGAAGCTGTCGGCGGTTTCGGGATCGAAGGAGACCAGCGCCTCGGCCGGCGTGTTGGCGTCCTCGCCCGTCCAGCCGCCGGGCTTGTAGCCCTTCGCATAGCGGGCATAGAGGGTGACGTCGTCGCTCGGTTCGTAGCGTAGCGTCGCGCTCGGCAGCCAGGCGTCCCAGCTCCGCGTCTCGCCGACTTGGAAATTGACAGCCTCGCCCTCGAACGACACGCCCGAGCGATTGTTCGAATAGCGCTTGCGGTCATAGGCATAACGCAGCCCCGCCTCGACAGTGAGCTGGTCGGTCAGGTCGAAGCTGACTTCGCCGAAGACGCCGATATTGTCATTGCGCGAGCTGGTGACCGTGTGGTTCGAGCCGGGCGACGGCGTCGCCGGGATGCCGCCATAGGCGAGCGCGAAGGCAAATTCCTCGATCGCCCCGAAGTCGGGGAAGAGGAAGTTCACATCTTCCGCGCGGCGGATCTTCTCGTGCAGATAATAGACGCCGCCTTCGAGCCGGAGCGGCCCGCCATTGTCCCAGCGCAGGCGCAGTTCCTGCGAGAATTGCTTCACGTCCTCGCCCTTGCCGCTGTCGAAATAGCTGTCGGGGACGGTCGCGAGATAGGTGTCGAGCCCGGCGAGCATCGCGGAGGTGATGTCGGGGGCGTTGGTGGCGGGGTCGAAGGGGAAATTGAAGAACATCCCCGATCCGTCCTCGCGCGCCGCCAGCGAGCTGTCACGATAGGCGGTCTGCGAGGTGATGCTGATCCCGTCGCCCGGCTGCCAGTCGATCGTGCCACTGAGCCCGTACATGTCGCTGTTCTGGAAGCCGGTGAAATTATGCTCGCCCGAGCGGCGCTTCGCGCTCTTGAAAGGCGCGTTGCGGTTCGGCAGCACGAAACCGGGCAGGCTGTCGATAGTCGGCGCATAATAGCCGAGGTAGGTCACTTCCTCGCTGTCGCCGGAAACGAGGATGTCGACCCAGCGCGCGCCGTCGCGATGGCGCGTATAGTCGGCGGACAGGTTGACGTCGAGCGTCGCGTCGGGCTGCCAGCGCAGCTGCGCGCGCACCGACTGCATGTTCTGGTCCTCTTCGTCGCCGCCGCGCAGATTCTTCGCATAGCCGTCGTGCTTGCGCGAACTGGCGGTCAGGCCGAGGCTGACGGTGTCCGACACCGGGCCGCGCGCCGACGCCGCGACGTCGATCCGATCATAGTTGCCGTAGCTCGCCTCGAAGCGCCCTTCGAACGTGTCGCCGGGCTTCTTGGTCACATAGTTGATCAGGCCCCCGACGACGCTCTTGCCGAAACGGAGCGCCTGCGGCCCCTTGAGCACCTCGACGCGCTCGAGGTCATAGAGGTCGAGCAGCGAGCCGGTGCCGCGCGACAGATAAACGCCGTCGACGAAGATGCCGACCGCCGCGTCGGCGCCGGCGCCCTGGATGTCCGAACCGATGCCGCGGATGAACAGCTCGGTATCGACCGCGCGCTCGGCACTGAGCTTGAGCCCCGGAATGCGGTAGGCGACTTCGGAAAAATCCTTGATGCCGGCCTGTTCGAGCGCAGCGCTGCTGAACGCCTGGACCGAAATCGGCACGTCCTGCAGGCTTTCGGCGCGCTTGCGCGCGGTGACGACGATCTCGTCGCCCGGTGCGGCCGCGGCGGCCTCGTTCGGGGCCGCCTGCGCAAAGGCCGTGCCCGGCGCCGTGAGGCCCGCCACGGTCGCGAGAAGCGCCCAGCGCAGATTTCGAGTGGATGTCATTGCAGCTTACCTCCCCAGCGGCCGGCCCCCTTATCCTCGCTCGGGAAGGTGCCCAACCGGCATTGTTGTGTCGCAGGCTGCAAATTAGCGGCGTTCATATATCAACATAATAAATTATGCATGCCCCAATATTCCTTTTTGATTATATCCAAGATTTGATCAGCCGGCGGTCGACGCCGGTCGCGCCGCGAGCGATGGCGGTCGCGCGGTGGCTGCGAACGCGTCTGAACGGAGCGGACGATAGCCGGCGCGTGGGTCCGCGCCGCGTCCGGTCAGAGTCCGTCGCCGGCCCGCTTCGAAGCGACGTCGGCGAGCGAGCCGAGCTTCGGCCCCTCGATCTGCTTCGGTGCGACGGGCGCCAGCGCCGCGCCCGGGGCGATCGCGGTCAGCGCGCGGATGCGCGCGCGGAAGGCCGCGAGTTCCTGGCCTTCGAGCTGTGCCTTGGTGACGAAGCTGACCGACATCGGGTTCACCGCATGGCCGTTGCGATAGACTTCGAAATGAAGATGCGGCCCGGTCGACAGGCCGGTCGAGCCGATATAGCCGATCACCTGGCCGCGCGCGACGCGCTGGCCCGCGCGCACCGCGATGCGGCTCATATGCCCATAGCCGGTGCCGGTGCCGCCACCATGGTTGAGCTTGACGTAATTGCCGAAGCCGCCGGTGCGGCCGGCGACCGTCACCACGCCGTCGCTGACCGCGTGGATGGGCGCGCCATAGCCGCCGCCGAAATCGACGCCGCTGTGCATGCGGCGATAACCGAGGATCGGATGGCGCCGCACCCCGAAGGTCGAGGTGACGCGGCCGTTCGTCGGGCGCACCATGCCGCCGCGCCGTTCGCCGACCCCCGATGCCTCGAACCACTGGCTGCGCCCGTCCTTGGTCCATTCGAGCATCGACAGCTTCGGCTTGCCGCCGCGGATCAGCCCGGCATAGAGCAGCCGGCCCGTCTCGCTTTCGCCCGTTTCGGCGCGGCGATGGTCGACGATGATGTCATATTCGTCCGAGGCGCGCAGGTCGCTGCCGACCGAGATCTGCTTGCCGATCACGCGCAGATAGGCCTGGATCGCCTCCGGCGGCGCGCCCGCCGCGCGCGCCGAACGATAGAGGCTGTCGCCGACCCGTCCGCGGATGCGCAGCGGCGTCGCGTCGACGGCGATCGGGATGCGGCGCATCACCATCCGCCCGTCGATCCGCTCCATCTCGATACGAAGGTCGAAGCGTGCGCGCATCGCCAGCGCCTCGACCGGGCGCGGCATGGTGCGCGCCGCGCGGCGTCCCAGGATCAGGTCGATGCGCGTGCCCGGCGCGATGTCGGACAGCGGCACGGCGCCCGAAACCTGCTGCGCGATGGCCTGCGCCTCCACGCCGCCGACGCCCGAGCGTTCGAGCAGGCGGGCGAAGCTGTCGCCGCGGCCAAGCGTCGCGGTCAGCTCGATCTGCGGCCGTTCGGGCGTCTGGGTCAGCGGGCGCACCGCGTCGGTCGCGGCCATGTGGCGGCCCGTGTCGGCGCCGAGCGCGAGCGGCACGATCATCTGCGCGCGCGCCTCGTTGAAATCGGCGGCGTCGAGCGCGGGCGCGCCGCCGATCTCCAGCGGCTTGATGCCGGGAAAGGTCGCGATGGCGCTGCCGCACAGCAGGGTCAGCGTCGCCAGCCCGCGCCACCATTCGGCCGAGCCGATATTGGCGCCCAGATCGGGAACGAGGTCAAGACCGGCGAGACGATCGCGCCACGAGAGTGCCGGTTCGGGTTCGAACGCCGCGGGCCGCAGCGGAACGGCCTGCGCCATGCTGAGCGCGGCCGCGTTGCCTGACATCCCGGCGATGGGTTCGTGGCGCTGGAACAAATAAACCCCCGCTCGACGGGCCTCCCGCGACCCGGCCGTCGATGATCTCGTCGGACCGAACGTCTGTAAACAAAGGTCGTTAAAGTCAATTTAATGGCTTCTCCACGGCTTTTGGCTTGCGGCGAGCCGTGGCCGAGGCGGGCTGTGGCGTGCCCGCCGGCGGAAAAGGCAGGCGAGAGGCGCATCACGCGGCGATCGGCGGTTGCGCCCGCGCGCGCACCATGCCAGCGTGGCGCCAAGACGATGCCTTTCACCTCCTCCTCCATGGTCAAGGCCGTCCTTGGCCCCACCAACACCGGCAAGACCCATTTGGCGGTCGAACGCCTGACCGCCCATGTCAGCGGCATGATCGGCTTCCCGCTGCGCCTGCTCGCGCGCGAGGTCTATGACCGCGTCGCCGCGATCAAGGGGCCGGCCGCGGTCGCGCTGGTCACCGGCGAGGAACGCATCTGGCCGCCCGAGGCGCGCTATGTGCTCGGCACGATGGAGGCGCTGCCGATCGAGCGCGACGTCGCCTTCGTCGGGATCGACGAGGCGCAGCTTGGCGCCGATCCCGAGCGCGGGCACGTCTTCACCGACCGGATGCTGCGCGCGCGCGGCCGCGACGAGACGATGATCCTCGGCTCGGCGAGCCTCACCCCGCTGATCCGCGAACTAGTGCCCGAGGCCGAAATCGTCGGGCGGCCGCGTTTTTCGACGCTGAGCTATGCCGGCGCGATGAAGCTGTCGCGCCTTCCCAAGCGATCGGCGATCGTCGCCTTCTCGGCCGAGGAGGTCTATGCGATCGCCGAGATGCTGCGCCGCTTCGCGGGCGGCGCGGCGGTGGTGATGGGCGCGCTGAGCCCGCGCACCCGCAACGCGCAGGTCGCGATGTTCGAGGCGGGCGAGGTCGACTATCTGGTCGCCACCGACGCGATCGGCATGGGGCTGAACCTCGATGTGCGCCACGTCGCCTTCGCCAGCCTGCAGAAATTCGACGGACGCCGCCTGCGCCGCCTGACCATCTCGGAGATGGCGCAGATCGCGGGTCGCGCCGGACGCCACCAGCAGGACGGCAGCTTCGGCACCATCGGCCTGCCGCAGGGCGGCATGACGCCCGAGGAAATCGCCGCGATCGAGGGGCATCATTTCCCTCCGCTGTCGAGCCTGTTCTGGCGCAACCCGCAGCCGCGCTTCGACACGCTCGACGGGCTGCTCGCCGACCTCGCCCAGCCCCCTGCCCACCCCGCGCTCCGCGCGGCGCCCGAAGCGGTGGACCTCGCCGTGCTGCGGCACCTGGCGGGCGATATCGAGGTCGCGGCGCGCGGCGGCGAGCCGCAGGCGGTCGAGCGATTGTGGGACGTCTGCGGCCTGCCCGATTTCGAGCAGCTTGGCGCCGAGCATCACAGCCGCACCGTGCTCCGCCTGTGGCAGTGGCGCACCAGCGGCGACGGCATGATCGACCCCGACTGGTTCGCGCGCCGGCTCGCGCGGCTCGACGATGCCGAGGGCGACATCGACCAGCTCGCGAGCCGCATCGCGGCGGTGCGCACGCTGTGCTTCATCGCCCAGCGCGGCGACTGGATCGCCGATGCGGCGGGGTGGACCGCGCAGACGCAGGCGCTCGAATCGCGATTGTCCGATGCGCTGCACGCGGCGCTGACGCAGCGCTTCGTCGACCGGCGGCTGGCGCTGCTGATCCGCGACGCCGGCCAGCGCCATGCCGCGCTGCCCGTCGCGGTCGGTGCCGACGGCACCGTCGCGGTCGACGGCGAAGCGCTGGGAACGCTGAGCGGCTTCAGCTTCAAGGTCGACCCCGTCGCGCGCGCGAGCGACCACCGGCTGTTGCTCGCCGCCGCGGACAAGCATCTGCGCGGCGAGCTGGCGCGCCGCGCCGCGGCGCTGGCGGAAAGTGACGGCAGTGCGCTGGCGCTGGTCGGCGACGCGGGCACGCCACCGCGCCTCGCATGGCACGGCCAGACCATCGCGACGCTGGCGCGGGGAACGACGCTGGTGCAGCCGGCGATCCTTCTCGATGCGGCGCTGCGCAGGCTCGATCCGCCGCAGGTGCAGGCGATCGCCGAGCGGCTCCAGCGCTTCGTCGCCGAACAGCTCGCACGCCACGCCGCGCCGCTCGCCGCGATGGGCGCGGCGGCGGGCGACCTCTTCACCCCGCCGCGGGTGCGCGCGCTGCTCGCGGCGCTGGTCGACGGCGGCGGCACGGGGACGCGCGCGGCGGTCGAGGACCAGCTCGCGGCGATGACCGCGGACGAGCGGCCGCTGCTCCGCCGGCTCGGCCTCACCATCGGGTCGCTCGACCTGTTCCACCCCCAACTCCTCAAGCCCGAGGCGGTGCGCTGGCGCGCCGCGCTGCTCGCCGCGCAGCAGGGCACGGCGATGCCCGCGCTGCCGCCGCACGGCGCGGTGCTGCAAAAGGGCGGCGACGAAGCGGGGCTGGCGGTTGCCGGCTTCCGCCGCTGCGCTTCGGGCTGGCTGCGCATCGACATG
This sequence comes from Sphingopyxis granuli NBRC 100800, assembly GCF_001591045.1. Lineage (GTDB taxonomy): Bacteria > Pseudomonadota > Alphaproteobacteria > Sphingomonadales > Sphingomonadaceae > Sphingopyxis > Sphingopyxis granuli. Next base: position 48,679 of record NZ_BCUA01000013.1, on the reverse strand, counting down.
GCCGAGAAGCTGGCGCGGCAGGCGCATGCCGCGCGGATGCAGGCGGCCACGCCGCCGAGCGCGCCGGTCGCGGGCGGCGATCCGCATCGCGCCGCGCAGCAGGAGGCGGGCGAAGAGGGCGACGCCGATGGCGAAGGCGCCGTCGGCGCGCTGCCGCCGGGGTTCGCGATCGACCCGGCGCTCGCCACCTCGCTCGGCCTCGACGAGGAGGCGCGGCGCGCGCTGCTCCAGAGCTTCGGTTTCCGTCCGGTCGGCGACCCGGCGCTTCAGCGCTGGCGCTGGACGGGACTCAAGCGGGCCGACAAGCGCCAGCGCCGCAAGCCGGAAAGGAAGGGCGCCCCGCAGCGGCAGGCCGGCGAAGCCGCGAAGGGGCGGCCGCCCCGCCCCGCCAAGAAGGGACAGCGCCCGAAACCGGGGCAGGAGGCGCCGCGCGCGCCGCGTCCCGAGCGGGCGCCGCGGCGCGGCCCGTCGCCGCACAGCCCCTTCGCCGGCCTCGCCGCGCTGCTGGCCGAGGGGCGCAAGGACTGATGGCGAGTCCGGGCGCCGCGGGAAGCATCCGGCTCGACAAGCTGCTCTGGTATCTGCGCTTCGCCCGCTCGCGCAGCATCGCGCAGGCAATGGTCGCGGCGGGGCATATCCGCCTCGACGGCCGGCGCGTCACCCGCGCCTCTGCCGCCGTCCACGCCGGAGCGACGCTGGTGCTGCCGGTGGGCGAGCGGATCGAGGTGATCCGGCTGCTGACCGTGCCGTCGCGGCGCGGACCGGCCCCCGAAGCGCAATCCTGCTATGTCCGGCTGGAGGACCGGGGTTCGTCCGCCGCGAGCTGAACGGCCGGCGCCTCCCAGGAAGCACCGCGCGCGGCCGCCGATCGAGTGAGAGTGATTCGCAACTGTCGTCAGGCGTTGACGCGCCGCCGCCGCGCGGCATAGAGGCGAGGAATCGTTGCAGTCGAACGGCGCGCGCCGCGCCGCGATAAGGGAGCCGTTACCCATGACCTACGTCGTCACCGACGCTTGCATCCGTTGCAAATACATGGATTGCGTCGAGGTCTGTCCGGTCGACTGTTTCTATGAGGGCGAGAACATGCTCGTCATCAACCCGAACGAGTGCATCGACTGCGGCGTCTGCGAACCCGAATGTCCGGCCGAAGCGATCCTGCCCGATACCGAAAACGGCCTCGAACAGTGGCTGGAGCTCAACGCCAAGTTCAGCGCCGATTGGCCGAATATCACGACCAAGAAGGAAAGCCCCGCCGACGCCGACGAATGGAAGGGCGTCGACGGCAAGTTCGACAAATTCTTCTCGCCCGAGCCCGGCGAAGGCGACTGATTCGCACAGCGAAAAGACGAAGGAAGCGGGGCGGGCCACTCCCGCCCCTTTCTTTTTTGGCGGAGCAGCAGACGGCGGCTCATGTCGGCCGGTGGGCGACATTCTTCTCCCCTCCCGCTTGCGGGAGGGGAAACCAGTCCACCTTTTGCACGTTCATTCCACAGCCTGAGGTCGCCCCTCACATTCCCCCGATCCCAAACCGGCCGGCGCGATTGCCCTCTTGAAACCCTTCGCCTTGCCGCCGATGTAGGGACGCGGAGGGGTCAGCCCGCCGGTCCTCGGCGCGGCATCCCGGAAACATAGGATAGATTCGCATGATCGACCCGCTCGCCGCCCTTGTTCCCGTTGTCGTCGAACAGACGAGCCGCGGCGAACGCAGCTTCGACATCTTCTCCCGCCTGCTGCGCGAACGGATCGTCTTCGTCACCGGCGAGGTCGAGGACAATATGGCGTCGCTGATCGTCGCCCAGCTGCTGTTCCTCGAATCGGAAAATCCGAAGAAGGACATCTTCATGTACATCAACTCGCCGGGCGGGGTCGTCACGGCGGGCATGGCGATCCACGACACGATGCAATATATCCGCCCGCGCGTCGGCACCGTGTGCATCGGCCAGGCGGCGTCGATGGGCAGTTTCCTGCTCGCCGCGGGCGAGCCGGGCATGCGCGTCGCGCTGTCGAACGCGCGCATCATGGTCCACCAGCCGTCGGGCGGCGCGCGCGGCATGGCGTCGGACATCGAGATCCAGGCCAAGGAAATCCTGCGCATCCGCAAGCGGATGAACGACCTCTATTCGCAATATACCGGCAAGCCGCTCAAGGACATCGAGAAGGCAATGGACCGCGACACCTTCCTCGAGGCCGAGGAAGCGAAGGCGTTCGGGCTCGTCGACCATGTCTACGACCGCCGCCCGGCGATGCCCGGCGACGAGGCGGCGAAGGATGTGAGCGAAGGGCCGACGCCCTGATCCGGAGCCTGATCCATCCCTTTGCCACCCCGGACTCGGTCCGGCACGAAGAAGAGAGTGACATTCCGGTAACCGCATTTCTTGACGCCCGCTTGGCGCCACGATGCTAGGCGGAACATTGAACCCGCGTCACCCAATTGCCATATTGTAATTGGGTGGCCGCGGGCTAGGATAAGGACGGCAGCGCGCCTTTTGCGCCCGCCAGAGGAAGTTTTATGACCAAATTGAGCGGCTCGGACAGCAAGAGCACTCTCTACTGCTCCTTCTGCGGCAAGTCGCAGCATGAAGTCCGCAAGCTGATCGCCGGCCCCACGGTGTTCATCTGCGACGAATGCGTCGAACTGTGCAACGACATCATCCGCGAGGAGATCAAGGGCGGAGTCGCCGCGCGCAAGGACGGCGCGGTGCCGACGCCGCTGGAGATCTGCCAGCATCTCGACAATTATGTCATCGGCCAGAACACGGCCAAGCGCGTGCTGTCGGTTGCGGTGCACAACCATTACAAGCGCCTCGCGAACAGCGGCCGCGGCGACGATGTCGAACTGGCGAAGTCGAACATCCTGCTCGTCGGCCCGACCGGCAGCGGCAAGACGCTGCTCGCGCAGACGCTCGCGCGCTTCCTCGACGTGCCCTTCACCATGGCCGACGCGACGACGCTGACCGAGGCGGGCTATGTCGGCGAGGATGTCGAGAACATCATCCTCAAGCTGCTCCAGGCGTCGGACTACAACGTCGAAAAGGCGCAGCGCGGCATCGTCTATATCGACGAGATCGACAAGATCAGCCGCAAGGCCGAAAATCCGTCGATCACCCGCGACGTGTCGGGCGAGGGCGTGCAGCAGGCGCTGCTCAAGCTGATGGAAGGCACGACCGCGAGCGTCCCGCCGCAGGGCGGCCGCAAGCATCCGCAGCAGGAATTCCTGCAGGTCGACACGACCAACATCCTGTTCATCGCGGGCGGCGCCTTCGCCGGCCTCGAAAAGATCATCGGCGACCGCCTGCAGGGCAAGTCGATCGGCTTCGGCGCGCATGTCGCCGGCCCCGACGAACGCCGCGCGGGCGAGGTGCTCAAGCAGATCGAGCCGGCCGACCTCCTCAAGTTCGGCCTGATTCCCGAATTCGTCGGCCGCCTGCCGGTCATCGCGACGCTCGAGGACCTCGACGTCGATGCGCTGGTCAAGATTCTCGGCGAGCCCAAGAACGCGCTGGTCAAGCAGTACAAGAAGCTGTTCGACCTGGAGGAGGTCGGCCTGACCTTCACCGACGACGCGCTCGTCGCGATCGCGAAGAAGGCGATCGAGCGCAAGACGGGCGCGCGCGGGCTGCGTTCGATCGTCGAGGCGATCCTGCTCGACACGATGTTCGACCTGCCCGACCTGACCGACGTGGTCGAGATCGTCGTCGACAAGGATGTCGTCGAGGGCCGCAAGCAGCCGGTCCGAGTCTACGCCGACAAGGCGAAGGAAGCCGGCGACGCCGCCTGAGTCGCGGCGACCAACTGGTTGCACCGCGAAACCATGTTGCATTGCAGCAACAGTTGTCGGAAAAAATGCCGCCGCGCCTGATCGCCGATCGGGCGCGGTGACGGAAAACCGGCCTTTTCCCTGACCATCCCCGACGGTTCACCGCTGTCGGCTTGCACTGTCATATTTGCTGTCACAATCGTGCCACATGCGGGCTTCAGGGGCGCTCGCAGGTTCGGCGCGCCCCATATTGCGCGCCTGCCGCAGCTACCAACTAGGGGACGTCCTGACATGAAACTTCGCTATTCGATCGCCGCAAGCCTGATGGCCATCAGCGTGGCCACCGTAATCGCGGCACCCGCCCAGGCCCAGCAAACGACATCTGCGGTCCGCGGCACCGTGGTGTCGGCTACGGGCCCGGTTGCCGGCGCCGATGTGACGGTGACGCACGTTCCGTCGGGGACGACGCAGCGCACCACCACCGATGGCAGCGGCAATTTCTCCGCCAACGGCCTTCGCGTGGGCGGCCCCTTCACGGTCGAGATTTCGGCCGGCGGCTTCGAACCGGTCCAGGTTACCGACCTGTTTCTCGAGGCCGGACAGCCGTTCCGCCTGCCGATCGAAATGCAGGAAGAGGCGATCGTCGTCACGGCGTCCGCCCTGCGCGGAACTGTCGCGACCTCGAACGGCCCGGTCACGGCGCTCGACCGCACGGCGATCGAAGGTGCGGCATCGCTCAACCGCGATATCCGCGACCTCGCGCGTCGCGACCCGCTCGTCAGCCTCGACCTGACCAACAGCCGCGCGATCGAGGTTGCGGGCAACAATGGTCGTCTCAACCGTTTCTCGGTCGATGGCGTGCAGTTCAGCGACGACTTCGGTCTCAACAACGGCGGTCTGCCGACCGCGCGCGGCCCCGTCCCCTTCGACGCGATCGAGCAGTTCTCGGTCAAGGTTGCCCCTTACGACATCGCCGAGGGCGATTTCCAGGGCGGCGCCGTCAACGTCGTGCTGCGGTCCGGCGGCAATCGGTTCCATGGCGGAGCCTTCTTCTCCTACACCGACGACAACCTCACCGGCAGCCGCAGCCGCGGCAACAACGTCACGCTCGACTTCGACAGCAAGCAATATGGCGGTTATCTGAGCGGGCCGATCATCAAGGACAAGCTGTTCTTCATGCTTGCCTATGAACGGACCAAGGAAAGCGACCCGTTCGACGATGGTTTCGGGCCCGGCTTTGCCAATCAGATTCCCGGCCTGACGCAGGCGGTTGTCGACCTGGTCAGCCAGACGGCGCAGTCGCGTTACGGCTATGACACGCTGGGATTGTCGCCGAACGCGGTCGAATCGGACGAAAAGCTGATCGGCAAGCTCGACTGGAACATCAATGACAAGCACCGCGCCTCGCTGACCTATATCCGCAATGTCGGAACCCAGCAGTCGCAGCAGAACACCTTCACCAATCCGCCCTATTCGCTGGGCTTCCAGTCGAACGGCTATGAACTGGGCGAAGAAGTCAACACCGGCATCTTCGAACTGAACTCCAACTGGTCGAGCCGGTTCTCGACCCAGGTGCGCGTTTCCTATCGGGACTACAACCGGTCGCAGACGCCGTTCGGCAGTCGCGATTTCCCGCAGTTCGACGTCTGCACCGACGCCGTCTCGGGCGGATCGTCGTCGACGAGCTGCACCGGCACCAGTCTGGTGTTCGGGCCCGATATCAGCCGTCATTCCAATGCGCTGAACACCGAAAATCTGTCGGTCGACTTCACCGCTCGGCTCGATGCGGGCGATCATGCGCTCCGTTTCCTCGCAGGCTATACCGACGTCACGGTATTCAACCTGTTCCTTCAGCGTTCGCTCGGCCATTTCTATTTCGACAGCATCGCCGATTTCCTGGCCGGCAATGTGTCGCGGCTGCGCTACGGCAACGCGGTTCCTAGCCTCGATCCGGACGACGCAGCAGCCCAGTTCGGCACGCAGAACTACACGATCGGCCTGCAGGACGACTGGCAGATCACGCCCGATCTGACGCTGTCGGCCGGCGTGCGCTATGATCTGTTCGGCAATGACGCGCGTCCGCCGCTCAATCCGAACTTCCTCGCCCGCTACGGCTATCACAATCGCGAGACGTTCAACGGGCGCAGCGTCGTGCAGCCGCGTGTCGGCTTCAACTGGAAACCGTCGGACCGCCTGATCGTTCGCGGCGGCGTCGGCATTTTTGCCGGCGGCACCCCCGACGTTTATCTCTCCAACGTCTTCTCCAATACCGGACAGTTGACCAACTCGATCGACATCCGACCTTCCAATTGCGCGACATCGGCCACGTGCGACGCCCTGACGGGCATCACCAGCGGCGCGATCACGCAAAGCGTGAAGGACTATCTCGCCACCAACATCGGATCGCTGGCCGCCGCGCCGACCGACAATATCGACCCGAATCTGAAGCTGGCCCGAAAGCTCAAGACCTCGCTGCAGGTCGATTATGAAGCCGACCTCGGCACGCTGGGCGATGGCTGGCTGTTCGGCGCCCAGTTCCTGTACGACAAGAACATCTACGGCTATCAGTGGACCGACCTGCGTTCGGTTCCGACCGGAGCGGTTCTTCCCGACGGGCGCCCGGCCTATGGTCCCTTTGGCGGCAGCGCGACGACGAATCGCGACCTGCAACTCACCAACAGCAAGAAGGGGCGCGGTTATTTCGCCACGGCCCGCTTTGCCAAGAGCTGGGACTTCGGCCTGTCGATCGACGGCAGCTATACCTATTCGAACGTCAAAGATGTCGCGGCGATGACCTCGTCGACCTCGTCGTCGAACTATGGTAACAACATCTTCGTCGACCCGAACTTCGCCGCTTATGGCCGATCGCTCTACGAGTTCCGTAACCAGTGGAAATTCGGCTTCGACTTCAAGCGCGAATTCTTCGGCGACAATGAAACGCGCTTCAGCCTGTTCGGCGAATATCGCACGGGCCGTCCGTACAGCGTGACGATGCTCGACAACAGCGGCGGCCGCGGCGCGGTGTTCGGCACCGTCGGCAATCTGGGCAGCATGGCGCTGTATGTTCCCAACCTGAACGACAACAGCAAGGTCGACTTCGACACGCCGACGAGCGAGGCGAATTTCAACGCGCTGGTTTCGGCATTGGGCCTCGAAAAATATCGGGGACGAATCGTGCCGAAGAACAGCCAGCGTTCGCCCGATTTCTTCAAGGTCGACCTGCATGTGAGCCAGGAAATCCCGGCCCTGGTCGGCAACGCCAAGTTCAAGCTGTTCGCCGATGTCGAAAATGTGCTGAACCTGATCGACAGCGACTGGGGCGCGCTGCGCCAGGTGGCCTTCCCCTATGCGGCGTCTCTGGTCGAGGTGAGCTGCATCACGGATGGCGCCAACGCCTGCGCCAAATATCTCTATAGCGAAGTCGAAGCGCCCAACACGACGCTGGTCACGCGCCAGTCGCTTTATGGCGTCCGCGTCGGCGTGAAGGTCAACTTCTGATTCTTCGCCTCGAATGGAACAACGATGCGGCGCGGGAGGGAACTCCCGCGCCGTTTTCTTTGCAGAATTGGAAATTTCATCGGAAGACCGGTCAAGCGGTCGCGATGCGGCGGGCGGTGTCGGCGACCAGCGCGATCATGTTGGGGACGCCCTGGGTGCGGTTCGATGAGAGTTGGCGCGTCAGGTCGAAGGGGGCGAGACGGCCCGCGATGTCCATCGCCGCGACCTCGGCGGCCGGCCGGTCCTGCACCGCGGCGAGGACGAGCGCGACGATGCCCTTGGTGATCGCCGCGTTGCTGTCCGCGAGGAAATGCAGCCGTCCGTCGTCGCACGGCACCGGATAGACCCAGACGCTCGCGCTGCACCCGCGCACCAGCGTCGCATCGGTCTTGAGTGCATCGGGCATCGGTTCGAGGGTGCGGCCGAGGTCGATCAGCAGGCGATAGCGGTCGTCGCTGTCGAGGAAATCATATTCTTCGAAAATGTCGTCAAGGCTGCGCATGGTGCGCCAGTGACAGATTCGGGGTGCGGATGGAAGGGGCCCCGCCCCCTCTTTTCACCGCCCCCGTCTGCGCGGGGACGACTTTTCTTTTACAGGTCGACCCCCGCAGCGATCGCCTCGAGCTTGCGCAGCCGTTCCTTGAGGTCGGCGATCTCGATCCGCGAGCCGGCGTGCGGCACGGCGGGATCGTGCGCCGCCGACCGGCCGGCGGCAAGTTCCTCGCGCTTGAGGTCGATCCAGTCGCGCCAGCCGCGCAGCGCCGCGAGGCTGACGATGCCGAGCGCGGTCAGGGCAACGGCCGCGGTCACGAGGTTGGCGGCGAGATCGGAAGCAATGGTGGCCATGGTTCGGCTCCTTCTCTTCGTCCCGTTCAGGGATGCGAACGGTCGCGCAGCTTCTCGATCTCCTCGTCGAGGCTGGCGGCGCGGTTGTTGTCGGTGGCGATGCGTTCGAGGACCTGGATCCGTTCCTTGAGCTGGCGGATCTCGGCCTGGAGCGCCCTGGTTTCGGCATCGTTGCCGGCAGCGATATATTCGGCTCCGTGGGAATCGCGGCGCACGCCATATTTTGCGCGGAGGATGCTGCCGATCGTCACGATCAGAACGATGCCGATCACCATTTCAAAGGGGTTCATGGGGGAGGTTCCTTTCGCCTGTCGGTCTGGTTGTCGGTCCGGCCGTTAATTCAGGGGCGCATCACGCAGCTTGTCGATTTCCTGGGCGACGTCGATACCCCGGTCGGTGACGATGTGTTCGAGGACGCGCACACGCGCTTCGAGCCGTTCGGTCTGCGCGGCATATTGCGCCGCCTTTTCGGCCGTCATCTCCGACTGTTTCTCGATCATCTTCTGCTGGTGCTTGGTCCAGATGAACAGACCACCGACGATGAACGGAGCGAGCGGGATCAGCGCATAGACCATATCTTCCATGTCCGCCTCCTCAGTTCGCCGGGCGCCGCAGCGCCTCGATCTCGTGGCTCAACCGGTGGCCTTCGTCGGTGACGATCCGCTCGACCACCGCGAGCCGGTCCTTGAGCGAGCCAAGCTCGGCGCGGAGCTGGGCGTTTTCCTGGCTCAGCAGCTTGATGCGCTCCATCGCCTCGTCGCCGGTCTTGGGATAGACTGCCTGTCCCCAGGCGCCGTCGAGCGGATAGCCGTTCTTGATCCGCATCCAGGTGGTGACGACCCAGCCGGCGATACCGGCGACGCCGATGATCGCGAGGATCGGGCCGATGGCGTTGATGATACCGAGTTTGTCCATACTTCCTCTCCTCAGCGCAGCCGGTCGATCTGCTCGGCGAGCTGCGCCGCGCGGCCGTTCGCGTCGGTGGCGATGCGTTCGAGCACCGACACCCGCTCCTCCAGCCGCGTGATCTGGACCGAAAGCTTGGCATTGTCGTCCGTCAGCAGCGCGATTTTTCGATCAGCGTGGGGGTCGGTTCGATGAACCGTGCCGCCCCATTCATTCTCGATCGGATAGCCGTGCCTCGCACGCACCCAAGTGGTGAACATCCATCCGGCGATCGAAAGGCCGATGATCGCGATAACGAAGGCGGGTCCTCCCCAGCTCATGGTCTGTCTCCCTGTTGCCCGGTCCCGCTCAGCGCAGCGCGTCGATCTCGTCGGCGAGGCGGCGGTTGTGGCTGGTATAATATTGTTCGATGTCGGCGAGGCGGCGGTCGATGTCGCGGAAACGCGAGCGGATATCGCGCGTCGAGGCGCTGGGGTTCGAGCGCACGCCCTGCCAGAATTTCGCTTCCTCTGCCGAGCCATAGAGCGCAAGCGGCTTGGGCGTTCCCATCCAGGCGACCAGCCAGTAGGCGATCAGCGTCCAGGGGAAGCCGCCCATCAGCGTCAGCAGCACCGCGCCGACGCGGACCCAGAGGACGTCGATTCCGATATAGTCCGCGATCCCCGCGCACACGCCGCTCCACTTGGCATGCTGTTTATCGAGATAGAATTTGGTGCGGCTGGCAGACATCTCAGTTCCTCCTGCTCATGTTTTCAAGCTGCGCCAGATCCTCGTCGCTGCAAACCGCGGGGCGGAAGTCGGGATGGTCGGCGCTGATGATCCGTTCGACGGTATGCAGACGATTCTCGAGCCGGCGCGCGGTGTCATAGAGCTCGTCGAGCAGCTGCTCATCCTCTCCGGTCAGCGTCTTGGCCTGTTTCCACCGCGTGATGTAGTGGAGGATCAGCCAGGGCAGACCGAGGAAGAGGGTGCCGATGACGATCGGGACGATGATGATCTCTTCCATCGGTCCGGCTCCTTACTGCTTGCCCTGCGCCGCCTTGAGCGCGGCCAGTTCGTCGGCGACCTTGTCGGCGGCCTGCAGTTCGGCGATCTCTTCGTCGAGCGACTTCTTGTAGCCGAGACCCAGCGCCTCGGCGCGGCCTTCGGCCTCGTCGACGCGGCGTTCGAGGATCTCGAAGCGCGAGAAGGCGTCCTGGACGCGATCGCCATTGGTCATCTCGCGCAGGCGATAGCGGTTCTCCGCGCTTTCGAGGCGGTTGACGACGCTCGACTGGCGGGCCCGCGCCTCGCCCAGCTTTTTCTGGAGCTTGGCGATATCGGCTTCATAGCCCTTGAGCGCATCGTCGAGCACCGCGATTTCGCCTTTCAGCCGTTCGGCCATGTCGCCGGCCTTCTGCTTTTCGACGAGCGCGGCGGTGGCGAGGTCCTCGCGGTCCTTCGACAGCGCGAGTTCGGCCTTTTCCTTCCAGCTGTCCTGCAGGCTTTCGAGCTTGGCAATATGGCGGCGCATTTCCTTCTGGTCCGCGATGGTGCGGGCCGCAGAGGCGCGAACCTCGACCAGCGTCTCGTTCATCTCGAAGATGATCTGGCGGATCATCTTTTCGGGATCCTCCGCCCGGTCGAGCAGATCGGTGACGTTGGCGGCGATGATGTCGCGGGTCCGTGAGAAAATACCCATTTTACTACACTCCTGTCGAAACACGTCCGAGCCCTTGGCAGGGCCCTTTTTGAATGCTGGTGCCGGGGCGGGGCAAGGGGGGAGAGAGCCCCGGCACCAGAGCCGGTCAGGCCATGCGGCCGACCGTCGGGGTCGATGCAGCCGCCGCCAGCATCGCGGTCGGGGTTCCGGCGGCGCTGGCGGCGATCCGAGGCTGGTCGAGCACGCCGACGAGAATGGCCAGCGCACCGACCGCGCTGAACGCGAAGGTAGCGGCCTGGGCAAGGGTCGTCTTCATGGATCGAACTTCCTCATTCTGCTGCTCCGGCACGACATGCGCCGGTTCGCCTTATTCTATGCAGAGGGCGTGCCAATTGCCCAAAAGCACTGGAAAAGCGCGCAACTTCACACCGAAATCTCCGTACAAGCCGATTCTTCTTGCCATTCAGCGGGAAATTTTGCCAATAGTTGGGAATGGAGCGCGAAACGCAGTTCATCGGGCAATCGGCGGCCTTTCAGGATGCGGTCGACCGCGCGAGCCAGGCGGCGCTGCTCGACCGCCCGGTGCTGGTGATCGGCGAGCGCGGCACCGGCAAGGAACTGATCGCCGAACGCCTGCACCGCCTGTCGGCACGCTGGGACAAGCCCTATGTGATTCTGAACTGCGCCGCGATGCCCGAGACGCTGATCGAGGCCGAACTGTTCGGACACGAGGCGGGCGCGTTCACCGGCGCAACACGCAGCCGCGCGGGCCGTTTCGAGGAAGCCGACGGCGGCACATTATTCCTCGACGAACTGGCGACGATGTCGATGGCGGCGCAGGAGCGGTTGCTGCGCGCGGTCGAATATGGCGAGATCACGCGCGTCGGCGCGTCGCGCCCGGTGCGCGTCGACGTCCGCATCGTCGCGGCGACCAACGAGCATCTGCCCGCGCTGGTCGAGGATAACCGCTTTCGCGCCGACCTGCTCGACCGGCTGTCGTTCGAGGTCATCACCCTGCCCCCACTGCGCGCGCGCGAGGGCGATATCGAAGTGCTCGCGACCTATTTCGGGCAGCGCATGGCGGCGGTGCTCGGCTGGGAGGAATGGCCGGGCTTCGGCCCGCGCGCGCTCGCGGCGATGGAAGGGCACGACTGGCCGGGCAACGTCCGCGAACTGCGCAACGTCATCGAGCGCGCCATCTATCGCTGGGCCGACGCGACCCGTCCGGTCGACGCGCTGAGCTTCGACCCCTTCGCGAGCCCGTGGCAACCCACGGCGCAGCGCAAATCCGCCGCGCCCGCCTCCGTGCCTTCGGCCGCAGTCAGCGAAGCCGCCCCGGCCGCGCCATCTTCGGGGTCGGTCAGCGACCTGCGCGCCGCGGTCGACGGCTATGAAAGGCAGATCCTCGCCGACACGATGGCGCGCTGCCGCTATAACCAGAAGGTCGCGGCTGAGGCGCTGGGGCTCAGCTACGACCAGATTCGCCATGCGCTGAAGAAGCATGGGCTGAATCAATAACCTCGCCCATTCCTTCGTCATGTCGAATATGTTTCGGCATCTATTGCTCCGACGATGGGCCCTGAAACGGCTTGGCCTGTAAGCCCCTCAGCTTGTTCACCGGCGAAAGCCGGGTCCAGATGGCGTCGTGCTTCCCCGCATGGACCCCGGCTTTCGCCGGGGAACAGCTACGTGCCGAAACGGGAATAATTGCCAAGCAAGTCCGGGGTGACGATTTCCGGCCGGGTCGGCCCCCTATTGCGGCAATTGCCGCTCCAGCGCCTCGACCACCGCATCCTGCGTCGCCGCCATGTCGGCGAGGCGGTCGCGCAGCGCATAGATGTCGGGCAGACCGTCGATATCCTCGGCGACGCTGCGGTCGAGATAGAGCCGGTCGATGTCGGCGAGTGCGGCGGTGAGCGGCGCGCGCGTCGCCTGGAGGCGTGAGATCGCCTGCTGCGCGACGACCCAGCGCTCGCTGGCGACCGCGGCGCCCGAAGCGGCCGAGACGAGCGTCGCGGCGGTGCCGCGTTCGGCGGCGAAGGCTCTCTGCGCGGCGACGGCATCGGCATCCCATCGCGCGAGGCGGCCGGCGAGGTCGGCGGGCAACGGCCCCGGCGGGTCGACCGCGACTACGGGTGGCGCGACGTCGAATCGTCCCTCAACCGGCCGCTTGGCCAGCGACGGCGCCCCGTCCCCGCCAGCGGCGGCGCAGGCCGAAAGCGACAGGGCGGCGGCGATCGCCAGTGGACGGGAAAGCGGGATGCGCGTCATCGCCGCCCCTGATATGGGGGCCGGCGCGGGGCGGCAAGCCGAATCGGAATGCGCGCCCATCGGGATTCCGCGAACGGCGACGAAATCGCCGAAAAGCCCGGAAACATGCGGTTGACAGAAAGCCCCGGTCCCGCTAGTGGCGCGGTCTTTCCCGCATGCCGGAAAGTTCGCCTGCTTCGGCGGGCGGTCGGCAGCGCGGGCGATTTAGTTTTTGATTGGATGGAAGACCATGTTCGCAATCGTGCGCACGGGCGGCAAACAATATCGCGTCGCCGCTGGAGACAAGATCGCCGTCGAGAAGATCGAGGGCGCGGCCGGTGACACCGTGTCGCTGGGCGACATCCTGCTGGCCGGCGACGGCGGCGAGGTGAAGGACGCCAAGGGACTGACCGTCTCTGCCGAGATCATCGCCCAGACGCGCGGCGAGAAGGTCATCGTCTTCAAGAAGCGCCGCCGGCACAATTACCGCCGCCGCAACGGCCACCGCCAGTCGCTGACGCTGCTGCGTATCCTGTCGGTCGGCGAAGCCAAGAAGGCCGCCCCGAAGAAGGAAGCGGCGCCGAAGGAAGACGCCGCCCCGGCCGCCGAAGCCAAGGCTGCGCCCGTCGAGAAGAAGGCTGCAGCGCCGAAGAAGGCCGCCGCGCCCAAGGCCGAAGCCACCGAGAAGAAGCCCGCCGCCAAGAAAGCGGCCCCCAAGAAGGACGCCTGAGCGCGCTCGTCCGCGGCTCGGCAGAAGTAAGGAGCATCAGTCATGGCACATAAGAAGGCAGGCGGTTCGTCGCGCAACGGCCGCGACTCGCAATCCAAGCGCCTTGGCGTGAAGAAGTTCGGCGGTCAGGAAGTGATCGGCGGCAACATCATCGTGCGCCAGCGCGGCACCAAGGTCTATCCGGGCGTCAACGTCGGCATCGGCAAGGACCACACGCTGTTCGCGACCGCGGACGGCCGCGTCCGATTCCACGACGGCAAGCTCGGCCGCAAATATGTGTCGGTCGACTGTATGGCGGACGCCGCCGAATAAGGGACGATCCTGCCGCGGTCGTCCACCAAGGGACGACCCGGGACCGCCCTTTTCCGCCCGACGCGGAAAACCAGGTTCGAAAAGAGGGAGACGGGTCGCCCCGGCCTCCCTTTTTTCTCGCCCTTATTCCGTCGCTTGACGGACGGGCGCGAAAATCGGGCCGATCATCTCCCTCGCACATCGACTGTCGCCAAAGCGTCACCATCTGGCGCCAAGGCGACAGCCAAATGGGAGTGATGAGAATGTTTGCGCGTACCGATAGACTGTTGCTGCGGCCCGGCTGGCTGGAAGATGCCCCGGCGCTCGCCCGTGCGATCGGCGACGAGGCGGTGGTGCGAGGCCTCGCCCGCGCGCCCTGGCCCTATGGCGAAGCGGAGGCTTCAGCCTTCCTCGACCAGCCGACCGCCCCCGACCAGCCGCGCCTCCTGATCTTCGCGCGCACCGGCGCCGCGCCGCGCCTTGTCGGCGGCTGCGGCATCGCGCCCGGCCCCGACGATGGGCTCGAACTCGGGTACTGGATCGCGCGGCCCTATTGGGGGCTTGGTTTCGCAACCGAGGCGGGGCGCCAGCTCGTCCGCATCGCCCATGCGATGAAGCTGCCCAAGCTGACCGCCGGCCATTTCGTCGACAACCCCGCGTCGGGCGCGGTGCTGCGCAAGCTGGGATTTCGGCCGACCGGTCGGGTCGTGTCGCGTCACAGCCTCGCGCGCGGGGGCGAAGCGCCCTGCGCGCTGTTCGAGCAGGGCGACGGTGACGGCAGCGATGCCGTCACCCCCATGCGCGGCCGCGTCGGTTTCGACGAGGATTTCCGCGGCGAGCTGCGCCTGATGGCGGCCTGATCCGCCGCCCCGGCCCTCAGGGCAGGAAGGGCGCTGTCGCCGCGTCGGGCGCGCGGCCTTCGGGCCGCGATGCCTTGACCATGCGCGCGACCTCTTCGAGCAGGCGGGCATTTTCCATCACCACGCCGTCCTTGATCGTGTGAATGATGCCGGCTGTGCGGACCATCTGACCCGACGCATCGAGCGTGTTGGCGCCGAAGCCATAGAGGAAGGCCAGGTTATAGGCCGGGTTGCGGTCGACAATCAGCAGGTCGGCAGCATAGCCCGGACGCACCAGGCCCAGCTTCGCCTCGCGCAGCGTCTCCGCGCTGTTCAGCGTCGCCGCCTTCAGCACCTCGTAATTGTGCAGCCCCGCCTCGCGCAGCAGTTCGAGTTCGCGGACGTTGGAGAAGCCGGGGGTCGCCCAGATATAGCTGTCGTCGGTGCCATAGGCGACGCGGCCGCCTTCCTTGTTGAAGGCATAGATCAGCCGGCCCCACAGGTCGTAGGCCTTGCTCCACGCCGCCTCGTCCTCCGACGACCAGTCCCAGAAATAGCCGCCGTGCAGGTTGCGGTTGGGGAGGAACTTCTCCCACAGCAGCTGGTGCGTATATTTCTCGTGCCACGGCAGCCCCTGCGCGCGCAGGATGTCGCGGTTGGCCTCGTAGACCACGCGCGTCGGCAGCATGGTCACGCCGGTTTCGGCGAGTTCCTTTGCCACCTCGGTCAGCAGGCGGGTGCGCGCGGGCTCGCGGTCGGCCTCGGTCCAGACCATGCCGGCGTGGCGAAAACGGTGGCTCTCGTCATCGTAATTATAGTCGCGAGGGAAATCCTGCACCGTCCGGTCGAGCGCGGATTCGGCATAGCCATAATGATGCTCGATCATCGTGACCCCCAGCTTCGCGGCGGTCAGCGCGTCGACGACGGCGGTGGTCGCGGGCGGCAGATGGACCGAGGTGATCCCGCCCGCGGCATAGACGGCCTTGCACACCGCGCCGAAAAGCTCGCGGTTCCAGGCGATCGGCCCGACGCTGACGACATGCGCGCCCTTCGCGGCGATCTCGCGCGCGATGCGCGGCGCCTGCGACGGGTCCTCCTGCTCCTCGCGCGTGTAGCCGGGCAGATTGCCCCACGTCCAATAGGGGTAGAGGCGCGGCGCGAGGATGCGGTTGGCGGCCGACAGGCGCTGCTGCTCGAGCGCGTGCGGCATGCCGCGGTCGGGCACCATCACTTCCGAGGTTACGCCGTGGGCAAGCTTCAGATAATGGTTGTAGGACATCGGAAGCGGATCTTCGCGGATGTGCATGTGCAGATCGATCATGCCGGGCATGACGAACTTGCCTGTCGCGTCGATGACCCGGTCACCGGTAGGCCGGGCGCTCGCGCCGCGACGGCCGAGCGTCACCGGGTCGAGCGCGATCATCTCCGCGATCCGGTTGCCCTCGATCACGATGTCGTAGGGACCGGCCGCCGGTCCGCCATGCCCCGGAATCACCATCGCATTGAGGATGACGAGGCGGCGATAGGGACCCGCCGCCAGATCGCCATGATCCTGCGCCGGCGCGACCGTCGCCGACGGAACGACCGCCGCGCTCACGGGAAGCGCTGCGCCCGATGCGAGCATCGCCACGCCCGCCGCCAAGCCCATCGCCTTCTTCATCATCCTGCGCATACCATCCTCCCTCGTCATCCCGTCGTTATTGTTCGAAAGCCCGGTTCGTCCGGGCCGCCCGTCATCCCCGACCGGCCGCCGCAAAGCGCGCGCCGCGATCGTCCGCCTGATCCGCCGCACCGTGCCCGAAGGCGGCGGGCTGCCAATCCTCGTCGTCGTCCTTCGCGCCCGACAGGCTCGGCAGCAGGAAGGCGGCGGCGAGCGCCGCCCGGTCGAGCCCGCCGCCAGCGGCCGGGAACTTCGCGCCGAACCCTTCGATTCCTTCGGCCGCGGCGAGGATACGCGTCCGCAACCGCTCCCCGAGCGACTGGCGGACCGGCTGGCCGGCGAGGATCTTGATCCAGCTGTTCCAGCTGATGCCGATGCGGCACATGATGTCGGCCTGGCCGCCGGCGAGGGGGACGATGTCCTCGACCAGCATGGGATTGATGATGCACATGCGTTGCTTGTGCTGCTTCACCTCGATACTCCTTTTCCTGCGACCATCGGTAGGGCGGCCGCGCAGCCGGCGCGGCGTGGGCCGGGCGGCCCGAACCCGATCGAATGGCGACTCCTGCGTCCCGAACCGGTCACATCTCCAATATAGCGGCATAACGTCGAATTTACTTGGAATTTTCGGTACATTATACGATGATAATCCGGATAATTCCGCATTATCCGGAGAATAATCGATGCTGAATGATGCCGACCGCCGCATTCTCAAGGTCATCCAGGCCGAAGGCCGAATCACCAACCAGGAACTGGCGAACCGGTGCGGCCTGTCGCCGTCGGCCTGTTTCGACCGGCTGAAGCGGTTGCGCGAACAGGGTTATATCCTGGGTTTCCATGCCCTGCTCAACCCGACCAAGCTCGACCGCGCGCTGCTGATCTTCATCGAGGTGCTGATGGACCGCACGACGGGCGACGTGTTTCAGGAGTTCGCGGCGTCGGTGTCGGTGATGCCGGAAATTCTCGAATGCCACATGGTGGCGGGCGGTTTCGACTATCTGATCAAGGTACGCGTGCGCGACATGGAGGCGTATCGTGCCTTTCTGGCCGACACGCTGGTGCACATGCCCGGCGTGCGCGAGACGCGCACCTATGCGGTGCTGGAAGAGGTCAAGAATTCGGCCAGCCTGCCGCTGTGACCACCGCGCCCCGGCGGACGGGGGGCGGACGCCCGGCGCGCGCATCCGTCCCCTTCCCTATTGCCCGGCCAGGCGGCTCTTGCGCGCGCCATAGGCCAGATAGACGCCGGCGCCGATCAGGTT
Organism: Sphingopyxis granuli NBRC 100800; assembly: GCF_001591045.1. Lineage (GTDB taxonomy): Bacteria > Pseudomonadota > Alphaproteobacteria > Sphingomonadales > Sphingomonadaceae > Sphingopyxis > Sphingopyxis granuli. The sequence goes on along the minus strand of NZ_BCUA01000013.1, from coordinate 30,998 downwards.
CCAGATCAGGAACCGGCCCTGTGTGACCGCCGGCAGGCTGATGAACAGATAGAGGCAGCCGAAGATCGCGACCAGCCCGACGACCCAGGGCATCGGTGCGCGGAACTGCCGCGGCAGGTCGGGTCTGCGCACGCGCAGCACGATCAGGCACAGGCCGACGGCGACGAACGCGGCGAGCGTTCCCGCATTCGCCAGCTCGGCGATCTCCGCCAGCGGGAAGAAACCCGCGATGCCCGACACGACGATCGCGGTGCCGATCGTCACCGCCACCGGCGTGCCCTTCGCATTCACCCGGCCGAGCCGTTCGGGCAGCATCCGATCGCGCGCCATGACGAAGAAGATGCGGCTCTGCCCGAACATGAAGGCCAGGATCACGGTCGGCAGCGCGACGACGGCGACCGCGCCGATCAGCGTCGCGACGCCCGGATGGCCAAGCTGGCGCAGCACATAGGCGAGCGGCTCGCCCGAGCGCGAGAATTCCATGAACGGCATCGCACCGATCGCCGCCGCGGCGACCGCCATATAGACCAGCGTGCAGACAACCATCGAGCCGATGATGCCGATGGTCAGGTCGCGCGCGGGATCCTTCGTCTCCTCTGCCGCGGTCGACACCGCGTCGAAGCCATAGAAGGCGAAGAAGATGATCGCGGCCGCCGCCATCACGCCGCGCACCTGCCCGTCGACCTCATGCGCGGCGAAGCCATAGGGCATGAAGGGCTGGAAATTGCCAGCGTCGAACGCCTTCATCGCCAGCACCACGAAAGCCGCGAGCGCCGCTATCTTGAGGACGACGAGCGCCATGTTGAGCGTGGCGCTTTCGCGCGTGCCGACCAGCAGCATTCCCGCCACCGCCGCGACGATCAGGATCGCCGGCAGATTGATGATCCCGCCGGCATGCGGACCGGCGGCAAGCGCGAGCGGAACGTCGATCCCCGCCGCCTGCAGGAAGCCGACCGCATAGCCCGACCAGCCGACCGCGACCGCCGCGCAGACCACCGAATATTCGAGCACGAGGCTCCAGCCGATGACCCAGGCGACGCCTTCACCGATTACCGCGTAGCTGTATGTATAGGCGCTGCCCGACACGGGCATCAGCGTCGCAAGTTCGGCATAGGCGAGCGCGGCGCAGACGCAGACCAGCCCGGCGACGACGAAGGCGATGATGACAGCGGGGCCCGCCCGCTCCGCGCCGACGCCGATCAGCGTATAGATGCCGGTCCCGACGATGGCGCCGACGCCGAGGCCGATCAGATGCGGCCAGCTGAGCGTGCGATGGAGCCGCTGGGTCTCGCCGACCGCTCCGATCGTGTCGATCGCCTTTCGGCGGGTCAAAAAGGACATGAGGGTTCTCCCACCCGGCCGCCGCAGCAACCGGGGTCAGGACCGGGGGCTGCCGGGACCCGGCCCTTCGCGGCAAGCGGGGAGCGGGACGCCGGCGGGCCCTGCGGACCGGATGCTTACTGGCCGAGCTTCGCCTTTTCGGTTTCGACCATGGCGGCGACGTCGGCGAGCAGCTTCTTCGCGTCGTAGACGATGCCGTCCTTGATCGTGAACTTCACCCCGCCGACGACTTCCTGTCGGTTCGTTTCGGGATTCAGACGCTGGAAGCCGGTGCCATAGAGCGTCTTCAGATTCTGGAGCGGGTTTTCCGGAACGATCACCAGATCGGCCAGCATCCCCGCACGCACCGCACCGATCGGCGGAGTTTCGCCGCGCGGTTCGTACAGCGTCTGGGCGCCCATCATCGTCGCGGCGCGCACGACCTCAAGCGGCGAGAAACCCGCCTCGCGCAGCAATTCCATTTCCTCGACATAGGCGAAGCCATAGACCTTCCAGATGAAGCCCGAATCGGTGCCGACGGTCACGCGCCCGCCCATATTCTTGTAATCGTTCATCAGCCGCATGAAGAGACCGTAGAATTTCTTCCACGCGAACTCATTCTCGGTCGTCCAGTCATAGAAATAGGAGCCGTGATTGTCGCGGGTCGACTGGAAATAGTTCCAGAGCTGCGGTGTCGTGTAGCGCGCGTGCCAGTCGGCGTTGCGGGCGCGCATCAGGTCGCGCGATGCGGCATAGATGTTGAAGGTCGGGTCGAAGGTGACGTGGTTCGCCTTCTGCGCGTCCAGATATTCCTGCCACTGCTTGGAACCCGGGCCATAGACCTGATTCCAGATTTCGGCGACCTCGCCGAAGCGATGCTGTTCGTTGTTATAGTCGTAGCCGGACGGAAAATCCTGGATCGCCCGCCCCTTGAGCAGCGATTCCATGTGCCCGTAATAGTGGGTGACGGTGTTCAGTCCCGCCTCACCCGCCTGACGGGCGTTGAAATTGGCGACGCCGATCTGGCTGAGATGCGCGGTCGTCCCCAGCCCCATCTTCTTCGCCTCGTCGAGCGCGGCCGAGAAGACGTCGGGGGTCTCATTCTCCCGGTTGAAGAACTTGATGCCGTCGATGTTGTTCTGCTTGGCCCAGCGCACCCACGCGCGCGCCTTTTCGGGCGTGTCGACGACGCCGCCCGACCAGCCGGCGCCCAGCGTCTGATAGTTGAAGATGCGCGGCGCCACGATCTCATTGCGTGCCGAGCGGTTCTTTTCGTTGCTGGCGACCGAGGGGGCCGAAAGCGGCACACCGCGCACCGTCGTCACGCCGTGCGCGAGCCACAGCTTGTAGGCATAGCTGGCATCGGGCGCCTTGTCGGGTCCGGGCAGGTGGACGTGCATGTCGGTGAAGCCGGGCAAGACGTACATGCCGGCCGCGTCGATCTCGTAATCGGCATCCTGCGCGACGCGGTTGCCGCCGGACGGAAGCCCCGGCCAGCCCGACTGGGTGATCGAGGTGATGCGGTTGCCTTCGACGACGATGTCGAACCGGCTGCGCGGCGGTCCGCCGGTCCCGTCGATGATGGTGGCATTGCGGATCACCATCTTGCGGAAGGGGCCGGCGCCTTCGCCGGCGCCGCGGGCGGGGGCCCCCGCGGTCACGGGAAAGGATGCCGCGGGCGCGGGGGTCTTTTCATCGCCGCGCTGATGCGCGCCCGCCGGGGCGGCAAGCAGCAGCGCTGCGAGCGCGATCTTCGTGAATTTCCGTTTCATATATTCTGTTCCCCCTGTCGGTACAGATGCTTCAAATACGAACGATCGACCATTGTTTGCCGACGGGCGCAAGCCCCCCTGTCGATCGCGGTCCCGATTCTTCCTTCCGCCATGGCGGAAAAAGGGGACGGCCCGCCGTGGGCCGCCCCCCTTTCGGTTCAGGGCAGCGGAACGCCTTCTTCGGGCAATCCCATCCGCCGTTTTTCGGCCTTCACCATCTCGGCCACGTCGGCCAGCAGCTTCTTCGCATCATAGACGATGCCGTCCTTGATCGTGTAGCTGACCCCGCCGACGCGTTCGAGCCGCTGCGTCTGCTCGTTGAGGCGCAGCGCGCCGGTGCCGTAGAGCGTCTTGAAGTTCTGGAGCGGGTTTTCCTTCACCAGCACCATATCGGCAAGCTTGCCGACGCGCACGGTGCCGATCGGCGGCGCCACATTGCCCTTGGGCTCATAGAGCGTCAGCGCGCCGTTCAGCGTCGCGGCCTGCACGACCTGGCTGGGATTGAAGCCGGCCTCCTGCAACAGCTCCAGTTCCTCGATGAAGCCGAAGCCATAGGTCTTGAAGATGAAGCCCGAGTCCGACCCTGCCGTGACGCGGCCGCCGATATTCTTGTAGTCATTAATCAGCTGCATGAATTTCTTGTAGAAATTCCGCCAGCGCACTTCCCGCTCGGTCGTCCAGTCGAAGAAGTAGGAGCCGTGATTCTCCCGCGACGACTGGAAGAAGCCCCAGAGCTGCGGCATCGTATAGCGCGCGTGCCAGTCGGCGTTGCGCGCATGCATCAGATCGCGCGACGCGGCATAGATCGTCATCGTCGGATCGAAGGTGACGCCATTCGCCTTCTGGCTTTCCAGATATTCCTTCCACTCGGGGGTTCCCGGATTGAAGCTTTCGCGCGCCAGATTGGCGACGTCGCCGAAGCGGTGCTGCTCGTCCATGAAATTATAGTCGGGCGCCCAGTCCTGCACCGGCCCGTTTTCGAGCAGCGATTCGAAATGGCCGTAGAAGTGAGTCACGGTGCCTAGGCCGGTGGCGCCGGCGTGTTTTGCGTCCATCCTCCCGACGCCGATCTGCGACAGGTGCGCGACGGTGCCGATCTGCTGCTTCTTCGCCTCGTCGAAGATCGCCTCCAGCACCTCGGGCGGCTGGTTGGCGTCGGCGCCCAGCTTGATGCCGTCGATCCCGGCCTTGGCCGCCCAGCGCACCCATTCGCGCGCCTTGTCGGGCGTGTTCGTCAGACCGCCGGTCCAGCCGCGCCCCATGCCCGGCCGATGATAGGAAAAGATGCGCGGCGCGACGATCTCGTTGCGTGCCGAGCGCGCCCGCTCGCTGAGCGAAATCTCGAACGGCGCGAGGTCGACGCCGCGGACCGAGGTCACGCCGTGCGCGAGCCACAGCTTGTAGGAATAGCTGAGGTCGGGCGCCTTGTCGTCGCTCGACCCGTGGACGTGCATGTCGATGAAGCCCGGCAGCATGAACATGCCGGTCGCGTCGAGCTCATAATCGGCATCGCGCGGCGCGCGGCCGTCGACGAGCGGCAGCCCCGGCGTACCGGCGGCCTCGATCGAGGTGATAATGTTGTTCTCGACCACCACGTCGACCGGACCGCGCGGCGGCGCACCGCTGCCGTCGATCAGCGTGACGCCGCGAATGACCATCTTGCGGAACGGCCCGGCGCCCTCGCCCGGCTGGCGCGCGGGGGCGGGAACGGCACCCGCGCGCGGCTTCGTCGCCTGCGCTGCGGGGCTGGCGGTCTGCGCCAGCCCGGACACCGCCGGAATGGCGCAAAGCAGCCCGGCCGCCCCGGCCATCAGAACGCGTCGTGTCGTCGATCCCAGTTTTTTCCCCAGTTTTTTCATTGACCCTCTCCCGTTGGAAGCCCCTGAACCGATACCGTCGTGGGAGGGCGGGCGCACCGGCAGGAGCTCCCCGGCGCGCCCGCCGTCCCGTCAGCGGAACCGCTTCGTCAGATTGAGGCCGATGGTGCGCGGCGGCGCGCCATGGGTGACCGTCAGCCCGCCGGTGTTCCCGCTGCTCGACTTGGTCGTGATCGCCTCGGCATTGAAGATGTTGTTCACATAGAGGTGCGCGCTCCAGTCGCCGTCGGGCGCCTGGATACCGAACCGCGCATTGAACAGGGTGTAGTCGTCGACCTTGCGGCGATAGGCGTCGGTCTTTGCCAGCGTCGAGTAGGACGAGCCGGCATAGGTGCCGTCGAACCGGACCAGCCCTTCGAGGGTGCTGCTGAGCGACCACAGATATTCGGCCGAGGCGCTGACGTTCCACTTGGGAACGAACGGCAGCCTGTCGCCCTTGCGGCCTGCCGCGATGACGATGGTGCTGACCTGATCCTCCGACAGCTTGGCGTCGGTATAGCCGACGTTGGCGATCAGCGAGAGACCGCCGACCGGCGACGCGTTGAGTTCCGCCTCGAGCCCCTTGATGCGCGCCGCGCCGACGTTCGAGATCAAGCCGAACACCGAGCCCGCGCCGGCGGTGCGCGCCGACACCTGCATGTTCGTCCAGTCGATCTGATAGCCCGTCAGGTTGAAGTAGACGCCGCTGATCGGCTGGCTCTTCAGGCCGAGTTCGTAGTTCCACAGGCTGTCGGCGGTATAGCCGGCGAGTGCGACCGGCAGACCGTTCGCCTGGTTGACGCCGCCCGGACGGAAGCCTTCGGCCGCTTGGGCATAGATCATCAGGTTGCGGCTGAACTCATAGGCGAGGTTGAACTTGAAGACGAAGCCGTTCTCCTTCGACCGCGCCTCTCGATAGGGGCTGGGCTTCGAGGCGTAGTGAATCTGCCCCTGATCGACGACGCCGCCGACCGTCTTGTCATATTCGTACCAGCGCGAACCGACGGTCGCGGTCAGTTTCTCGAAGAATTCATAGGACAGTTCGGCGAACAGCGCCTTCTGCTTCAGATGGTCGCTGATCGTGCGGTCGTAATAGATGTTCGCGGCCACGAAGGGCAGCAGCTGGCCGTTGCGCGGATCGGCGGCGAGCAGCGTCGAGCGCACCGTCGTCTTGCGATCCTCCATATAGCCGCCGACGGTCCAGTTGAACGGGCCGCCGTCGGTCGAGCTAACGCGGATCTCGTTCGACCAGTTGCGCACGCTCTGCGGCTGATACAGGCTCGAATAGAGGATCGTGTTGGTGAGATCGAGATAGGAAGCGAGTTCGGTCGCCGAGCAGGTCAGCGCGGTGTTGCCGAGCAGATATTGCGCGCAGCCGGCCGCCGTGGCGCGGCCGTTGAAATTGTCGCTGACGTCGCCGACGGTGATCTTGTCGCGGTCGAAATAGGTCGACACCGCGGTCAGCGCCACCGGCCCGAAGTCGTACCGCAGCGTGCCGCTGTAGATACGGTTCGTGTCGTAGTTGCCCGATTCGGACCGCGCGCTGGTGACGTGCCGTTGGCCGGTTTCGTAGAACCAGCGCGACGCATCGGTCGACACCTTCGAATAATAGGCGCCGAGGTCGATCGTCAGCTCGTCGGTCGGCGTGAAACGCAGCAACGCGCGGCCGCCGAGGGCATAGCCGTCGTTGATGTTCCTGGTGCCGTAAAAATTATTGTCGATGTAGCCGGCGAACTGCTGATAGCTGCCGACGACGCGCAGCGCGAGCTTGTCGGTCGCGATCGGCAGGTTGATCATGCCGTCGACCGAGGCGCCCGGGCTGCCGCCCTTCACCGCCGACAGATTCACCGACCCCGCGCCTTCGAGCGTGTCGGTCTTCGGCTTTTCATAGATGATGCGGACGGTGCCGCCCATCGAACCCGAGCCGTAGAGTGTGCCCTGCGGGCCACGCAGCACCTCGGCGCGTTCGACGTCGAAGACGCGGAAGTCGGGGGTGCTGCCCGCGGCGTCGCTCGACGTGCCGACCGATCCCGATACCGGCGATTCGTCGTAATAGATGCCCACCGTCGGTTCGCCCGCGCCAACGACGCCGCGCAGGATGACGCGCCGGTTGCCCGGGCCGTTGTCGACGATGCGCAGGCTGGGCGTGTCCGACGTCAGTTCGGTGAAGCTGGTGGTGCCCGCGCGCTCCAGCGAATCGCCCGTCACCGCCGAGATGGCGAGCGGCGTGTCCTGAAGGCGCGTGCCGCGCTTCAGCGCGGTCACAATGATTTCACCGCCCGTCGCCGCGCTCTGCGCGCTGTCGTTCTGCGTATCCTGTGCGGCCGTATCCTGTGCCATCGCCGGAGCGATTCCGGCGACGCCCATCGCCGAAACCATCAGTACGGCCCGTGTGAAACGGGCAACGCGACCAACGAAAATCTCACTGTCTCCCATGTTGCTAATCCCCTTTTTGCGAATTCCGACCGTGAATTCTTCAGTTATCGGATGCTATCATCGGGGTTTCCGAAGGTGCGTGGTATTTTCATCCGAAATCCGGATTTAATTCTCCGTTTTACGTGAAATTCGTCAATTCTTCGGGTCTGTTGGAAAATTTCCCGATAGATCATCATGATTCCGCCCTGACGGAGCGCCCCGCTCCGTCACCAATATGGGCAGACGGCCGATATCCGTGCCAAACCGGGGCGGAATCGCTCCTCTCGGCCGTCGTGAGGACGACTCGAAAGCGGCCCGAGTTGCGAGTCCGCGGCGGCGACAAGGGCGCCGCGCCTTGCTAGGCTATCGCCGGACGGTCGAATCGCGCCGAGCGGGGTCGAGCGGTTGCGCAGTCAGGGGAGAAACAGGGGCGTGGACATTCCGGACGATATTTTCACCGAGCCCGATCCGATCGACGCCGACACGCTGGCGCATCTGGGGCCGCTGCGCCGGCTGGCGGGCATTTGGGAAGGGCATCGCGGGGTCGACCTCAACCCCAAGGCCGAGGGACCCGAGCGGAAATCCTATTACGAGCGCATCGAGATGCAGCCGATCGACCCGCAGACCAACGGGCCGCAGCTCTTCTACGGCTTGCGCTATCATGTGCACATCAACACGCCCGACGAGGACATCGCCTTTCACGACCAGGTCGGCTATTGGCTGTGGGAGCCGGCGACAGGCCTTATCCTGCAGACCGTGGCGATCCCGCGCGGGCAGGTGGCGATCGCAGCGGGACACGCCACGCCGCAGGCGACGAAGCTGGTCCTGACCGCGGAACGCGGGCGGACCGACTATGGCATCTGTTCGACCACCTTCCTCGAACTCGCGTTCCGGACCGACAGCTATCGCATCGAGGTGAGCTTCCACCGCGACGGATCGTGGAGCTACATATCCGACACGAGCCTGATGGTGCGCGGACGCGATGTCGCGTTCCAGCACCGCGACCGGAACAGGCTGACCAAGATCGCCGAACCCGACCTCAACCCCTGGGCCAGGACCGTCAGGGACCGAAAGGCGGCCGCCGCGCCGCAACGGGCGGACTGACGCACGGTGGCGGCGGTCCTCCGAAGGATCGCCGCTTGGGTCAGGACCCTAGGTCCGCCGATACATCATCTGCCCCATCGTCCGCGACCGGCGCACCAGATAGCGCCCCGGCAGAATCAGGCCGGACCGCGCGCCGTCGCGCGTGACCATCATGCCGAACCGCGGAATCATCACGATCCAGGGCCGCCACTGGTAGACATCCCGATGAGCGCGTCGCCCGCCCATGACCTCTCTCCTCTCCTTGCCTTAAGCGCAAGGAAAGCGCGGGCCGGATCACGGCGCGAAACCGCGGCCCCGTCGGATCGGTGGGCGGTAGACGAAGTGATCGGCAGCGAAAACGACTCCGGAAAGCCCCGAGTAGCGGCGGCCGGGGCAAGGACGTTCATGACCCGTACGTAAGTTATTGAAAATTCTGAACTCGGAAGCGAACGACAATGTCCGCTTCGCGCTTCATCCCGGCTGTTTGCGTTGGCGTTACAGGTCATCTGAAACGGTTGCTTTGGGGAATATGTGTTCAAGTCCGTGGCTGGTCTTCGTCGGTGCAAGTGGGTCGACGCCGTCAGATGTCCGCACAATGTTGATCATCGCGTCCAAGGGAGTCGATCTGTCTTGCAAGCGCCGCGATGACGAGCGCAACATAGTCAGCCTTTCCTGCCGTGCGTGCGATGACCGGCAGGCCTGAGAGGAAGCCCGTCAGGCTCGAAATCATCAGCACCGCGCGCACCTGTGCCTCGGTCTCCGTCAGCTGCCCGCTCGTCGTCTGCACGATCAGATCGGTCGCAAGTTCGATGCCCGGGCGCCACAATTCGGCATAGAGAATCTCGAAGGCCGGACCGGGGCTTGCGATTTCGCGCTGGACGAACAGCGACGGATTCTGCGCCCCCGGGGTTGCGAGCAGGAAGCGCGCCAGCGCCGCAAACAGCCGCTTGAGCAGCGCGCGCGCTGCGTCGGGCGCCAGCGGTTCCTGCAGTGCGGCATAGGATGTCAGCGCCACGGCGCCCATGCCTTCGCGATAGCGCGCGACGATCGCGTGCGCGCAGGCGAGATAGAGGCCGCGCTTGTTGCCGAAATAATAGGTCAGCGCGGGCAGGTTCACGCCCGCCTCCCTGGCGATTTGCCGGGTCGTGACGCTGGCGAAGCCGCTGTTGCCGAACGCGGCGAGCGCGACGGCGAGGATGCGCGCGCGCGTCTCCTCGCCCTTGCGATAACCGTCGGAGGCGGTGCGGAGCGGGGTGGCCGGGGTTGCGGAGCGCGGCATCGGCGGTTCAATCCCTTTTGCTTGAATTTGTATCAATTGATATATATGATCGATGCCATCTCGTCGAGAGGGAGATGGATATTGATCACGCGCGCGACGCTCGACACTCTGTGGGCGAAGGTGGAATCGCAGCGGGATCGGGTGCCCGCGATGTACGGCAAGGTCGATTTCCGGGCCGTTCCCGAACGCTTCGCCGCGGCGCCGGGCGATCCGACCGCGCTGTCGGGCAAATATGACCGCGACCGCGATGCCCTGCTCGCCGATCCCGACCGGGTCGAATTCATCCGTGCCTATACGATGACCGGCGACGTGACCGCCGATGCCTATGCCGCGCTGATGCGCGAATATGGATTCCGCGCGCTGGTCGACATGCTGACGCGCGCTTGCGATGAAGGCGTCGAGAGCGTCCCGGGGGCACCGCCCGAACTGGTCGCCTTCATCCGCGACATGGAGCGGATTCCCGACTGGCTCGACATGACGCTGGTCGAGGAAGGCGCGCGGATCGACCGCAATTCGGCTGCCAATTTCGGCCCGTTCATCATTCGCGGGGCCTTCATCGCGACCTTCATGAACAAATATGCCGCGCTGCCGATGGCGATCACCGGCACGCTGTCGAGCCAGACCGCGGCGCGCCGCGTCAAGGATACCGCGACATTCTTCACCACCTCGCTGCTGCCGGGGGCGCTCGAACGTCATGGTCCCGGCTTCAAGGCCGCGGCGATGGTGCGGCTGATGCATTCGATGGTGCGTGCGAACGTGCTGCGGCGCCCGGACGACTGGGACATGGACGTCTATGGCATTCCGATCCCGCAGGTCGACCAGATGCCGGCCGGGCTGATCTCGGTCTTCCTGCTGTCGTACAGGATGATCGAGGAGGGGCGTCACGAATTCACCCGCGCCGAGCGCGCGACGGTCGAACTGGCCCGCTATCGCTGTTTCCTGCTCGGCCTGCCCGAGGAACTGCTCGCCGACACGCCGCAGGGGATCGTCGATCTGATGAACGCGCGGAGCGGCACGCTCCGCAGCGGCTATGACGACAGCACCTGCGGCGAACTGCTGCGCGCGACGATGGCGGCGGACCTGCGCGCCGACGATTCGCTGCGCGCGCGCCTGCACGAGATCTTCGAGCGCGCCTTTGCCAAGCTCTTCTTCGTCAAGAGCTTCATGGGCGGCGACAAGGCGAAGGCCGCGGCGATCGGCGTCCATCTCACCGCCGGCGACGTCGCGCTGGCGGCGATCGCCGGGCTGTTCATCTATGCCCGGGTTCGGCTTTATGCGCTGGCGGCCCATATTCCGGGATTGCGTGCGGTCGCCGACCGGCGGCTGATCGCCAAGCTCAAGGCGCAACTCGCGAGCTATGGCCATGCCGAATTCACCACCGACGCCGCGCAATACCGCCCGTCAGCGCCGCCGGTGCCCGCCGAATAGGCCGGCGCGGCCGCGCTAGGCGGCCACCGGGGTGAGAGCCTCCATCATCCGCACCGCCGCACTGTCGAGCGGACGAATGCCGAGTTCGGCGCGAACGCGCTCGATCGGGTCGGCGATGCGCTGGTGCCACGGAACCGCGATCAGCTCCTTCGTCGCGCGTCCGTGGCGCCAGCCGTCGAACATCACGGTCAGCAGCATGTCCATCATCGCCGGAGCGTGGACCGCGGCCTTGGACGCCACCGTCGCCAGGAAACGCGTCGAATAATTCTGGCCGAACTGCGCCATCTGAAAGCCGGAGATCGCGACCTCGCCCGCCGGGGTGAAGCCGTATCCGGCGACCAGATGCCAGATGTCGTGGAGCTGGAGGATGCGCCGGTTGGTCCGGTTCTGCGCCGGATAATCGCCCGGCAGGACGACGGTGTCGGCGTCGATCACCTCGATATCGTACCCGTTCGCGGTCAGCATCGATAGCAGATCATGCGCAAGGCTGTCGGCTGCATGGCTTTCCAGATCGGCGGTGGTCAGCCGCACCTCGGGCTGGGCGATCAGTTCGTGCACGCTGTCGAACTCGAGCAGCGCCGCCTCGCAGGCGTCGATCATCCGCTGGTCGTAGCGGCTGCCGAGCGCGACGACGGCGAGCGTCAGATCGAGTTCGCCCGCGGTCGGCGAGGGCGGCTCGGCAACGATCGCCCAATAATCGTCCCACAGCGCGCGCGGCAGCGCGATGCGCGGTTTGCCCTCGGTCGCCCACGGCAGCGCCGCCGCGATCTGCGTCGCGCGCGCGGCACCGTTGTCACTCGCCGCCGTGGCGGCTGCGATGGCGTCGAAGATCAGCACCTGCGCGACGGGATCGACGAAGGCAGCGGTCGTCATCAGGGCAGCGAGGCCCAGCGCCGGCTCCTCCGCCAGCGGCGGACGGGCCGTCTCGACCCAGGTTTCGAATTCCTTGCGCATCGACGGTTCGATCATCGCCATTCATCTCCCGAATTTCATCGATCGATCGATTACACTATAAGAGTAGAATGATCAACTTATATAGCTGGCACTTCGTGCGGCATTGATTATAAGCGGCCCATGGACGAACCTACCAAAGTCAGTTTCCCGAGGCGCGCCGCGGCGAAGGCGCGGACGCGCCAACGTATCGAGGAAGCCGCGCGTCGCCTGTTCGTCACGCTCGGCTATGCCGATGCGACGATGGCGGCGATCGCCGAAGCCGCCGATATCCACATCACCACGCTGTTCACCCATTTCGCCTCGAAGCGCGATCTGGCCGCGGCGATTGCGGTCACCGCGGGCACCCGGTTCGAAGCGGTGGTCGCGACGCATCGCGCACAGGGGGTGCCGGTGCTCACCTTCTGGCGCAACCAGGTGGTCCGGCTCGCGCACGCCTATGAGCGCGATGGCGATGGCCAGATCAACCTCGGCCGCGCGCTCGCGGGCGAACCCGAACTGCTGCCGGTGTGGTATGGGCATCAGCGGCTCCAGATCGATCTGATGACCGACTATATCGCCGACGAGCTCGGCATCGATCCGACGGTCGACCGCCGCGCGCAGATGGCCGCCGCGATGCTTGTCGCGGGCGGACGGATGGCGTTCGATGCCTGGATCGAAAGCGGTCGCGCGGGCGATCTGGTGGCCGAGAACGAACGCCTGCTCGACGCGGCCGAGGCGGTGCTCGCCCGCGGCCTGCCACTGACCCGGCGCGACGGCATCTAGCAAGGGTTCGACCGCAACGAGACCCGCGATCATTCCGCGGCAGCTTCGCCCAGTTGCCGGATATTTTCCAGATGGCGCGACCGGCTGATCGGATAATGGGCGAGGCAGAGGATTGCGATGGCGGTCGCGACCGACAGCGCCACGATATAGATGGTCGCCAGCCCGTGCAGCGCATCGGCACCGACCTGTCCCGGCCGGGCATTGTCGGGAAAACCGACGAAGGACAGCAGCAGCCCCGCGAGCATGATCCCCATGCCCGAAACCGCCTTGTTGACCATCGTCGCGGCCGAAAACAGCAGGCCTTCGGAGCGGCGGCCGGTCTCGAGCCGGATCTGGTCGGTCACGTCGGCGACCATCGACACCGCCAGGATGCCGCCCGCGACCGTCGTCATCATGCTGAAGGCGAATTGCCCCATCAGCAGCCACAGCAGCAGCGGATCGCCGTTGGCCGGAAACAGGCCGACAAGACGCAGGATCAGCGGGACGACACTCGATATCAGCGACAGGCCGAACATGAGCATCGCCGCCGGCTTTTTGCCGAAACGCGCCGACAACGGCAGCACGACGACGAAGGCGAGCAGAATGCCCGCAACCGCGGTCGATGCGACGGTGGCGATCTGACTGGCGCTGAGTTCCCAGAAATAGGTCGAGAAATAGACGCCCAGCGACAGGTTGAGTCCTGACGCCACGGCGAAGAACAGGCTGGCGAGCAGGATGGAGACATAGGCGGGGTGAACCAGTACGCCGAGCATCTCGCGCAGCATCCGTCCGACCGGAACCTTGACGACCGGTGGCGGCGGCGGGCGTTTCAGCACCTCCCTCTGCGTCCCCAGCGAGGAGACAAGGACCGACAGCAGCATGATCGCCGCCGCCGCCCAGGCATAGGTGACATAGCCGCCCGCGTTGAGATGGCCGACCGGTTGCGTCGGCGTCGGCCGCAGGAAATAGCCGAAGGTCACGACCGTCATCCCGATGCCGCCGCACACGCCGAAGAAATAGCGCGCGGCAACCAGCTTGGTGCGCTCGTCATAATCGCTGGTGAATTCGGCAAGCAGCGCGGTCGAGGGGATCTCATAAAGGCTGATCGAAAAGCGCACGAGGATGGCCGTGGTGACGAGCCAGGCGAACTGCGCGCCATGCGCCATCCCGGGCGGCGTCCACAGCAGCAGATAGAAAAGTGCGATGGGAAAAGCGGCGGCATACATGAAGGGGTGCCGGCGGCCCCAACGCGTCCGGACATTGTCCGAATATTGTCCGAGCAACGGATCGAACAGCGCGTCGGCGATCATCGCGATCATGATCGCCGTTCCCACCCAGGCCGCCGGAAGTCCGACGACCTGGTTGTAGAACAACATCAGGAGCGCGTTGAAGCCATGGTCCTTGATGCCGAAGGCGATGGTGCCCGAACCATAGAGAAGCCGGGTCCTGAACGGCAGGGCATCGGCCGGACGTGCGTCGGTCCTGCTCACGCGAGCGGCCTATCGGAACCGGACTTCGAGCTGGAGGCCATAGGTTCGCGGCGGGGTCAGCGAATAGGATTGCGCAACCTCCAACGTCGGCGACGACGCGAGCAAATTGCCCTGCGCGCTGTCATATCCCTTGCTGTCGAACAGATTCTTGACGAAGGCAACGACGCGATAGCGATCGCCCGTACCGGTCCAGATCGCGCGCAAATCGACCTGATCCCAGGAAGGCATCTGGTTGTAGGGGCGATTGAAGATGTTGCTGTAGGCCGAACTGCGCAGCACATAGTTTCCCGACAGCGAAAGGGTGCCGGGTTCGAAGTCGATGCTGTACATCGCATTGAGCGCCAGCTTGTGGCGCGGCGTGTCGGACAGCCGCGCGCCCGCGACGCTTTGCGGCTGCTGGCCATTGACTGACGGTCCCGACGGCTGCGCGCCGGGCTGTACCGCCAGCGGGTCCTGCCCATCGACGAAGCAGCATCCGTCGCCGATCCGCGAATGGCCGTAGCCATAGTTGAACGACAGTTGCAGCGGATCGGCGGGCTGCCACGCGAGCTCGAACTCGGCGCCATAGCTTTGCGAGCTTTTGAGGTTGAAGAACTGGGTGAGTTGCGCACCGCCCGGCTGCGACACCGTCAACGGCACCTGAAGCCCCTGATAATCATAATAGAAGCCGGCCAGATTGACGCGCAGCCGCCGGCCGATTGCATGCTTGTAGCCCGCTTCGAAAGCGTCGACATGCTCCGCTCCGGTCTGCGGCAGCACCGAAATGCCGCCGGCATTGAACCCGCCCGACTTGTAGCCGCGGCTGTAGCGGAGGAAGGCAAGCTGGTCGTCGCCGGGTTGCCATTCGACCGCAATGGTCCCGGTCAGCGCGTCCCAGCTGTTCGCCAGCCCGCGCCGCGCAATGCCCGTTGCGGGATCGATGGTCACGGCCGACGCGACCCCCGGTGCGGGGAGCGCGGAGATTTGCGACGCGGTGATGTCGAGCGCCGGAGTCGCCGAACCATAAAGGTCGGGCGAGAAGCCGCCGCAGCCGAAGCAGAGAATGCGGAAGGATTCGTCGCCGCTCTTCCTGTCATGCGTATAGCGCAACCCGGCCGTGATGCGCAGCGCGTCGGTGAAGCGATAGTCGACCTGACCAAAGACCGCCGACGATTTGGTGGTCAGCGTCGAGGCGGCATAGACGAAATCGCCGAGCGGGTTGGCGGGGCCGTTGGCCGGCGCGCGCAGTTGCAGCTGGTTGGGCGCGTTGAAGTGCGATTCCTGTGTCAGCGTCTCCTGATAATAATAGACGCCAGCGACCCATTGCAGCGGTCCGTCGGTGTTCGACGTCAGGTTGAGTTCGCCGCTGCCGAAGCTCTTGTCGTTGTGCAGATTGAGCTGCGTCGACGGAAAGGCGGTGAGCGGTGTGCAGCCGGGAATGAAGGCGCAGACGCCGCCGCCCGGGGCAAGCGGAAAAGCGTAGGAAATCACGCTCGTCCCATCGAGTTCGTATGTGTTGTCGATACGATATTTCTGATAGCCGCCGAGCAGGCGGACGTCGAAGGTCGGCAGCGACCATTTGATATCGCCCGTCGCGCCGAAATTGCCGCGCAGGCGCTCGGTCTGCGTCGTATCGGCGCTGAAGCGCCGGATGTCGGTCGCGCCGGGCGGCACCGGATCGGGATCGAGAGCGACGACGCCCGGAATCAGGTAGCCGAACGCCGCGCCCGGCGTGATCGCACCGGTCGGATAGGGAGCGAAGTCATAGGCGCCGATGCGGTTGAGCGGGTGCGGATTCAGGTCGCTTCGGCCCGAGAATATCTTGGCCCAGGCCGTCACGTCGGGTCCGAGGTCGGCCTCCAGCTGCAATTCGACATAGCGGCGCTCGCCGCGGCCGCCCTCGCTGATCCCGCCGGCCTCATTCTTGAAATAGCCGCGTCCCTGCTTGTGGTACCCGCCCGCCAGCCGCGTGCGCAGCCCCCTGGTCAGTGCGCCCGACGCCGATGCCTCGATCGTGTAGAGCCCATAATTGCCGACGGTGCCGCGCAGGTCGGCGCTGAAGTCCTCGGTCGGCCTTTTGGAGATCGCGTTGATCGCGCCGCCGATCGAGTTGCGGCCATAAAGCGTGCCCTGTGGGCCGCGCAGCACTTCGATGCGATCGATGAAGAAATCGGACGCCGCGATCGAAGTGGTCGAGGCGTCATAGATGCCGTCCGTATAGGTCGAAACGCCGGGATCGCTGCCGTTGGTGTTGGTCTGGCGCCCGATGCCGCGGATGAACACGCGATCATTGCCCGCCGAATAGCTCAATCCGGGCGTGAAGTTGGCGAAATCCTGCAGCGTGTCGATACCGGCGAGTTGGCGCGCATCGGACGTATAGGCCGATATGGCCAGCGGCACTTCCTGCAGATTGGCCGTCCGCTTTTCGGCCGTGACGACGATTTCGGTCAGGCCCGGGCCGTCTTCCGTTGCGGAAGGCCGGCTCCCGGCCGTCGTCGTACCCTGCGTCTGAGCCGCAGCCGGCATCGCCATGAATGCGACGCCCGCAAACATCCAAGATATATTTCGCATACCACGCCTCTCCCGCCGCCAGCGATCCTGCTGGTCGATTATTGGCGCGATGGGCCCGCTTCACCGGGCCCACGCTATGTACGGCGAAATGCCATTGCGGCATTCCCCGTCACCATCGTTATAGGTGTTTCATATATTAGTCTATAATAGTATATTTAACATCGCGATTTTATCGCTGGGAAAGCCATTCCCGGCGCATTTGCGGGGATTGCCCGGCGATGGCAGGAGCATCTTATCTCATTGGAAAAGCAAGACGACATCGCCACGGCGATTTCGATGTTCGCACATGTTGCAATGGCGTAATATATTTTTCTATTATGATAGAATCATCGTGATTGGTCACGGCCGACACGACCATCGCCACGAAGCGGGCGAGGTATAAGGGAGACAGGAATGAACGGAGTTTCGCGCGCCATGGATCGGCGGACGGTCTCGACGGGCGGCATTAGCGAGGGTCAGGGCTGATGGCTTCCACCGCCCGGACGCTTACCGAACTGAACGCGCGCGCCCTCCCCGACTGGTATCAGGACGCGAAGTTCGGGATTTTCATCCATTGGGGCGCGTTCGCCATCCCCGGCTTTGCCCCGCGCCTTGGTTCGATCGGCGAAGCCTTCGCCAGGGACTATGACCGGGCGGTCGCGATGGTGCCCTATACCGAATGGTATTGGAATGCGATCAAGGTTCCGGGAACGCCTTCTGCCGAATTCCACCGGGCGCATTATGGCGATGCGCCCTATGAGGATTTCAAGCAGCCGTTCGAGGCGGGACTCGACCATTGGGACCCCGCCACCTGGGCGGAGGCGTTTCGCGACGCCGGCGCGCGTTATGTCGTGCTCGTCACCAAGCATCACGACGGGCTTTGCCTGTGGCCCAGCCAGATCGCGAACCCGCATCAGGCGGGATGGACGACCGGACGCGACATCGTCGGCGAGCTCGCCGCGGCGGTGCGCGCCGCCGGGCTCCGCTTCGGGGTCTATTATTCGGGCGGGATCGACTGGACCTTCAACCGGCGCCCGCTGCGAACGCTCGGCGACTTCATCGCTTCGACGCCCAGTGGCGACTATCCGGCCTATGCGATGGCGCAGGTGCGCGAACTGATCGACCGCTATGAACCGTCGGTGCTGTGGAACGACATCAGCTGGCCCACGCGGCCCAGGCCGCTGTACCGGCTGTTCGCCGACTATTATCGTGCGGTGCCCGACGGCGTGGTCAACGACCGCTGGGTGGCGGCCGGCCTGCAGCGCGACCTGCTGAAAATTCCGCTGGTGCGGCGCTATGTCGACCGGAAGATCAAGGCGGCGATCGCCAGGCAGGGTCCCGACGCATCGCAGGGGATCATTCCGCCGGAAATTCCGCACAGCGATTTTCGGACGCCCGAATATGCAGCCTTCGCCGAAATCCAGGAGAAGAAATGGGAAGCGACACGGGGGATGAGTCACAGCTTCGGCTTCAACCGCAACGACGACGAAAGCGACTACGCCAGCGCCGATACGCTGCTCCACGATTTCATCGATGCCGTGTCACGCAACGGAAATCTGCTGCTGAACATCGGGCCGCGCGCAACTGACGCGGGCATACCCGACGAACAGCTTCGTCGCCTGAAACGCTTCGGCGCATGGCTCCGCGCAAATGGCGACGCCATCTACGGCACGCGGCCATGGACGCAATCGGATGGCGAGACCGAATGCGGGCTTGCCGTCCGCTTCACCGCCGCACCGGGGCGCGTGAACCTGATCGTCAAGGGGCCGGTGGCCGACACGCGGCTGGTGATCAAGAATCTGGCCCTCTCGGGCAAGGGGGTCCGCCTCGGCGATGGCAGCCCGGTCGAGATCGAGGCGCGCGGCCCCGATCTGCAACTGACCTTCGCTTCTTCCTGCGTCGACACTGTCGGCACGGCTGTTTCCGTCGCGGTTTAGGGTAGCAAGACGACCGAAGTCGTCACGGTCAGCGTCGGGCACCCGGCGGTTTTTCCAAACGGTTTCACAAAGGGTGAAAATCGTTGCACACGTCAGGGCGCCATGCGGCGCCGGTGTCGCCCCGGACTGACGGTGCCTTGTCACGGATTGTCGGTGGATTTATTTTTCTGGCCCAGGAATTCGACGATCCGGCGCATGGCCAATGTCGCGGGGAAATGAGGGTTGGTACAGATGGCGAATTTTCGCAGCGCCCAGGTCTCATCTAGGTCGATCAAGCGCAGTCCAAGCGAATAGGCCAGGTTGCGAGCGGCGACGACCGGCAGGATGCCAATCCCGAAACCGGATTGGACCATCCGGCAGACGCCATCGAAGCTGTCGACTTGCGCGCGGATCTGTAAAGGCATGCCGGTCGTGGTGGCAACCGATTGCAACAGGCGAGTCATCGATGCGTTATCCTCCAGCACGACGAAGCTTTCGTCATGGAGGTCAGCGAATTGCATCCTGTCGATACCTTCGCGAAAGTTGCTCGGCGCCGCGATCGCGAGCCTGTCTTCCTTATACGGAACCGTGTCCAGGCCGTCGGTAATCGTGCCCGCCATGACGATCCCGACATCAGCCAGGCCTTCACGGATAAGCGAAACGATGTTGCCGGTGTAGGCTTCGCGCAGATCCACTCGCGTGTCGGGATAGGTCGCCGCGAACCGTGACAGATCCTCCGGCAGAAATTGGGCGATCGCCGACGTGCACGCGTGGAGTTTGACGGTTCCGATGAGACCGCTGGCATAATCCACGAGATCGCGCGTCGCGATGTCGAGGCGCCTGAACACGTGGTGGGCATGGTCCAGCAGAACCCGGCCGGCCGATGTCGCCTCCACCCCGCGCCCGGTCCTGTCGAACAACCGCGCGCCATAATATTCTTCCAGGTTCTTGATCCGCCGGCTGGCCGCGGCGAGCGCGATGTTCATCTCGTTGGCGGCCTTGGAAATACTTCCGAGCTTCGCCGCCAGAACGAAGAGATTGAGCGATTCAAGATTTACCTGGTGTCGGCCACGCATCAACTTAGCCCGTCCGGTTGAAGAACTTTGATACGATCTATCACGGCGGGAAGCCGGGTGCACCTGCGACGCCAGGTTTCCCCGGAGGCGGGACACCCCGATGGTGCGAACCGGGAATCAACATGCCGTCAGGAAGTCGAACCCTTGGCCGGGTCGTATACCTTGGCATTATAATCGACGTTCTTCGACATGATTCCGCGCGTATCGATGAGGGTGCCAAGCGTCTGCATGTTATGCGCGTGGCTGAGTTGATGATAGGCAAATGCAGTCTGCATCGCTCCCGCCCGTCCCTGCGCGTCTTGAGCCGCATTGACTGCCTCTTTGGCCAGCTTGAGAGCGAACAAGGGCTTCCTGGCGTCGCGGCGTTGATGGCTCGGGTCCAACCGGGCCGTCTGTTGCCGGCCACATTCCTTATCGGTGCCGTCGCGCTGGCACCGGGGCTGCGCGATCACGGAAATTTCACAACGACGGTTGCCGTCCTCGCGTTCATCAGTTTCTTCATTGATGGAGCGTTCAGCGGAATTATCGGGTTCGGTGCATGGATATTTCCGAGCCGCATCCGCGCCACGGCAATTGGTGTCACGACCGGCATGGGCCGCTTTTCGGGCGGGACGCTCGGCCCCATGGCAGGCGGCATGATGCTCGATCGCGGCTTCGGCCTACCTGCGATTGCGACGATCGCCGCGATGCCTTTGCTGATGGCCGGTCTTCTGGTCGCAATCGCAGCCGGCATACACCGACGCGGAAATGCATGAGCATGAAAATTGCGATTGTCGAAGCAAGCGCACGTGATGGAACGTGAGCTGCGGTGCTGCGATGGGTGGCCCGCCGACGCGTGTTGCCGTTGCGTTATTCGCCGCATTCGAAAGACGCGCAAGCGACCTCTCGTTCATTCTGGCTGATGGACGCAAGTCCATGCGCATCCCTTCATGCGGCGCACTATTTCAGGCGCTGCGGAAGGCCAGCGAATATCATCTGCACCTCCTGGACAGCCGCAGCGACGGCCTGGTTCGTCCGACCGGCTTCGTCGCGGAAGCGACGCGCCAGTACGTTGTCCGGCACGATCCCGAGGCCGACCTCGTTGGCGACGAGGATGAGTTGGCCCTCGAACCGCCCAATGGCTTCGCAAAGCTCGCGCGTCGCGGCTTCGCAATCGGCCTCCGCCAGCATGAGGTTGGATATCCAGATGGTGAGGCAATCGACCAGGACGACGGCGTCCGCGCCATCGGCGGCGTCGAGCGCGGCGGCGAGATCATGCGGCGCCTCGACCGTTTGCCATCGTTCGTCTCTGTCCGCCCGGTGGCGCGCGATACGGTCGCGCATCTCCGCGTCATGGGCTTCCGCCGTGGCGATGAAGATGTGCCGGCCCGCGATCGCTTCGGCGCGCGCCTGTGCGTATCGGCTCTTTCCCGATCGCGCGCCGCCCAGCACGAAAAGGCTTCGTCCGGTCATGCGCTCCCCTTCCCCCTTCCCGCCGGCGCGAGCAAGCCGCCGACATCGCCATGCCGCGCATCGAAATCGGCATGATAGTCGCGACCGCTCGCCGTGACCCCGATGTGGCCCAGCAGCGCGCGGCGCCGGTCGACGGAGGCGAAGAGACCGTGCAGACAGGAACCCAGCACCGATTGACCGACGTCGGACCCGGTCGCCTGCAGCATCACAGCACCCATTCGGCACCCCCCGCGAGAAGCCAGAGCAGCGCGCAGGCGCCGAGGTAGAGACGCAGCGCCCGGCGGATGTCGAGGCTCGACGGCGCGCGCGCTCCGTCGCCGATCCAGGGCTTGTCGTGCAGGACGCCGTCATAGGCGACCGGGCCCGCGAGGCGCAGCCCGAGCGCGCCCGCCATGGCCGCCTCCGGCCATCCGGCGTTGGGCGAGGCGTGCTTACCGGCGTCGCGCCGCAGGATGCGCCAGCCGCCGCCGCCCGCGAGGCAGATCAGCAGCGCCGACAGGCGGGCGGGGATGAGGTTGAGCAGATCGTCGGCGCGCGCCGCCGCCCAGCCGAAGGCGCGCCAGCGTTCCTCGCGGTGGCCGATCAGGCTGTCGGCGGTGTTGACCGCCTTATAGGTCCAGACCCCCGGCAGCCCCAGGACCAGCAGCCAGACGACGGGTGCGGTCACGCCGTCGCAAAAGCTTTCCGCAAGGCTTTCGATGGCGGCGCGCGAGATGCCGCCTTCGTCGAGTGCGGCGGTATCGCGGCCGACGATCGCGCCCACGGCGGCGCGGGCGGCGGGCAGACCTTCGCTATCGAGAGCATCGGCGACGGCGCGGACATGGTCGAACAGGCTGCGCTGCGCGATCGCCGGCCAGGCGAGCAGCGCCACGGCCGCCCACCCGAACGCGCCCAGCCGTTCGAGCAGCAGCGACTGGACGAGCCAGGCCGTCCCGCCGACCAGCCCGGCCAGCAGCAGGACGGTCAGCAGCCCCAGCAGGCGGCGCGTGCCGAAGCGTCGTTCCGGTCCGTTCCAACGCCTCTCGGCGGCGTCGATCAGCCGCGCGAACCATCCGACCGGATGCCCGGCCAGCCGGTAGAGGGTACGCGGCCAGCCCAGCGCGGCGTCGAGCCCCAGCGCCGCCAATGTGACCGGATCAGCCATCGGCGAGGGCGGCCTTCAGCCGCAGGAGCGCTGCGTCGTCCCCCGGAAGGCCGAAACGCAGCCATTGCGGCTGTTCCGCAAAGGGCCGCGTCAGGATGGCGCGGCGCGCCAGCCGTTCGAACAAGGCGCGCGCGTCGGCGGTCTCGACGAGCCGGAACAGCGGGCATGCACCGACCGGCATATATCCGGCCTCCCGCAACAGCGCATCGAGCGCGGCTGCCTGCTTCGGCAGGCGGCGGCGCGTGGCGGCAATCCAGTCCGCGTCGGCGTAGGCGGCGGCGCCGATGGCCACGGCGGCGGCGGACACCGACCAGGCGCCGAGCAGGGCGCGCAGATCGCGCAGGAACGGCTCCGGCCCCAGCACGAAGCCGAGCCGCACCCCGGCCAGCCCGAAGAATTTCCCGAAGGAGCGGAAGAGGATCAGGCGCGCGTCGTCGCCCACCGCCGGTGCGAGGCTCAGCGCGGGATCGACATCGGCGAAGGCTTCGTCGACCAGCAGCCAGCCCGTCCCGCCCCGGCTCGCGAGCAGGTCGCGAAGCGTCGCGGGCGTGACGGTCCGGCCGTCGGGATTGTTGGGATTGGCGAGGATTATGCTGCCGCCATGCCGCCCGATTGCGTCTGCACCCGTGGCCATTGCGTCCGGAATCATCTCGCCGTGCGTGCGATAGCCGGGTGCAGCGTATCGGGCCTCGCCGCCGATCAGCGCGCCGGCGAGGCGGAGGCCGATCTCGGTTCCCGGGACGGCGCAGACGTGGCGCGCGGCGACGCCGAAACAGGAGGCCGCCACGGCCTCCAGCCCGGCGATGGCGCCGCGTTCGGGAAGGCGCCGCCAGTCGGTGTCGACGCGCTCCGTATCGGGCCAGGGGTTGGGGTTGATCCCCGTCGACAGGTCGATCCAGGGATCGTCGCCCGGGCCGAACCGACGCTTCGCGGCCGACAGGTCACCGCCGTGCCATGTCCACGGCTCGCTCATGCGACTTGCAGCCACAGCAGCGCTGCGAACAGCGACAGGCTTTCGGTCACTTCGATTCCGGCGCCATGGCCGTCGCCCGACACGCCGCCGATCGCGCGGCGCAGCCACCACCCCCAGCCGAGCAGGAAGAGGGGTGTAGCGAGAAGCGCGGGCGACCAGCAGGAAGCCGCCGCGAGCAGCGTGCCCCACAGCAGGAGATCGCCGATGCGGACGCCGCCGCGAAAGCGAGAACCCAGCCCCGCGTGAAGATCGGGCAGCCACCGCGACCAGCCGAGCGGCCCCGTTCGCGCCGCGAAGGGGACGAGGGCGATGGCGAGGAAGGCCTGCGACTCGATCAGGGCATGGAGCAGAACCAGCTTGGCGACCAGTTGCAGGACGATTGCAACGATCGCGAAGCTGCCGACATGGGGATCGGACAGGGCGGCGATCATGCAGTCGCGATCCTTGTGCGCCGCGCCGCGCGCATCGGCGATGTCGCCCAGCCCGTCGAGATGAAGCGCCCCGGTGACGCCCACCCACAGGAGCAGCGCGAGCAAGGCTCCCGACCAGCCGTCCAGCCTGCCGCCGCCCCATGCGGCCGCGGCGACGATCACGCCGACGAGGAGCCCGACCGCCGGAAACCAGCGCATCGAGGCCGCGAATTCCGCGCTGGAAACGGCCGCCAGACGCGGCGTCGGCAACCGCGTCAGGAACTGGATGGCGATCAGCAATCCCTTCATGGGCGCAGGCCGGTAATCTGCGCGACCGGCGCGTCGCCCGGCCACAGGCGCAGCGAGACGAGGACGCCATATGGCAGGTCGAACGACCATATAGGACGCCGTTCGAAGCCGCAGAGGATGTGCAACGCCGCGCGGATCGCGCCGCCGTGTGTGACGACGAGCGTGGGGGCCGGTTCCAGCCCGGCGACGGCGCGCGACACGCGCGCGACGAGCGCCGACCAGCGTTCGCCGCCCGGCGGCGGGTTGGCGTCGGGATCGTCCCAGAAACGGGCCATCGCCTCGCGGTCGATCTCTTCGGCCGCGCGGCCGTCCCACGCGCCGAAATCGATTTCGCGCCAGCGGGGGTCGACGGCGAGCGGCCGGCCGATGGCCGCTCCGATTGCTTCGCCCGCCAGCCGGCAGCGCCGCAGGTCCGACGCGATCAGCCGTTCGACGCCGACGGTGCGCGCCTGCGCGACGCAGGCGGCGATTCCTTCCATGGTCGGCGCGCTGTCGGTCCGGCCCAGCAGCAGCCCCGGTCGCTCGGGCGCGCCATGGCGCAGCAAATGGAGCGCGAAGCCGGTCACAGCGACGCCGACACTGCGGCCTCGGCAAAGGTCGCCATCCGGTCGTGCGCGGCGAGTGCCGCGCGGACGACCCCGGCCGCCACCGCCGCCCCGCTCCCTTCGCCGAGCCGCATCCCGAGCGACAGCAGCGGATCGAGCCCAAGCTTTTCGAGCAGCAGCACATGGCCGGGCTCGGCCGAGCAATGGCCCGCGATACAATGGTCGGCGATCGCCGGATTGTCCGACGCCAGCGGCGCGATCGCCGCGCAGCAGATGAAGCCGTCGAGAAGGACGGGAACGCCCAATTGCCGCGCCCGCACCGCCGCACCGGCGATCGCCGCCGTCTCGCGGCCACCGACGCGGCGCAGCGTCTCGAACGCCGAACGCCCGGCATGGGCATGGACGGCGACCGCGCGCTCGACCACCTCGGCCTTGCGCGCCACGCCCTGAGTATCGACGCCCGTGCCGGGGCCGACCCAGTCGGCAGCCGTGCCGCCGAAGCTGCGCGCGCATAGCGCGGCGGCAGCGGTCGAATTGGCGATCCCCATTTCACCCAGCACGATCATGTCGATCCGCTCGTCAACGACCGCCGCCCCGGCGTTGAGCGCGTCGAGGCATTCGGCCGGGGTCATCGCCGGCCCGGCCGTGAAGTCGGCGGTCGGCCGGTCTAGGTCGAGCGCGACGATCTTCAATTCCAGTCCGGCGGCGGCCGACAGCGCGTTGATCGCCGCGCCGCCCGCCTCGAAATTGGCGACCATCTGAGCCGTGACGGTTGAGGGAAAAGCGCTGACGCCGTGCACGGCGACGCCGTGATTGCCGGCGAAGATCGCGGCGCGCGCGCGGTCGAGGCGCGGGCGCGCGCGCGACTGCCAGCCGGCGAAGAAGATGGCGATGTCTTCCAGCCGCCCCAGCGATCCGGCGGGCTTGGTCAGCGTCATCTGGCGCGCGCGGGCCGCCTCTTGCGCTTCGCCGTCGATATTCCGCGGACGCGCCAGCGCGACCTCGAAATCCGCGATCGAGGCAAAGGCGGTCATTCGGCGACGAATCCCGGCGGCGGAACGCGGACGAGGAAATGTCCCTTCACGCCTTCCGGCCAGTCGGCATAGGCGACGCGGCCTTCGGCGCTGGCGGCATGATGCACGGCATAGTCGAGAATTGCGCGCGCCGCCGCTTCGTCCGGCGTGAAGCGGCCGAGCACATAGCCGACCTTCCCCGGCGCACGGATATGGATCGCGCAATATTCCTTGCAGGCGAACAGGCAGGGCATCTCTTCCACCGCGATCCGCGCATAGGCGGGCTCGCTGCGGGCAAGTCCGCGCAGCAGCCCGGCGAGCCGCGCCCCGCCGCGCACGCCCTCTTCATCCTCGCGCGCATCCTCGCCGTGACGGCAGGTGTTGCACACGATGACGGAGGGGCCGTCGGCGGCGGGGCGAAGCATCGTCACGCGGCCTGCGGTCTCGACACGTTGGCGGGCACGTCGAGGCTGAAGCCCGCGCGCGTCAGCAGGGCCTGCGCCGCCAGCAGTCCGGCGAAGATCGCGCCATAGCGCACGAACTGGCGCAGCAGCACTTCACCCGAAAAGGCCGCCCAGCCATGGTCGAGCAGCGCCACCCAAGCGAGAATGCCGAGTTTGAAGCCGACGAAGGCGGCGGTGTAGCTGGCGCTCATCCGCACGGCGGCGGGGCGGCTGCGCATCGAGCGCGCGACGGCCTCCGCCGACAGCAACGAGACGACCGCCGCCATGCCGAGCGCGAACGGCCACGCCGGGTTGCCCGTCTGATGCATGAAATAGGTCACGGCCTGCGCGGCGAACCAGGCAACGAACATCAGCATCAGTCCGATGCGACGCGGCACGTGCGTCGCGGCCAGCGCGGCCAGCGACGGAAAGGGCGTTGCACAGGCCAGAATCATCGAGGCGACGGTGCTCACCCCGGCCATGGTGCCGACCCAGACATTGCGCGCGAGAGCGGTAGAAGGCGTCTTCATATTCTTCTCCTCTGGCTGAAAATGCGGGCGCATCAGAAGCGTCCCCGGAAACCGGCGTAGATGGCGCGGCCTAGTGTGCCGTAACGGTAGGCCGTCATATAATTCTCATCGAAGATGTTCTCGGCACGCGCGAAGAAGCGGACATTCTCCGACAATCTGAATTCGGCGCGCAGGTCGATAAGCGTGTAATCGTCGAGGACGATGCTGTTCGACGCATTGTCGAAGCTCTTGCCGGACCAGCGCAATGCCGCTCCGACGTCGAGACCGAAGGGAAGAGCATAGCCGACCGACGCATTGGCCGCGTGGCGCGGACGGCGCGGCAGGTCCCTGCCGAAATTGGTCGCGCCCGGCGAACGATCCTCGGCCACGATCCAGCTATAATTGCCGTCGAGCGTCAGCGCGCCCAGCGTCAGCGCCGCCGTCGCCTCGATCCCATGCGCCTCGCCGCGCGCGACATTGGAATAATAGCCCGAACGGCGCGTGGAATCGCCAGGGACCAAGCAGAGCGGATTGGGCGTGGTGGGCGAGCAGGAATTGAAGATGATCTGCCCGGTCGTGGTGCGATCGAACCAGACCCCGCCAACCGTCAGAGCGCGGCCGAACAATTGCTGCTCGATCCCTGCTTCCCAGCCATGCGCTTCCTCCGGGTCGAGCGCGACATTCCCATATTCGCTGAACATCTGATACAGCGTCGGCGCCTTGAAACCTTCGCCATAGCTCGCGCGCAGGATGGTCCCGGTCGGCAGCCGCCAGACACCGCCCGCCGCAAACAGTGTCTGCCCGCCGAAACGGTCGTGATCGTCATGGCGGACGCCGCCGTTGATCGTCAGCCCGTTCAGGGGCTCGACGCTGAGCTGGCCATAAAGGCTCGTCACGTCCGCCTTGCCGATCGCGAAGTCGGGAAGGGGCGTCGCCAGCGAACCCGAAGGCGAGCGGCTGCGGAACCTCGACCGTTCATTCTCGACGCCGAAGACCGCGCTGACGCCGCGCGTGACATCGATATTGCCCTGATATTCCCAGCGCCGATTCTCTCCCTTGGCCTGAAGGCTGACGGGACGGGCGCGTAGCGGCCCGTAATTGCTGCGATCGGTGTCGGTGTAGGAATAGGAAATCCGGTTGCGGAAACGCCCATCCAACAGGTCGAAGTTGGCGCCGGCATAGCTCACGAATTCCTCGTTGAGCGCGTAGTCCGGCGTATCGCCGCTCGTCGAATCGAGGTTGACGCGCGCCGTGGAATAATAACCGCGCACTTCGACGCTGAGGTTCGAAGCCAGCGCCAGTTCGGCGCGGCCCGTCACGCTGCGGTTGCGATAGCCGTCGCGCTCGCCGCCGCCAAAGGCTGGGGCGATCGCCGAAATGCCGTCGGTGGTGAAGCTTTGCCCACCAATGCGCCAGCTCAGTGGGCCCGTGCGGCTGCCGATCGCGGCGCGCGCGCTGACCGTGTTGCGCGACCCGGCCTCGATGTCGAAGCTGCCTTCCAGCGGTTTTTCGGGGATGGCCGTGACGATATTGACAACGCCGCCGATCGCCTGGCTGCCCCACAGGATCGACTGCGGACCACGCAGGATTTCGATCCGCTCCATGTCGCCGACCAGCAGGTTGGCGAAATTATAGCCGCCGCCGGCCGCCGCCGGATCGTTGAGCTTCACGCCATCGATCACGACAACGGTATGATCGGACTCGGCGCCGCGGATGCGGAGCGATGTCGCGGTGCCATAGCCGCCGTTGCGCGAGATGGTGATGCCGGGCGTGCGCAACAGCAACTCGGTGGCGCCGATATCCTGCGACCGGTCGATCGCCGCCTTGTCGAGCACGGTGATCGTCGACGGCACCTCGTCGAGTGCGAGCGGCGCGCGCGTCGCGGTGACGACGATGCTGTCCTCTTCGGACGTCGCGGCGGCGTTGGCGGCTTCTGCGGCCGATACGGGAAAGCCGGCTGCAAGTGCCGCCAGTGAAATGGAACTTCGAACAATAACACGGAACATAGGATACCCCATCGACAAGACCATTCGGTCGCTGGGTCGATGGCGGCCCACCCTGATAGGCGAACGACATCGGCCCGCGCGGCCGCGCGGTCACCTTTGTCGTCTGTCGGGTTCACCCCCGTCCGCCCGGCACACCCTGTCCGCGCGAAAGACGACGGCGACGGGCAGGTCTCCTGGCTCGCGGGTCGACGCCGGTCCGGGCCGCCTTCTCAGGACCGATGGTCCCAATGGCATATGGCCCGATGGCTCTCCGCTTACAGTTGCAGGGGCAGCAGGGGTTTCGCACCCCATTCCCTTTCAATCCCCTTTCGGGGAACCTGTCGCGGCCTGCTCGTTAGGCAAATCGCGTCAGGCGATCAAGTGAAAGAAGCTGCCCGTCACAGGACCGGCGCGATGGCCGGCGGGGCCGAGATCGCGACCTGCCGCGTCGGTAAGCCGGGCGAAGGGGGTGCCTTCGTTCGTCGATGTGATGGTCGCATGATGATATTCATGCCCCCACAGCGGCGTTTCGGCATCGGCGAAGCGCGTCGGCGCGAACAGCCGCGCCTGCCGATAGCCGAGCGACATCTTCCTTTTCGCGAAGCTGGTATCGACCGGCAGCAGCCCCACCATCGGATGTACGATGCCGTCCGCATCCTCGGTGCTGCGGCCGAGCAGCATATAGCCGCCGCACTCGCCATGCACCGGCGCGCGCGCCGCGAAGGCGCGCAGCCCCGCCATGAAGCGCGCATTGCCCGCCAGCCTGCCCGCGTGCAGTTCGGGATAGCCGCCGGGCAGCCAGCAGGCGTCGCAGTCCATCGGCGGCGCCTCGTCGGCGAGCGGCGAGAAGCTGCAAATCTCCGCGCCCGCATCGCGCCACCACGACGCCAGATGCGGATAGAAGAAGGCGAAGGCATCGTCGGCGGCGAGGGCGATGCGCTGCCCCGGCGGACGCAGGCGCGGTCGGACGGGCGAGGCCGGAGAGGTCGCACGCGCCGCCGCGCGGATCGCGGCGAGGTCGCAATCGCGCGCGACGATGGCCGCGACGGCGTCGATCCGCTCGTCCAACGCGCCGTCTTCGCGCGCCTGCACCAGCCCGAGGTGGCGCGAGGCGACCGCCAGCGCTGGATCGCGGCGGATCATGCCGAACAGCGGCAGGTCGAGCGCGTCGAATCCTTCGGCGATCATCGCGGCGTGACGGTCGCTCGCAACGCGGTTGACGATGACTCCGGCCACCGGCGGCGCGCCGGGAAAGGTCGCGAGGCCATGCGCGACTGCCGCGACGCTCTGGCCCGCGCCCTCGGCATCGACGACGAGCAGGACCGGCCAACCCGTCAGCCGCGCGACCTCGGCCGCCGTACTGCTCCGGCCCGCGCCATCGAACAACCCCATCGCGGCTTCGGCGACGACCAGATCGGCGCCGCAGGCCGCCTGCGCCGCCAGCCCCTTCAGCATCGCCGGCGTCATCGCGAAGCCGTCGAGATTGACCGAGGATCGCCCGGTCGCCACGGCGTGAAAGCCGGGGTCGATATAGTCGGGTCCGCATTTTGCCGCAGCGACGCCGAGTCCTTCGCGCAGGAAAGCGCGCTGCAGCCCGATCGCGACGAGCGTCTTGCCCGCCCCCGAGCGCGGCGCCGCGACCAGCAGTCCCGGCGCGAGTTGGCCGCTCAAAACTCTATTCCCCGCTGCGCCTTCACGCCCGACCGGAACGGGTGCTTCACCTGCACCATCTCGGTGACGAGGTCGGCGGCTTCGATCAGCGCCTCGGGCGCATTGCGGCCGGTGACGATGACATGCTTCATCTCGCCTCGATCGAGCAGGCCCGCGACCACCTCGTCGACGGGCAGATATTCGTAGCGCAATACGATGTTGAGTTCGTCGGCGACAACCATCGCGATGTCGGGATCGGCGATCATCCGCTTCACCTCGTCCCATCCGGCGCGCGCCCAGGCGATGTCGCGCGCACGGTCCTGCGTGTCCCAGGTGAAGCCTTCGCCCATGACCTTGTGCTCGACCTGCCCGGGAAAGGCCGAATAGACGGCCTTCTCGCCAGTCGCCCAGCCGCCCTTGATGAACTGGACGATGCCGACCTTCATCCCGTGCCCCAGCGCGCGGCACACCATGCCGAAGGCGGCAGTCGACTTTCCCTTGCCCTTGCCGGTGTGGACGATCAGCAGGCCCTTTTCCCGCGTCTTGTCGGCCATGATCTTGGCTCTTGCAGCCTGCCGCTTGCGCGCCTTTTCATTGTGGCGCTCATTGATTTCGTCTTCGGTCATCTTTCCCTCCGGGCACGACGTCGCTCTGGCGCGGCGCCGTCCGGCACCGCACCGCTGATTTTCGTCGCCCGAACGGGTGA
>NZ_BCUA01000012.1 GCF_001591045.1 Sphingopyxis granuli NBRC 100800 | reverse complement strand
GGCTTTCGCCGGGGAACAGTGACTTGTCGGAAAGGGATAAGTGCCGATCAAGTCCGGGGTAACGGCAAGAAGGTTAGGCGCGGCCGATGACCCGCTTCGCGCTCACCATCGAATATGACGGCCGCCCCTTCATGGGCTGGCAGCGGCAATCGCACGGCCCCAGCGTCCAGCAGGCGCTGGAGGAGGCGGCCGCGCGCATCACGGGCGAGGAAGCAACGGTCCATGGCGCGGGGCGCACCGACGCCGGGGTCCATGCGATCGCGATGCGCGCGCATGTCGACATCGCCAAGCCGCTCACTCCCTTTCGCCTGATGGAGGCGCTGAACGCGCAGCTTCGCCCCGCCCCCGTCGCGGTGCTGGCGTGCGAGACGGTCGCCGACGACTGGCACGCGCGCTTTTCGTGCCTGGGGCGCGCCTATGAATATCGCATCGTCAACCGCCGCGCGCCGCTGACCTGGGACAAGGGGCTGGCGTGGCAGTTCGCCAAACCGCTCGACGCGCAGGCCATGCACGGCGCGGCGCGGGCGCTGGTCGGACGGCACGATTTCACCACCTTCCGGTCGGTGCACTGCCAGGCCGAAAGCGCGGTGAAGACGCTCGACCGACTGAGCGTCAGCCGGCACGGCGACGAGGTGATCGTCGAGGCGGCGGCGCGCAGCTTCCTGCATCACCAGGTGCGCTCGATGGTCGGATGCCTCGTTCTCGTTGGGCAGGGAAAATGGTCGGCGCGCGACCTGAAAGCCGCGCTCGACGCGGCGGACCGCAGCGCGCTCGGGCTCAACGCGCCGCCGGATGGGCTTTATTTCGTGGAAGCGAAATATCCGTAACAAAGGTCGCCTTCACGAAGGCGACGCATGAAAAAAGGGCGGCCCCGCGGGACCGCCCTTTTCGCTTGTCGGAATGCAGGGCGGGTTTAGCCCACCTTCTCCACATAATATTTCGGCGCATGCTCGTTGAGGATCTGGAGTATCTTCGCCTGCGCGGTCTTTTCGTCGCTTTCCTCCATCGCGGCGAGTTCGCGCGCGAGACGGCTCGACGCCGCTTCGAAAATCTGGCGCTCCGAATAGCTCTGTTCGGGCTGATCGTCGGCGCGGAACAGGTCGCGCGTCACCTCGGCGATCGACACGAGGTCGCCCGAGTTGATCTTCGCTTCATATTCCTGCGCGCGGCGCGACCACATGGTGCGCTTCACCTTCGGCTTGGTGGTGAGCACCTGCAGCGCTTCCTTCAGCGTCTTGTCCGACGACAGCTTGCGCATGCCGACGCCTTCCGCCTTGTTGGTCGGGACGCGCAGGGTCATCTTTTCCTTTTCGAAGCGCAGGACATAGAGTTCGAGCTGCATGCCCGCGATTTCGGACTTCTGCAGTTCGATGACGCGCCCCACGCCATGTTTCGGATAAACGACATAGTCACCGACTTCAAAGACGAGCGTGTTTGCGGACATGCAAGTTCCTTTCTGTGGCCTTGCCGAGACGGGAAAAGCGCCAAAAGCCGGGTGCCTCCGCCCTCGCAGCGAGGGGGAACGAAGCAGTTCGGGCGGCGCTCGCCAGTCTATGACGACAAGGGATAGGCTCCATCGGAAACGACGAAAGCGCCCCCGGCCCAGCGGCGGGAAGAGGCAAACTGTCGGCGTGATGATAGATAGTATAACAGAGTCGCAACAAAATTGCCAGCCCCGCACGGAAATCCGCGGTTGGGCGCCTTGACGACCGGATCGACGCGTTTCAGGTTGAGACTGAATCACAGATAGGGATGCCGGCATGAAAGAGCAAATATGGTGGGTTACGGGCGCCTCGTCGGGGATCGGTGCGGCGCTGGCGCGCGGCCTGTCCGCACGCGGTGCAAAGCTGATCCTGTCGGGCCGCAACGTCGCGGCGCTCGAGGAAGTGGCGAAGGATTGCGGCGCGGGCACGATGGTCCTGCCGTTCGAGGCGACCGATTTCGACGCGCTGCCGCGACTCGTCGAAGAGGCGTGGGGCTGGTGCGGCCGTATCGACGGGCTGGTGAACAACGCCGGCATCTCGCAGCGCAGCCTGGCGATCGACACCGATTTTTCGGTCTATGAAAAGATCATCGCGGTCGACCTGCTGGCGCCGATCGCCCTCACCCAGCAACTCCTGCCGCGCATGGTCGGCGCGGGCGGCGGCCAGATCGTGGCGATTTCGAGCGTCGCGGGGATCGCGGGCGTGCCGCTGCGCAGCGCCTATTGCGCCGCGAAGCACGGGCTGATCGGCTATCACGACAGCGTGCGCGCCGAAAACGAGCATCTGGGGCTCAAAGTACTGGTGGTCGCGCCGGGATCGGTCGCGACCAACGTCAGCCGCAACGCGCTCAACGCCGACGGCAGCGTGCGCGGGGAAAGCGACGCCGCGATCGACAACGGCCTGTCGCCCGAAACCGCCGCCGCGCAGATTCTGGACGCCGTCGCGCAGGGCAAACGCGAGATCGTCGTCGCGGAGGGCCCGGAGGCACAGATCGCCGCGCTGCGCCGCAGCGACCCCGACGCGCTGTTCGACCGGATGAGCGCGATGGTCCAGGCCGGCTATGCGCAGCAGATGGGGGCGACGTCGGCGTCGTGAGAGGCGGGTTGCGAACGGAAAGGCGACCTCGGGGGAACGGCTCTCTCCCCTTCAGGGGAGAGATACGAAGGCTTGCCGGCTTGTCCGGCTAGCCATAGTTGAGAGGGGCAGAGGGCAGCGCTTTCCTCCCCCTCTCCCAACCCTCTCCCCTGAAGGGGAGAGGGCTTCACAACAGCTCCCCGCCCCTACCCCCCAGAAAAAAGCCCCGCCGGATCGCTCCGGCGGGGCTTTCTTTCACCCGGGACGGGAAGCGATTACATCGCGTGTCCCGCCAACGCCGCGAGCAGCAGCAGCGCGACGATGTTGGTGATCTTGATCATCGGGTTGACGGCCGGACCCGCGGTATCCTTGTAGGGATCGCCGACGGTGTCGCCGGTCACCGCGGCCTTGTGGGCTTCGCTGCCCTTGCCGCCGTGGTTGCCGTCCTCGATATATTTCTTGGCATTGTCCCACGCGCCGCCGCCCGAGGTCATCGACAGGGCGACGAACAGCCCGCCGACGATCACGCCGAGCAGCAGGGCGCCGAGCGCGGCAAAGCCGTTCGCCTGTCCCGCAACCGCCGAGATGACATAATAGACGACGATCGGCGCCAGCACCGGCAGCAGCGAGGGAATGATCATCTCCTTGATCGCTGCCTTGGTGACGAGGTCGACCGTGCGCGCATAGTCGGGCTTCGACGTGCCCGCCATGATGCCGGGATCGCCCGCGAACTGCTCGCGCACATCCTTGACCACGTCGCCCGCAGCACGGCCGACGGCGGTCATCCCCATCGCGCCGAACAGATAGGGCAGCAGCGCGCCGAGCAGCAGCCCCACGATGACGTACGGATTTTCGAGGCTGAAATTGACCGTTAGATCGGGGAAGAATTCCCGAAGGTCGGTCGTATAGGCCGCGAAGAGAACCAGTGCAGCGAGGCCCGCCGAACCGATGGCATAGCCCTTCGTCACCGCCTTGGTCGTGTTGCCGACGGCGTCGAGCAGGTCGGTCTTTTCACGGACCGAATCGTCGAGGCCCGCCATTTCGGCGATCCCGCCGGCGTTATCGGTCACCGGACCATAGGCGTCGAGCGCAACGACCATGCCGGCGAGCGCGAGCATCGCGGTCGCGCCATAGGCGATGCCGATCAGGCCCGCGAGCTGATAGGCGATGATGATCCCCGCGACGATGACGAGCGTCGGCAGCGCGGTGGCTTCAAGGCTGATCGCAAGGCCTTGGATCACGTTGGTGCCGTGGCCCGTTTCCGAAGCCTTGGCGATCGAGCGCACCGGACGGAAATTGGTGCCGGTGTAATATTCGGTGATCCAGATGATCAGGCCGGTGATGACGAGACCGAGCAGCGAGCAATAGAAGAGCGCGCGGCCGGTGAATTCGGTGCCCGCAATCGTCGCGTTCATGTCGCCGAGGACATAGCCGGTCGAAATCCAGATCGCCGGAACCGCCAGGATCGCCGAGACGAGGAAGCCCTTGTACATCGCGCCCATGACGTTGTTCGACCCGCCGAGGCGGACGAAATAGGTGCCGATGATCGAGGTGATGATGCACACGCCGCCGATCAGCAGCGGCAGTGCCATCAGGCCCGGCAGCAGGTCGCCCGCGCCCTTGAGCAGCAGCGCGGTCAGCACCATGGTGGCGCCGACGGTGACGACATAGGTTTCGAAGAGGTCGGCGGCCATGCCCGCGCAGTCGCCGACATTGTCGCCGACATTGTCGGCGATCACCGCGGGGTTGCGCGGATCGTCCTCCGGAATGCCGGCCTCGACCTTGCCGACGAGGTCGGCGCCGACGTCGGCGGCCTTGGTGAAGATGCCGCCGCCGAGACGCGCGAAGATCGAGATCAGCGAGGCGCCGAAGGCGAGCGCGACGAGGCCGTCGACGACCGTGCGGTCGTCGCCGCCGACCGTCCGGCCCATCTGGACCGTCAGCACCCAGTAGAAGACCGCGATCGCGAGCAGCGCGAGCCCGGCCACCAGCAGGCCGGTGATCGCACCGGCGCGGAACGCCAGCGTCAGACCCGCCTGCAGCCCCTTCTGCGCCGCCGCGGCGGTGCGGACGTTCGAGCGGACCGAGATGTTCATGCCGATGAACCCGGCAACGCCGGACAGGATCGCACCGATGGCGAAGCCCGAAGCCGAAATGGGACCGAGCGCCCAGAGAACGATCGCCGCGACGACGACGCCGACGATGGCGATGGTGCTGTACTGGCGCTTCAGATAGGCCTGCGCCCCTTCCTGGATGGCGCCTGCGATTTGCTGCATCTTTTCATTACCGGCCGAGGCGCCGAGCACCTGGCGGGAGGTAATGAATCCATAGAGCACGGCCAAAAGGCCGCACGCTATCGCGATCAAAACCGGATTCATGCGTGTCTGTTCCTTCCCCATTGAAGGAGGCGGACACAGGCTGGCAGTCGAGACGTCCGACTTGTCGATGCCGGTTCGCTCTTTCCCCTGATGCGACCGCCCCAATTGGTGGCGGGGTTATGGGAAGAAAGGCGGCCAAGGGCAAGCCCGGTTTTTCGGTGCCTCCGCCCCGTCGCGGATCAGTGCATGAAACCGAGCCGGTCGGGCAGTGCGACGCGCTGCGCTCCGTCGATCACCACGATCCCTTCGCCGACCCCGGCATGGCCGATCGGAGTCACGGCGATATTGAGCGCCTCCGCCGTTGCACGGATGACGGCGCCGGCATCGGGGTCGGCGGCGAACAACAGCTGATAATCGTCCCCCGCCGTGGCCGCCGCCAGCCGCGTGTCGAGCACGTCGGGGCGCACGGTGAGCAGCGCCGCCGACAGCGGCACCGCATCGAGCCGCAGCGTGATCCGGCAACCGCTCGCCGTCGCCATCCGCTGCGCGTCGATCAGCAACCCGTCGGACACGTCCATCATGGCGCGGACATGCGGCGCGAGCACCTGCCCCAGCGTGAGCTGCGGCTGCGGGCGGCTATAGGCGGCGAGACACGTCTCGTTGGTGTCGATCTCTC
Organism: Sphingopyxis granuli NBRC 100800; assembly: GCF_001591045.1. Classification (GTDB taxonomy): domain Bacteria; phylum Pseudomonadota; class Alphaproteobacteria; order Sphingomonadales; family Sphingomonadaceae; genus Sphingopyxis; species Sphingopyxis granuli. The sequence continues at coordinate 63,150 of NZ_BCUA01000012.1, read as the reverse complement.
CAAGCCGCATCGCGAGGCCGGCCCCGGCGTTGCCGATCGTCCCGCTGACCCAGAGCCGGTCGCCGGGCTTCATGCCGCTGCGCGACGGCGCACCCTCGGCCGGTGCCCGGCCGATGGCCGTCAGACCGAAGCTGCGTGGCGCCCCCGCCGGAACGCCGACGGTATCGCCTCCAAGCAGGGGCAGGCCGTAGCGGCGCAGCACGATGTCGAGTCCGTCGGCAAAGGCGGCGTCCCAGACCGCATCGCCCGCCAGACTATAGCCGAGCAGCACCCCGACCGGCACCGCCCCCTTCGCAGCCAGGTCGGAAAGGTTCACCGCGACCAGCTTCCATGCGACGTCCTGCGGGCGCTCGTCGGGGAGGAAATGCACGCCCTCGACGATCATGTCGTGGGTAAGGACGAGATCGCCCAGCACGGCGGCATCGTCCGCGAGCCCCCGCGCAGCCGGGTCGGTCGCGATATCGCGCAGGCGGGCGATGAAATCGGCTTCGGTCACAACACAAACCCCGTTCGCCCTGAGCTTGTCGAAGGGCCGCCCTTTCCCTTGACGTCGCTAAAAGAAGGACGGGGCTTCGACAAGCTCAGCCCGAACGGCTGAAAGAACGGTTCACCCCTTCGCCCGCACATCCTTGCCGATCGCATCGAGCAGACCGTTGGCGAACCCCGCCTCGCGCCCGTCGAAGAAGGCCTTTGCGACATCGACATATTCGCTGACCACCGCGCCGACCGGCACATCGCCGCGCGCGATCAGTTCGTAGGCGCCGGCGCGCAGGATCGCCTTCATCGTGCGGTCGAGGCGGTCGAGCGTCCAGCCGCTCGCCAGCCGCGCGGCGATCGCGGCGTCGACCTCGGCCTGGCGCGCGAGCGCGCCCTTCACGATGTCGTCGAAGAAGGGGACGTCGGCCTCCGCATATTCGGCATCCTCGATGATGGCGCCGATGCGATGCTGGTGGAATTCATGGAGGAGCTGCGCCGTAGGCGTGCCCTCCATCTCGTGCTGATAGAGCGCCTGCACGGCGGCGAGCCGTGCGGCGGAGCGGGACTGGGCGCGTTTGTTCATGGCTTTGCCTGATCGAGTCTGTTCTGGACGCTGAGCGCATGGGCGGGAAGCCCCTCGGCCTCGGCGAGCGCGACCGCGGCTGGACCGATCGCCGCCAGCGCGCCCTCGTCGAGTGCGAGGAAGCTGGTGCGCTTCATGAAGTCGGCGACCGACAGCCCGCTCGAAAAGCGCGCACGGCGGCCGGTGGGGAGGACATGATTGGGGCCGGCGACATAATCGCCGATCGCTTCGGGCGTCTGGCGGCCGAGGAAGACCGAGCCGGCGTGGCGCACCTTGGCGAAGAGCGCGTCGGCTTCGGCCGCATCGACCGCGAGTTCGAGATGCTCGGGCGCGAGCCGGTCGCACAAGGGGATCGCGTCGGCCAGCGTCGGCACGATAACGATCGCGCCATTGGCATCCCAGCTCGCGGCCATCGTCCCCGCGGTGGCGAGCGTCGGGATGACTGTGGCGACCGCCGCCGCCACCGCGTCGGCGAAAGCATTATTATCGGTGAAGAGGATCGACTGGCTCGTCGGGTCGTGCTCGGCCTGGCTGAGCAGGTCGGCGGCGATGACATGCGGGTCGTTCCGGGCGTCGGCGACGACGACGATCTCGCTCGGGCCCGCGACCATGTCGATGCCGACCAGCCCATAAAGCTGGCGCTTCGCCTCGGCGACCCAGGCGTTGCCGGGGCCGGTGACGACGTCGACCGGAGCGATACGGTCGGTGCCGAAGGCGAGCGCCGCCACCGCCTGCGCGCCGCCGACGCGCCATATCTCGTCGACGCCACCGATATGCGCCGCCGCCATCACGACGGGATTGATCGTGCCGTCGGGTGTCGGCGTGACCATCACGATGCGCTCGACCCCCGCGACCTTGGCGGGAAGGATATTCATCAGCACCGACGAGGGATAAGCGGCGCGTCCGCCGGGAACATAGACTCCCGCCGCATCGACCGCGCGCCAGCGCGCGCCGAGCCGCGCGCCCGCCGCGTCGCGATAGTCGCGGTCCGCCGGGCGCTGCGCCGCGTGATAGGCGCGGATGCGCTCCGCCGCGAGGTCGAGCGCCGCGCGCAGGCCGGGCGCGAGCGCGTCATAGGCGGCGGCGCATTGCTGTTTCGAGATGCTCCAGCCGCTCGCGTCGAGGTCGAAGCGGTCGAAGCGGCGCGTATAGTCGGCAAGCGCGGCGTCGCCTTCCGCCTTCACCCGCGCGACGATCGCGGCCACGTCGGCCGAAACGCCCGAATCGCTTTCGCGCCGGTCGTCGACCAGCGCGTCGAAGGCGGCGCGAAAACCAGGAGCGGAGGCGTCGAGCCGTCGCACTCAATTTCCTCCGGCGGGACTCGACACGGCCTCGCGGAACCGTTCGACCAGCGCCGGCACCTCGGCCGAGCGCAGCTTGAACGCCGCGCGGTTGACGATCAGCCGCGCCGACACCTCGCTGATCACCGTCTGTTCGGCGAGCGCATTCTCGACCAGCGTGCGCCCCGTCGAGACGAGGTCGACGATATGCGACGCGAGTCCCAGCTTCGGCGCGATCTCCATCGCGCCGTTGAGCTTGATGCATTCGGCCTGGATGCCTTGCCCCTCGAACCAGCGGCGCGTCGTCGCGGGATATTTGGTCGCGACGCGGATATGGCTGGCGCCCTCGAAGTCGGCGGCACCCGGCGGCGAACTGCCCGCCGGCCCGGCGAGCGACAGGCGGCAGTGGCCGATGCCGAGATCGACGGGCGCGTAAAGTTCCGAATAATCGAACTCGTCGATCACGTCGGACCCGACGATGCCGAGTTGTGCCGCGCCGTGCGCGACGAAGGTCGCGACGTCGAACGCGCGCACGCGGATCAGCGAGACATGCGGCTGGTTCGTCCCGAACACCAGCGCGCGGCTCTTCTTGTCGAAGAAATCCGCCGCGGGCTCGATGCCGACGCGCGCGAGCAGCGGCAGCGCCTCGTCGAGGATGCGTCCCTTGGGGATGGCAAAGATGATCGGTTCGGGCATAAACACCGCGCCCATAAGCGGCGACGGGAGAAAGGGCAATGAGCGAGCGCTACGAGTTCATCGACATCGGCGCGACCGGCGCCGATGCGGTGCGCACCGCCTTCAGGAACCAGGTCGCCTATTGCCGCGCCGCCGACGCCCCCGTGACGGCGCGGATCGTCGCGGCGCTCGCGACGCTGATCGACGCGCCCGCGACCGGATTCGCCCGACGCATGGCGGAATGGCAGGGCGCGCCGCTTGCCGACGCGCTGCCGCTGCGCGCCGCGGGCGGGCTGCATGCGCTGCACTTGTCGGGCGCCGCGCCCGAGCTTGCACCCATCTATGCCGATGCCGACGACATCAACGACGCCGCGATCGTCGCCGGAGTCGTCCAGCGGCAAGAGGCGGCGCTGCTGCCGTGGCTCGACGGTCCGCCGCAAACCAACGAGGCGGGGCGGTCGTCGAACTTCATCGCAGCGATGCTGTGGCTCGCCGAGCAAGGCCTGCCGCCGCGCTTCGACTGCCTCGAAATCGGGTCGAGCGCGGGGATCAACCTGATGATCGACCGTTATCATTACGATCTGGGCGGCGTGCAGGTCGGGCCTCGACCCGGCGTCATGGCCTTCACCCCCGAATGGCAGGGAAACCATCCGCCGCAGCTGCCGATCGAGATCGCGGCCCTGAAGGGATGCGACGTCGCACCGGTCGACCTGACCGATCCCGCGCAGGCGCTGCGGCTCAAGGCCTATATCTGGCCCGAGCATGCGGTGCGCTTCGCGCGCATGGAAGCGGCGATTGCTGCGGCGCGCGAAAGGAAACCGGATCTCGTTCGCGCCTCCGCCGCCGATTTCGTCGAGGCTGAACTGAAAAAGCCGCAGGCCGCGGGCACGACGCGCGTGCTGATGCACTCGATCGTCTGGCAATATGTGCCCGAGGATCAGCAGATGCGCGTGACGACCGCGATGGAGGAAGCCGGCGCCGAAGCGACGCCCGACCATCCGCTCGCCTGGATCGCGCTCGAAGCCAACCGCACCGCGCATCATCACGAACTGGTCGTGCGCCATTGGCCCGGCGGCGAAGCGGGCCGCCTGCTCGCGCGCTCGCACCCGCATGGCGCGTGGATCGAGTGGACCGGATAATCGGAAACGCGCGAACGGTTTTCAGGCGCTCGCCGCCGCGATCGGATTCGCCCCGGCCAGCAAGCTTCGGCATCCGGTGAAGACGCCGCCCAGCACGCTGCGAATCTCGTCCCATACCTGCCGCTCGTCGGCGGCATCGGCGGGAACGCTTTCGGCTATCACGTCGATCGTCGCATCGACCAGCCCGCGATACCAGTCGAACGATACCTGGAGCGTGAACTGATGATGCGGAACCGAATTTTCGAGCAATATTTCGATCTCGGTCGGGCGTTCGAGACAATACATCAGGCAATAGAGGCAGTTGTCGACCATCTCGTGCTCCAGCGCCGAGGTCCGCCCCATTCCGTGTCGCTCGAAACTGGCCGCGGCGTCGGGGTGCCGCGCATAATAGCGCGCCATCACCACCGGCGTGATGTCGCCGATCGCGTCGGCCGCTCGCGTCAGGCTGCGATCGAGCAATTCCAGTTTTTGCGCACGGTCCATCTCCAACCTCTCCTTTTTTCAAAGGAGTATTTCAAATGCGGGTTTTAAGGCAAGCGTTATGCGCACCGGGAGGATGCGCACGCGTCAGAGGCGCGCGGCGATCTCCGCCAGCATGTCGTGCACCGGCGTCGGCGCGGCGGGCGCATCCCAGCCCGCCTCGAGCGCGGCAACGCGTTCGAACAGCCGCTCGCTCGCCATGACGACGCGGGCGACCGGGGCATCGAAGCGGGCGCAGACAGACCAATCGGCCAGGACGGGATCGCCGATGCGCGCGGCGCTGTCGTCGGGTCCGGCCCCCGGATCGCCGGCGATCATCGCGCGGCGGTGGAGCAGCCAGGCGATGATATGCATCAGCCGCGCCGTCGTCTTGAGCGATTCGCAGGCGAGACCGACCTGAAGCAGGCCATCGCCGCCCGGATCGCGCATCGCTGCAAAGGCCGCATGCGCCTCGTCGGCGAGCAGCATCGCTTCGACATAGAGATTTTCGACCTGCGCGCGATGAACCGGCCGGCCGATTCCGCGCATGCCCGACTGCCGCTCGTCCATCGCGCGGCCATGCCACGGTCGCGGCGCGCACCGCAACGCCGCTAACCATCTTTCCGGCGCGCGACCGGACGGATCAGGCGATGATGTCGGGCAGAAGCTGATCCTCGCACCATGCGATCTCGTCCCGCAGCCGCAGCTTGTGCTTCTTCATGCGGGCGAGCTGGAGCTGGTCGGGAACCGTCGCCGTGGCGAGCGCGATGATCGCCGCATCGAGGTCGCGATGCTCGGTCCGAAGCCGTTCGAGGCGCTGGGCGATGTCTTCCGGATTCACGCCCGTCTCCTGCCACGGCCACCGCTGGTCCGCAACGGGGACCGTCCGGCCGAATCGTCACGACTTTCGGGGCAATTCATGTTCTACTCGCCCCTGCCCACCCGATTCGAAAAGGAGAAGGCCTCATGAGCACATCGCACCTTTCTGCCCTGAAGTCCCGTCACGCGGACCTCGACGCGAAAATTGCGAATGAAGAACGGCGCCCATCGCCCGATGCGGCCCTGCTGGCGCAGATGAAAAAGCAGAAGCTGAAAATCAAGGAAGAGATGCTCGCGTTCGATTGAGCGAGCCCCCGACTGCTACCGCCGGCTGATGCCTTCCATCGCGAAGCGCGTCAGCGCGGGCGGTAGAAAGGCCCCCGGTTGAGCGCTGAAATGTGCGGGGGAACCTCCATTTTGCGAACCACCTGACGGCGCACCGCCTGCGGATCGACCGGCCGGTCGAACGCGACGCCGAACTTGCCGTCGCCGATCCAGACGATCCGCCCCGGCACCGGGCCGATGTTGCGCAGATCGACTTCGACCGCCCCGCCCTGTTCAAGCCCCCTGATCCGGCCCTGCACCTCGGCGAGCATGCCGCCCGCCGACAGGTTGCGGACGCGGACGAGCACCGTGTCGGTCGCCCCCGCGAGTTGCAGCCGCGCCTGCATGAACAGGCTGTCGCGGTCGGCGCTTCGCGACAGCGCCGCCACTTCCTCGTCGACCGATGTGTGTTCGTGGGATTCCATGCGACCCGTTCCCCCTTCGATTCAGGGGACGAATCTAGGCAGCAGCCCTTGCGATATTGTAAATGGCGCCGGCGCCTTCCGGGCCGGCCGCGATCAATCCTCGCGCGAAATGCGCTCGTTGCGCTCGTGGCGCTCCTGCGCTTCCAGCGTCATCGTCGCGATCGGGCGCGCCTGAAGCCGCGCGAGCGAGATGGGTTCGCCGGTGACCGCGCAATAGCCATATTCGCCTTCGTCGATGCGGCGGATCGCGGCGTCGATCTTGGCGATCAGCTTGCGCTGGCGGTCGCGGGTCCGCAGCTCGATCGCCCAGTCGGTCTCGCTCGACGCGCGGTCGGCGAGGTCGGGCTCGCGCAGCGGACCGTCCTGCAGATGCGCCAGCGTCGATTCGGCTTCGGAAAGGATCGACTTCTTCCAGGCGAGCAGGAGGCCGCGGAAATAATCCTGCTGCCGTTCGTTCATGAACGGCTCGTCCTCGTTGGGGACATAATCCGAATCGAGATTGGACCTGGCTTCGCGGAGGGCGTCGGCGCCAACATCGGCAATCTTGGTCGGCATAAGGGGCTCTCGCGTCCTTTCCTGTCGCCTTGCCGCCGAAATGGCGGTCCAAGGAATGCGCCGCGCCTATAACCAGCCGCAGGTTGGGACACAAGCGCCAAGGACCGATAGGCGACCTCGGGTGAAGCGCCGCTGAACCGGTCCGATGCTCTCCGCAAGCCCACCGCGCTCACCCTATTCGAGCGCCCAGCCGTTTACCAATGGACATGATTCGGTAAAAATCCGTGCTGTTTTGGGACAAAGTAGCGCTTTAGAGTTGATTTCGATCCCATTTTCCCGCTCTCGGACAGGCAAACGCGGTTAACGCAATTGCCGTGTTCACAAAGCATTGGCCTTTTGCTCTTAGTGAAAGGCGCAATCGGTGCCGGCGGCAGCGCTGAGGGCACCTGCAACGGGAAAAGAGAGAGAAACCTATGTCTGTCCGAATGGCCCTCGCAAAGCTTTGTGCCTGCACATGCGGCGGCGCGATCATCGGCACCGGCGCGATGCAGGTCGCCGACGTGCCGCGAGCGAAGGCGCAGACGGTGCAGAACTGCTGCACCAAGAAGGTGGTGCGCAAGCGGCACGTGGCGCGCAAGCCGGTGAAGCGCGTCCGCCGCGTGGTCACGACGAAGCGGGTCATCCGCACCGCCACCCCGCAGACGCAGGTGGTGACGCAGACGGTTCCGCTGCCCCCCATCCCCTATGCGCCCTTCCCGCAGCGCGGCGGCTTCGAAGGCGGCGGTGGCGGCGGCGGAGTCACCGTGATCGGCGGCGGCTTCGGCGGCGGTTTCGGTGGCGGCTTCTTCGGGGGTTTCTTCGGCGGCAGCAGCGGCGGCGGGAGCAGCGGCAGCGTCGTCATCACCTCGACGACCACGGGCGGGCTCAGCTCGACCACCAGCAGCACCTCGGGCGGGGTTTCCACTTCGACTGGCGGGGTCAGCACCTCGACCTCGACGGGTGGCGTCAGCACGTCGACCGGCGGCGTTTCGACTTCGACGGGCGGCGTCTCAACCTCGACGGGTGGCGTCTCGACCTCGACGGGCGGGGTCAGCACCTCGACCGGCGGCGTTTCGACCTCGTCGGGCAATGTCAGTTCCTCCTCTTCGAGCAGCAGCAGTTCCTCTTCGTCGAGCAGCAGTTCGTCCTCCTCGTCGTCGAGTTCCTCCTCGTCGGGCGGCGGCAGTTCGTCGAAGGGCGGAAGCTCGCACGGCGGGTCGTCACGCGGCGGCAGCTCGCATGGCAGTTCGTCCCACGGCGGATCGTCGCATGGAAGCTCGTCGAAGGGCGGAAGCTCGCACGGCAGCTCGGGCTGGGGCGGCACGTCGGGCGGTTCGGGCGGTTCGGGCAGCAGCTCGTCGAGCAGCAGTTCCTCCTCTTCGTCGTCTTCCTCGTCGTCGAGCGGTTCGAGCGGCGCGTCGACCTCGACCGGCGGCGCATCCTCGTCGTCGAGCAGTTCTTCCTCCTCGTCGTCCTCGTCGAGCAGCAGTTCGTCGAGCGGCGCGACCTCGTCTGGCGCGACGGGCGGCAGCAGCAGCTTCGGCGGATCGACGGGCAGCTCGTCATCCTCGTCGAGCAGCAGTTCCTCGTCGTCGTCGAGCAGTTCCTCTTCTTCGAGCTCCTCGTCTTCGTCGAGTTCGGGCGGCAGCACGAGCAGCGGGTCGTCGGGCGATCCGACCCCGGTGCCGGCACCGCCGATGATGCTGCTGTTCGGCGCCGCCGCCGCGGCGCTGGTGATGCGCCGCCGTGCGGCCAACCGCGACGGCGACGACAGCGAAGCGGCGTAACGGGCCACTGGCGGCAGACGGCCTCGCGCCGGATGCCGAATGATGGGGGCCGTCCCTTGGGGCGGCCCCCTTTTTCGTGGCGGTCATGATTTCGGCCCCGGGATCGCCCCGCGTCGTCATTGCGAGCGGAGGGGCGAACACGGGCTTGCACCGCCCGCTCCGCGCCGCCATAGCGCGGCCATGCACGATATCCGCCTGATCCGGGACGACCCCGCCGCGTTCGACGCGGGCCTCGCGCGCCGCGGCCTTGCCCCCCTGTCCGAAACCATCCTGGCCGCCGACGCCGCGCTGCGCGCGTTGCAGACCGACATGCAGGCCGCGCTCGCGCGCCGCAACGAGGCGTCGAAGGCGATCGGCCAGGCGATGGCGCAGGGCGACACGGCCACCGCCGAAACGCTGAAGGCAGAGGTCGCGGCGCTGAAGCAGTCGCTCCCCGAACAGGAAGCCGCCGAGCGCGCGCAGCTTGCTGCATTGCAGGACAGCCTCGCCGCGCTTCCCAACCTGCCCGCCGCCGACGTTCCGGAGGGCGAGGACGAAGAAGGCAATGTCGAGATTTCGCGGTGGGGCACCCCGCGCACCTTCGCCTTCACGCCGCGCGAGCATGCCGATTTCGCCCCCGCGCTCGGCCTCGATTTCGAGACTGCGGCGCGGATGTCGGGCGCCCGCTTCGCCTTTCTGAAAGGGTCGATGGCGCGGCTCGAACGCGCGCTCGGCCAGTATATGCTCGACCGGCAGACCGGCGAGGCGGGTTATCGCGAATGCGCGACGCCGCTGCTGGTGCGCGACGAAGCGGCGTTCGGCACCGCGCAGCTTCCCAAGTTCCGCGAGGACCTGTTCCAGACCACCGATGGCCGCTGGCTGATCTCGACGTCGGAGATGAGCCTGACGAACGCGGTGCGCGAGGAGATATTGCCCGAGGCCGACCTGCCGCTGCGCATGACCGCCCTCACCCCCTGCTTCCGGTCGGAGGCGGGCGCGGCGGGGCGCGACACGCGCGGCTATATCCGCCAGCACCAGTTCTGGAAGGTCGAGCTGGTGTCGGTCACCCGCCCGGAGGACAGCGACGCCGAACTCGAACGCAAGACGCGCGCCGCCGAGGCGATCCTCGAGGCGCTCGAGCTGCCCTATCGCCGGATGCTGCTGTGCGCAGGCGACATGGGCTTTTCGGCGCGCAAGACCTATGACCTCGAAGTGTGGCTGCCCGGCCAGGGCGCCTACCGCGAGATTTCGAGCTGTTCCAACTGCGGCGATTTCCAGGCGCGGCGCATGAACACCCGCTTTCGCCGCGAGGGCGCGAAGGGCAACGAGTTCGTCCACACGCTCAACGGCTCGGGGCTGGCGGTCGGGCGCACGCTGGTCGCGATCCTCGAAAATTATCAGCAGGAGGACGGCAGCGTCGATATTCCCGCGGCGCTGTTGCCTTACATGGGTGGGGTCACGCGGCTGACACCCATCACCTGACTACCCTCGTCACCCCGGCCTTGGGCCGGGTGACGAAAAGAGAAAGACACAAAGTGCGCATCCTTCTCACCAACGACGACGGTTATCACGCCCCCGGCATGGCGGTGCTCGAAGCGATCGCACGGCAGCTTTCGGACGACATATGGGTCTGCGCCCCGTCGGAGGAGCAGTCGGGCGCCGGCCATTCACTGACGCTGTCCTATCCGGTGCGCGTCCGCCAGCATGGCGAGCGGCGCTGGTCGTGCACCGGCACCCCGACCGATTCGGTGATGATCGCGATCGGCAAGCTGATGCCCGAAAAGCCCGACCTGATCCTGTCAGGGGTCAACCGCGGCGCCAATCTGGGCGACGACATCACCTATTCGGGCACGGTGTCGGCGGCAATCGAGGGGGCGCTGGCCGGCATCCCGGCGATCGCACTGAGCCAGGTCTATGCGCGCGAGGGCATGGGCGACACCGTTCCCTTCGGCGCGGCCGAAGCGTGGGGGGCGAAGGTGCTGGCGCCGCTGCTCGCGATGCGGATGGCGCCGCGGACGCTGATCAACGTCAACTTCCCGGCCGTCCACGCCGACGCGGTGCGCGGGATCCGCGTCGTCCGGCAGGGCTTCCACGACTATAGCCGCGGCTCGATCGTCGAGGGCATCGATCCGCGCGGCTACACCTATTACTGGTTCGGGCTGCACGGCATCGAGCATTCGCTGGGCGCCGACAGCGACCTCGAGGCGATCGACGCCGGCTATATTTCGGTGACGCCGCTGCAACTCGACCTGACCCACGACGCCTCGCTCGCGGCCTTGCGAAGCGCCTATCAGGGCTGAGCGGAAGCGAGGCGATGGCGATCCGATGCTCGATGCATTGGCGCGATCACTCTTGAATATGACACATCGTATCCCCGCGCAGGCGGGGTCTATGGCTGTGGGGATTCGGGTTTCGGCACGGTTTTCCCTTCCGCCACCCTGACCTTGTTTGGCAATGATCCCTTTTCGACAAGTCACCGTTCCCCGGCGAAAGCCGGGGTCCACGTGGGGCAGCGCCGCCTCGCATGGACCCCGGCTTTCGCCGGGGGACAGTTCCTGATTTGCCTGAAGGACATATGCGCCAACTTGTTTCAGAGCCTGCCCCGGACCCGATCCGAGGGTCCATGGTCCCCCCTCGAATGAAAGGCGGCAAAAAAGGGAAGGTTCGGCCATGGATGCTGAACGAGTTCAGTATGACGGACGAGGCAGCGCGCCGAACGCCGACTCCCCATAGACCATAGAGCGTCTTGACGCCGACGCCGGCTTTGCTTTGCGCTGGGCTCCCGCCTCCGCGGGAGCACACGAGTATTTTCGCGATCCGCTTCGCTGAAACGGGCGTCCCATGCCCTCCGATCGCTCAGTTTCTGTTCCGAAATGAAACAGATGGCTGGTGTTCGCTGCCTGGCTTTGGCAAGGAAGCGGTGTGGGGGCGCTTATTCACCGTATCGGGCCGCTTGTGGGCGCGGCATTGCTGGGCGGCTGTATTCCAGCGGCCATGTCGCCGACGCCGCGCGCGACCGCACCGGTAGCCAGCGCGTCGGCGCCGTCTACCGCGCGTGACGATTTCGAACGGCGCTCGCTGGGCGAGGTCGTTGGCGGCGACGCGCGGCAGACCTGGACGCTGAAACCCGTCACCGCCGACGCGCGCGCGGTCACGGCCGGCACCTATACCGTGCGGCCGGGCGATACGCTGCGCGCGATCGGCGCGATGACGGGCGCGGGTTCGGAGGCGATCGCGATGGAGAACGACCTCGCGCCGCCCTATACGCTGCATCCCGGCCAGACGCTCCGCGTTCCCGCGGGCCTCTATCATCGCGTCGCGGCGGGGGAGACGGGCATCGGTATCGCACAGGCCTATGGCGTCGACTGGGGGGAGATCGTCACGATCAACGCGCTCGGCGAACCCTATATCCTGCGCGTCGGCCAGCGGCTGCGCCTGCCGGCCGAGGCACGGGCCCAATCGCCGCGCGCCGTCGACGTGGCGGCACGCGCGGCATCCTTCACGCTCGACATCGACGACATCGCGACGGGCAGCCAGCCCGCGCTCGCCGAAAGCGGGCGGCCTGCCGCGGCCAGCGCGGTGCCAAAACACCCGGTGACGACGGCAATCGCGGCGCCGGCCGCCTTTTCCGGCCGCTTCCGCTGGCCGCTCGCCGGTCCGGTCATCGCCCGCTTCGGTCCGCTGGCGCCCGGCAAGGTCAACGATGGCATCAACATCGCTGCGGCGCAGGGGACGCCGATCCACGCCGCGGCGGACGGCGTCGTCGCCTATGCCGGCGACGAGATCGCCGTCTATGGCGGCCTGATCCTGATCGACCACGGCGGCGGCTGGATGAGCGCCTATGGCCACGCAGGCGAAATCGCGGTGCAGCGTGGGCAGGCGGTGAAGGCCGGCACCGTGATCGGCCGCGCCGGCGCGAGCGGCCAGGTCCAGTCGCCGCAACTCCATTTCCAGCTCAGGAAGAATCGGTTACCTGTCGATCCGATGAAGCAGTTGCCGCCCCGATAGCCGCCGATGGCCAGACGACTACCCCGGAGCGTCCAGCGCCAGTTCGACGTCCTGCGCCGCGCGACCCGCTGGCCGATCTGGGCCGACCTGGTCACACGGCTGGGTGTCGCCTTCCTGCTGATCGGGATCGCGGTGGCGATCCACTGGGTCGGGCGCGACGGGCTGGTCGATCACGAGGACGGTGCCATCAGCTTCCTCGATGTCGTCTATTTCACGATGATCTCGGTCACCACCACCGGCTTCGGCGACATCACCCCGGTGTCCGACCGGGCGCGGCTGGTCGAGGCGGTGGTGGTCACGCCGATCCGCATCGCCGTGCTCTTCATCTTCGTCGGCACCGCCTATCAATTCGTCCTCAAACGCACATGGGAAAAATGGCGCATGGCCCGCATCCAGGCAAAGCTCACCAACCATATCGTCGTTCTCGGCTTCGGTGTCAGCGGCAGCGAAGCCGTCAAGGAACTGATCGTGCGCGGCACCGATCCGTCGAAGATCGTCGTCATCGACCCGGCGCGCGGGCGCGTCGCCGCCGCCGAGCATATGGGCTGCAACGTGATGGAGGGCGACGCGTCGAACGACGACACGCTGCTGCACATCCGCATCAACGAAGCGAAAAGCGTGCTCGTTTCCGCCGGGCGCGACGACACCTCGATCCTGATCGTGCTCACCGTACGCCATCTCGCGCCGCACGTTCCGATCAGCGTCGTCATCCGCACCCAGGACAATGAACTTCTCGCGCGGCAGGCGGGCGCCAACAACGTCATCAACCCGGTCAGCTTCACCGGCCTGCTGCTCGCGGGGTCGGCCGAGGGCGCGCATGTCGCCGACTATATGGCCGATCTGGCGGCCGCCGGCGGCCGGGTGCAGCTGAGCGAGCGCCGGGTCAGCCCCGAGGAGATCGGCCGCGGCCTCGATACGCTCGCCAGCGGCGGGCGCGGCCTGCGCCTCTATCGCGGCGGCAAGCCCTACGGCTTCTGGGAACCCGAAGCCCAGGCGCTGCAAGCGGGCGACCTGGTGGTCGAGGTCGTCCCCTGCAAGGATAGCGAAGCGCAGGCGTAGCCCGCCCGACGCGCGACAATCCTCGCATACTACTGCGTCGCGGTTTCAATTTACTGCATGACAAGAAGTCTCGTGAACCGCCTGCAACGGCGCCTTGGCGCGCAAAATGCCGACGGAATGTAAAAAGGCGCTTGCTTTTCTCGCGAATGACTCGCAATAGCGCGCCATTATTTCCATCATGGATCAAAAAGGGGGCATGAATGTCATTCTTGCGTTTGCGTGAATCACTGGCGGCAGCGGCGCCGGCCTATCTGGCTCTGGGTTGCTTCGGCCTCGCCGTTTCGCCCGCGGCTGCTCAGGACAGCGGATCGGAAGCGAAGGCGCCGCGGCTCGGCGGGGTCACCGTGACCGACACCGCGATCGACGACGAAGGCTATAAGGTCGACCGTCCGTCCTCGCCGAAATTCACGCAGCCGCTGCGCGACACGCCCCAGACGATCCAGGTGATCGACAAGCAGCTGTTCAACGAACAAGGGGCGACGACGCTGACCGAGGTGCTGCGCAACAGCCCCGGCGTCGGCACCTTCTATGCCGGCGAGAACGGCAATACGACGAGCGGCGACGCGATCCGCATGCGCGGCTTCGACACGTCGAACAGCATCTTCGTCGACGGCATCCGCGATCTGGGCTCGATCTCGCGCGACATCTTCAACACCGAAGCGGTCGAGGTTCAGAAAGGACCGGCAGGCACCGACAATGGCCGCACCGCACCGACGGGCGCGATCAACATGGTGTCGAAGCGGGCGTCGCTCGAAAGCGCGCTGTCGGGCACGCTTTCGGTCGGCGTCGACGGGCAGAAGCGCGTGACGGCCGACGTCAACCAGACGCTGGGCGACCTGAGCAACAGCGCGTTGCGGCTGAATGTCCTGTGGCAGGACAGCGATGTTCCCGGCCGCGATCATGTCGAGAACCAGCGGCTCGGTCTCGCCGCCTCGCTCGGCTTCGGTCTCGAAACCGCGACCCGCGCCTGGCTCAATCTGCTCTATGTCGATCAGGACAATATTCCCGACGGCTATGTCCCGACGATCGCCCTGCCCGGATGGCAGCCCCAGTCCGGACAGGAAGCGCTGGCCGGCCATCCCGTCGATTCAAGGAATTTCTACGGCACGCGCAAGGATCATGACGACGTCAGGGCGCAGATGGCGACATTCATCGTCGAACATGATTTCTCCGATAATGTGCGGCTGTCCAACGTCGCGCGCTGGGGCGAGACCAGGCAGGACTATCTGCTGACCGCATTCATGTCGACGAACGCCAACATCGTCGGCGATCCTGCGAATCCCAACGACCTGTCCGCCTATACGATGACGCGCGGCAACCCCACGATCCGCGACGCACGAAACCGCATCCTGACCGACCAGCTCAACCTGCGGGCCGATTTCGCGACCGGAGCGATCGAGCATAATCTGAGCGTCGGTGCCGAGATCACCAGCGAAAAGCAGATCACCTACGGCCACAGTTCCTCGGGCACCCTGCCGGTCGCCAATCTCTACGATCCCGACTGGAACGACACGAGCAACTACACCCATTCGCGCAACGGCACCGCTTCGCGGGGCAAGACGAATACGCTGGCCTTCTATGCCTTCGACACCGCGAAATTCTTCGACGGGCTCTTGCTGGTGACCGGCGGCATTCGCCTCGATCATTACAAGACGACCTATGTCAGCACGGCCGTCTGCAACAACGGAACCGGCCGCGGCGCCGTGCCCTGCGGTACCGCGCCCGTAGGCTCGATCGTGACCACCGCCGACCTGACGGCCAAGGACACGCTGTTCAACTGGAAGCTGGGAGCGGTGCTGAAGCCCAGCGAGCCCGTCAGCCTCTATGTGAACTATGCGCTGTCGCAGCAGCCCCCGGGCGGCGACAACTTCACCCTGGCCACTGGCAACAGCGCCAACAACCCGGACTTCGCTCCCCAAAAGGCCAAGACGATCGAGGCCGGCGTCAAGCTGGACGCACTGGACGGCGCACTCGCCTTCAACGCGGCGGTGTTCCAGACCAAGGTGCTGAACGAGGTCAACGCCGCCGACCCGTCCGACATCCAGAGCGGATCGAAGCGCGTGCGGGGCTTCGAACTGTCGGTCGTGGGCAACATCACCGACGACTGGTCGATCTCCGCCGGATACGGGCATCAGAAGACCAAGGTCACGAACGGCGGCGCGGTCGCCGTCGACGGCAGCACCGGCCTGACCTACGCCCCCGACGACAGCTTCTCGTCATGGACCAGCTATCGCGCGCCCTTCGGGCTCGAGATTGCCGGCGGCGTCCGCTACACCAGCGGAATGCGGCGCGGAACCGACGGCGCGGCCGGCACGCCGCCCCGCACCCAGGGCTACACGGTCGTCGACGCGCTGCTGGGCTATGCGGTCAACGACAATGTCACGCTGCGGGTGAATGCCTATAACCTGTTCGACAAACATTATGTCGCGGCGATCAACAAGAGCGGCTATCGCTACACGCCGGGGCAGCCGCAAACCTTCCTGTTCAGCGCCGACTTCCGTTTCTAGGTCGGCGCGGAACGGGCCTGGGCGGGGGACGTGGCGCGCCCCCGCCTTCGCCGTTTGAAAGGATCTGGATCGGCATGTTGCTGCATATTCCGAACATCCTGTCGGCCGAGGAGGTGGCGGCGGTCCGCGCCCGGCTCGACGACGCCGAGTGGACCGACGGGCGCGAGACGGTCGGAGCGCAGGGTGCCCGCGTCAAGCGCAACGAGCAATTGCCCGATAACCTGCCGCTGAAGGCCGAACTGGGAGCCACGGTGCTCGCCGCGCTGCAGCGATCGCCGCTGTTCTTCGCCGCCGCGCTGCCGCGCAAGATCCTGCCGCCGCGCTTCAACCGCTATGCGGGCGGCGGCGAATATGGTTTCCACGTCGACGGTGCGGTGATGCGTCTGGGAGAGGGCGAACATCTGCGGTCGGACCTGTCCTGCACCCTCTTCCTCAACGATCCGACCGACTATGAGGGCGGCGCGCTGGTCATCAGCGATACTTATGGCGAGCATCGCGTCGCGCTGCCAGCGGGGGACGCCATTCTCTATCCTTCGAGCAGCCTGCACCGCGTCGAACCGGTGACACGCGGCGCGCGCATCGCATCCTTTTTCTGGATTCAAAGCCTGGTGCGGGACGAAAGCCTGCGGCGAATGCTTCTCGAACTGGATACGGCGATCCAGAAACTCACCCTCGATGGGGCCGATAATGATGCTGTCCTTCAACTCACCTGCGTCTACCACAACCTGCTGCGACGCTGGTCGGAAACCTGAACGCGAGGCCCGAGAGCGCTTCGCCGCCGTGCCCCTGCCCCGGTCCGTCCGCCCGGTCGAGGCGGCCGGAGGGCCCGGCGGCGCCGTGCATCGCTATGGCGAGGCATCGCGCCCCAACCCGATCGCCGCCGGACTGGCGCTGTTGCTGACCGCGGTGCTGATCGCCGCGCTCGTCCACAGCGGGATTCGCCACGCGCACACGAAGGCGACCAGGCTGGCGGTGGTCAACCTGTCGATGGCGCCGCCGCCGCCACCGCCCGCACCCGCCGAGACGCCGCCGCCGCCGCAGCCGCGCGCCACCATGCCGCAGCCGCTGGTCGTGCTGCCCAATCCCCGGCCGTTGCAGATTGCGGTTCCCGACCCCGAACCGGCCGCGCCGATCGCGGTTTCCGTTCCGGCCGCTCCCCCGGCGCCGCCCGCTCCGCCGGCACCGCCGTCGACGATCCAGGCCGACGACCTTGCGACGCGCATGCTGTCGGGGCCTCCGCCGCGCTATCCGACCGAAAGTCGCCGCCACCGCGAGCAGGGAACGGTGCTTCTGTCGGTGACGCTGGGCGTCGACGGATCCGTCGCGGCGATCAGCGTTGCGCGAACCAGCGGCTTTCAGCGCCTGGACGAAGCCGCGCTGCGCGCGGTGCGGAAATGGCGCTGGGCGCCGACCATCCGCAACGGCGAAGCCGTGCGCGTCAAGGGCGTCGTCGAAATCCCCTTCATCCTGCGCGGATAGGGTATCAATCGAGCATCGCGCGCCACGCGCGCGACACATATTCGCGCTCGTCCGCGATCAGGCAGGCAGCGAGCCCGTGGGCGTCGGCCATGTCGAGCGCCGCCGCCGGCCCGGCGACGGTCAGCGCGGTCGCCCAGCCATCGGCCATCATGCAACTGCGATGGATCACCGTCGCCGACGTTATGCCGTTGCGGATCGGCAGACCGGTGCGCGGATCGAAGCTGTGCGAGTAGCGGCGGCCCTCTATCTCCAGACCACGCCGATAATCACCCGACGTCGCCACCGACAGGTCGTGCAGCGCAATGCGCCAGGGCAGCCCGTTCCAACCGGGCGGCGGCTCGACATCGACCCACCATGGATGACCGTTGGGCCTGATCCCCTCGCCCCGCAGTTCGCCCCCCACCTCGATCAGGAAATGGCGTACGCCGGCGTCGCGCAGCCGCTCGGCCGCGAGGTCGACGCCATAGCCCTTGGCGATGCCTGACAAATCGAGCGATGCGCCCTCCTCGCGGCGCAGCTTCCCGGCCTGCCGGTCGAAGGCGATGCCGCCGCGCGGCGCGGCGATCGAGGGGTCCGGGCGCGCCGCCACCGGCCCCGCGCTGCCGAAACCCCACGCCTCGGTCAGGCGCCCCAGTCCCGGATCGAAAGCGCCGCCGCTGGCGTCGGCGATGGCGAGCGCCGCCTCGACGACCTGTAGCAGTTCGGAAGGGACCGCCTGCCACGCCCCGGCCGGGGCGCGGTTGAAGCGCGACAGGTCGGAGTCCGGCTCCCACTGGCTCATCTGCGCGACGACGAGATCGAGCGCGCGCTGGACGACGGCCGCCGCATCGCGCGGCGGCGCGACGGCCTGCAGGCTCCAGTCGGTCCCCATGCTGGTTCCCGAAAAGCGCTCGATCCCCGCCGGCGCATCGCGCTTCGCAAAGGCGGCGGGGGTCAGCGCCCGCGGGATGAGGACGCGGTCGTTCAGGGCGCCATCACCTCGAGCGTCGTGACATAGCTCGCCCGGCGCTGCGGCTGGGCCGGCGCCGCGCCCTCTTCGCCCTGCTCGGCACGCGGCGTGGTGACGTTGACCCAATAGAGGCCCGCCTCGGGCCACGTCACCGTGACGCGGCCGTCGGCACCGGTCGTCAGGTCGATCTGACCGAGCTGGTCGCGATAGCGGATGCCGCCGGGGATCACGGTCACCGTCAGGCCCGCCGCGGGCTTGCCGTCGAGCAGGAACTGGAAGGTCGCCGCCTCGCCCGCATAAAGGTCGTTCGGATGCGTCACCGGGACCAGTTCGATCCCCTTGCCGGTCGTCTGGAACACCGTCGTCGTCGGTTCGCCGACGGTGACGAAAATCTCGTTGCGGTTGTTCGATTCCGCCGTCCGCACATTGGTCGCGCCGGCGGGCAGCCGCTCGGCAAGGTTGGCGGTGGTGGTGCCGCGCGGCAGGCGCTCGGTCTTGCCGTTCAGGTCATAGCTGCCCATCAGCGCGTCCGACGCGGTTCCGATCTTCCACGTCCCCTTCTGCGTCAGATGGACGTCGAACGTGCTGCGATAGCGGCCGGTCGAACCATGCTCGATCTGCGCCTCGCTGCCGTCGGGCGCCCAGGCCTTGATCCCGTCGAGCCGCAGCGGCTGGTGCTCGAAATAGAAGAGGTCGTTCGACACCGCCGCATCGACCGTGACCCAGACGTCATCGCCCGACAGCACGGTCGCCGACGGCATCATCCACTGCCGATGCGCGCTTGCCGGCGTCACGGCCAGCGCCGACAAGGCGATCGTCGCCGCCAGTCCCAGGATTCGCTTCTTCATCGTTCGCCCTTTCGTATCAACGGAATGAGATGGAGACGGCGCCCAGCTCGCTGGTGCCCGCGGCGCGGCCGCCCGCGCCCGCCTTCGCCGGCCAGGTGAAGGGGATGCGCAGCAGCTCGCGCCCCCCGACCTCGCGCGCCGCCTCTATGACCAGCGTATATTGCCCCGGCACCGTCGCGCCGAGCTGCGCGCGCGAAAAGCTGACCTTGTGCGTCCCGGGTGCACGCGTCGCGCCAGTGACGCCGTTCGCGGGAAAGGTCATCGAGCGGCCCGACACGCGCCACCACTGGCGAACGTCGCGGAGCCATTTCGTGCCCTCGCCATTCTTCATGTCGTAATCGTACCAGACCGCGACCGTCTTGGCCGGGGCCCCCTCCTTCTCCACCCAGATGGCGACATAGGGCCGATGATATTCGGCGACCTTGAGCCGCGGGATGGTGACGGTCACGTCCATCGTGCCCGGCGCGGCGGCCAGCGCCGGGGCCGCGAGTACGGCTGACAGCGTTCCGCCGATCAGGATCGTCCGCATGGGTGAAGTCATGGCTGTTGCCCTCCTAGTGAATAGAGACGATGGCGATTGCGGCGGGGATCGCAAGCCCGGCCGCGACGATCGGCCAGGTCGATCTGCGCTTGGCCGCGTGAAGCTGAAGCAGGAACAGCCCGGTGATCGCGAAGACCAGGCAGGCGAAGGCGAAGATGTCGATGAACAGGCTCCACGCGCCGCCCGAATTGCGCCCCTTGTGCAGGTCGTTGAGGTAGGAGATCCAGCCGCGGTCGGTAATCTCCGCGCTGACAGCACCGGTGGCGCGGTCGATCGCGACCCAGGCGTCGCCGCCCGGACGCGGCGCGGGCAGATAGACTTCGCCGTCCGACCATTCGGCATCGGCCGACACCTTGACGGGGAAATGCGCCTCGACCCACGCGGCGACGGACGGGGGCAGCGGCGCCTTTTCATCCGCCTCGCCGGCGGGGGCCGCCCTGGCGAGCTGATCGAGCAGCGGGGGGGGCAATTGCGCCGTCCGCGCCGACACCTGCGGCGCCGCCTCGATATCGGCGGCATGGTTCAGCGTGAAGCCGGTGACCGCGAACAGCAGCAGCCCGATCAGACAGATCGCCGAGCTCATCCAGTGCCACGTGTGAAGCTGTTTCAGCCAAAAAGCCTTGCGCCCGCGCTTCGGACCGGCTTGACGTGACGATGATCGGGACATGATAGGCGAAAGGTTCCGTTGCACAGCGCGATGGCAGTCGCCCTATCCAGAACGATTCTCAATAGCAACAGAGAGATTGTCGCAAATCCTCTCAAATTCCGCGAAATGAGGCCGGTCAACTTCGATAGCTGTCCGCTGCTGGCGGCCGGAAGGATCACCGTCTTTGTGAGGAGCCGTAGGCGTCGGAGCGACCTCCAGCCATCGGCTTGCCTTGCCGATGGCCGGAGATCGCTTGCCCGGCCGGCGTCGGAGGACGGCTTCGGTCAGCCCCCGATCGTTGCAGCCTGACGCCGCGAATTCTGCGGCGGCGTTTCGGGCTCGGCCGGCAATTCGGCCGCAGGCCGGACGGTCATCCCCAGCGCCGCGGCGACGCCGGCCCCATAGGCGGGGTCGCAGCGGGTGCAATTGTCGATGTGCCGCTGCTTGATGAAGGCCGGCGCATCGCCCATCGCCCGCGCCGTATTGTCGAACAGCACCTGCTGTTGCTCCGGGCGCATCTGCTGGAACAGCTTGCGCGGCTGGGTGAAATAATCATCGTCGTCGTCGCGGAAATTCCAGTGCGCCGCGTCGCCGCTGATGCGCAGCGGCGGTTCGCCATAGTCGGGCTGCTGCTGCCACTGGCCGAAGCTGTTCGGCTCGTAATGCGGGCGGCTGCCGTAATTGCCGTCGACCCGTCCCGCGCCGTCGCGCTGGTTGCTCATCACCGGGCAGCGCGCGGCGTTGACCGGAATCTGGTGATAGTTGACCCCGAGCCGGTAACGCTGGGCATCGGCATAGTTGAACAGGCGCGCCTGCAGCATCCGGTCGGGCGACACGCCGATTCCCGGCACCAGGTTTGACGGCGCGAAAGCGCTCTGTTCGACATCGGCGAAGAAATTGTCCGGATTGCGGTTGAGTTCGAACTCACCGACCTCGATCAGCGGATAGTCCGCCTTGTACCACACTTTGGTCAGGTCGAAGGGGTGGAAGCGATAGGTCTCGGCATCGGCCTCCGGCATGATCTGGACATACATCGTCCATTTCGGGAAATCGCCGCGCTCGATCGCCTCGTACAGGTCGCGCTGGTGCGATTCGCGGTCGCCGCCGACCAGCGCCGCCGCCTCCGCATCGGTCAGGTTCGCGATGCCCTGCTGGGTCCTGAAGTGGAACTTGACCCAGAAGCGCTCGCCCGCCTCGTTCCAGAAGCTGTAGGTGTGGCTGCCGAAACCGTGCATGTGGCGATAGCTTTTCGGGATGCCGCGGTCGGACATCACGACGGTCACCTGGTGGAACGCCTCGGGCAGCAGCGTCCAGAAATCCCAGTTGTTGGTGGCGCTGCGCATGTTGGTGCGCGGGTCGCGCTTCACCGCCTTGTTGAGGTCGGGGAATTTGCGCGGGTCGCGCAGGAAGAAGACCGGGGTGTTGTTCCCCACCATGTCCCAATTGCCTTCCTCGGTGTAGAATTTCAGCGCGAAGCCGCGGATGTCGCGCTCGGCGTCGGCCGCGCCGCGCTCGCCCGCGACGGTGGTGAAGCGCGCGAACATCTCGGTCTTCTTGCCCACTTCGCTGAAGATTTTCGCGCGGGTGTAGCGGCTGATGTCGTGAGTCACGGTGAAGGTGCCGAAGGCGCCCGAACCCTTGGCGTGCATGCGCCGCTCCGGGATCACCTCACGCACGAAATTGGCGAGTTTCTCGTTGAGCCACACGTCCTGGGCGAGCAACGGGCCGCGCGGGCCGGCGGTCAGGCTGTCCTGATTGTCGGGCACGGGCGCGCCGAATGCCGTCGTCAGATGGGAAACCGGGCACTGGCCGGCGTCGGGATGCGTCTTGGTCATGGCAGTTCCTCCTCTCGAAATGGCGATACCCCCTGTTAGACCGGCAAGCTCAATTCATCAGCTTCATAAAAATCGTCATTCTCATCGAAAAAGTCGATCAAGATTGATCGCAACGCAAGGTAAGGCTGATGAACCCGGGCAGTTCCTTCGAACTATCCGCGCAGGATTTTCGCCATGGCCTTCCCGCGGGCCAGTTCGTCGACGAGCTTGTCGAGATAACGGATCTCCCGCATCGTCGACTCCTGAATCTCTTCGACACGAACGCCGCAAATCACGCCCGTAACCAACAACCGCAAGGGATTCATTCGAGGCGCCTGGGCGAAGAAATCCTCGAAGCTCGTCTGCTTCGCCAGTTGATCGTCCAGCGCCTTCTGGCTGTATCCTGTCAGCCAACGGATGATCTCATCCACCTCGGCCCTGGTGCGCCCCTTCTTCTCCGCCTTGGCGATATAGTGGGGATAAACGCTCGCGACGCTGACCGAATCGATGCGATGCTTCGCCATGCGTCCTCCTCCCTCCGCACGAAACGCGCGCCGGCTGCGCCGACCTGCCGATCATAGCATGAAAAGGGAGGCTTGACCGCTATGGTGAACTCGGCCCGCTCTATGTCGACCTCGACGCCGCCGCACCAGACGCGGAACGGTCGAATGGCCGGAAGCGGGCTTCGTCCGCGTCCGGCCACGATGCGGGATTTGCGTGCGGCCGTCGGCGCGCCGAATGCGAGCGCCTATCGGAACTTGAAACTCATGTTGACGCCATAGGTCGCGGGCATGCCGGCAAACCGGATCACCGCATCTCCGCGCCGCGCCGCCGTATGCCAGTAATATTCGTCGGTCACATTCTGCGCATAGAGGCTCGCCGTCCATTTCCCATCAGCGTCGCCGATTCCGGCGCGCAGATCGAGCAGTCCATAGTCGTCTATGAATAGCCGCGCGTCGGGCCTGAAATCGCCGTAGGTCGAGCTGCGATAGCTATAGTTGGCGCCAAGGAACGCCTGCTTTGCTCCCCCGATGGCCCAGCGATATTCGAGGTCGGCGTTGAGCTGCCATTTCGGCGTGTAGGGAAAGCGATAGCCGTCGAAGTCGGTGACCGCGCCGAACGCCGAATAGTTGGTGAAGGACCGCGTCACCTTACTGTCGATATAGGTCGCGCCGAAGTTGGCGCGCAGGCCGTCGACGGGGGTGACCACAAGCTGCAGTTCGGCGCCCTTGATCCGCGACTTGGGCACGTTGACCAGCGCTTCGAGCGGACCGAACACGGGAACGATCGTGCGCCCCTTCAGCTGCTTGTCGAGATAGTCATAATAGAAGAGCGCCCCGTTGAGTTGCACGCGGCGGTCGAGCAACGCCGATTTGAAGCCGATTTCATAAGCCGTGACCTGTTCCTGCCGCACCGGAGTATATTGCGAGAAGCGATTGCCGGCGAGCGTCGCGAACGAGCCGCTCTTGTAGCCGCGACTGACGCTCGCATAGAAAAGCTGGCCGCCCGACGGCTTCCACTGGAGCACGCCGCGCCACGATATATTGTCTTCGGGCAGGCTGCCTTCGAACAGCGCGGGTTGCCCGGCATCGTTGAAGGTCACGCAGCCGCCGAGCGGGATCGTGCCCGACGGCAGACCGAAAATCAGCTCGAACCCCCTGGCATAGGTGCCGTTGCCGGCATTCAGCGTGCAGCCGGCGAAATCGACCTTGGTGTCGGTGTAGCGGATGCCGCCGATCAGCGTCAGCGTATCGACGATCGGCACGCTGACGTCGGCGAACGCGGCGATGCTGCGATACCGCGTGTCGCCCAGCTGCGGCACAAGCTCGATCGACGGAAAGCCGAAGCGGTCGAACACATGGGCCGACGACTGGTCGTCGAGCCGCTGGGTCAGCAGTTCATGGGTCTTGCCCCACTCGTAATTGCCGCCGACGATCCACGAGCCGTCGCCCATGAGCGACCCGGCAAGCCGCAACTCCTGGCTGAAGGCCCTGATGTCGCCTTCGAGGAAGACGTCGGTCAGCCGCAGCGCGGTGCCGTCCGACTCCTGGCCGTAAGCTTCCTTGAAGCGGCTATAGGCCGAGATCGAGGTGAGCGTGATGTCGTCGCTAAGGTCCACTTCGCCGCGCAGCGCGGCCTGCACCTGCCAATTGTCCTTCTTCAGCGCAAAGCTGTCTCCCCAGTCGGCCGCGCGATTGCTGGCCGGCGCGGTCGGGTAGGCGACCAGCCGGGGATCGAAGAAGCCGGCCGATTGCTGAAACGGCGTGACGAGTTGCGGCGCCTGGGTGTCGCCATGATCCTGGTTGGCGTTGATCATCAGGTTCACGCGCACCGTATCGACCGGACGCCAGGCGAGCTGGAGGCGGCCCTGCGTGAAGGCGCGCTGGCCCAGGCTCGCGTTGCGGGTATAGCTTTTCTGCCAGTCCCCGCCGCCCTCGTGGCGAAGCGAGATGCGGGCGGCCAATGTCTCCGACAAGGGGCCGCTGGCATAGCCTTCGGCGCTGAAACGGTTGAAGCGGCCATAGGAGAGCGCAAGGCCCGCCTCGGGCGACCAGGTCGGCTTTGCCGCGATATAGTTGATCGCGCCCCCCGTTGCGTTGGAACCGAACAGCGTGCCTTGCGGGCCCTTGAGGACCTCGACCCGCTCAAGATCGAAGGATGCCCCGGCGGTCATCACCGAATAGGGGATCGGAACCTCGTCGGTGTAGACGGTGACCGTCGGCTTGGCCGCGAGGCTGCTGTCGAAGAAGCCGATACCGCGCAGGAAATAGACGGGGGTTCCGAAACCGCTGTCGATCGCATTGAATCCGGGGGTGACCTTTGCCAGCCCCGCGACGTCTGTCACGCCCTGCGCCTGCAGATCGCCGCCCGACACCGCGGTGATCGACAACGGAACGCTGTTGACGCTCTCACTGCGCTTCTGCGCGGTGACGATGATATCGGTCGTGCCCGGGCTTTCGGTTTCGGCCGGCGCGCCGCTTTCCTGCGCAGCCGCCTGCGTGGCGAAGCCGGCCAGGACGATCGCTGCCAACGACGGCGACCAACGCCTCTTGCTATGCGTCATCGATTCCCTCCCATTATAGCGATGCGCGTCCGGTCCGGTTTCGAATCCACCGCTCATCATTTTGTTACCGTCCGGTCGGTAATAAAACATAATAAGCTTGTCAATGGCGACAATATAGCACCATCTATTGACCATCTAGTCGTCGTGGACCTATGCGTCGGCCAAAGGTTCGGCATCGGTCGCAAGGCAGACCGCGCAGGACCGGCACAGGGGACAAGGAAAGCAAGCGATCGATGGCGGAAGCAGCAAGACAGAAACGGACCGGTGCAGCGACGGCGGCGCGCAGCGACGCTCGGACCAAGGCGGGCCAGAAAGGCGGGCGCAAGCGGGGCACCGTCAACAAGGAGCTGATCATGACGATCGCCTCCGCGATGTTCCGCGAGCGCGGCTACGACCGCACCAGCCTCGACGACATCGCCACGGGCCTTTCGATCACCAAGCCCAGCCTCTACTATCACTTCGCGAGCAAGGAAGAGATATTGCTCGAGTGCATCTCGCGCGGATACATTCTTTTCCAGCAGAAAATCGCCGATCGCGACGATGTCCGCCTGTCCGGACGCGAACGCGTGCGGATTTTCGTCGAGGCCTATGTCGACCTTCTCCAGGACACGGTCCTGTCGATGATCGTCGCCGACGAGCGCGTGATGAGCGAGGCCGGAAAGGCGAAATCGCGCAACTACAAGCGCATGCTCAACCGCGACCTTCTCGAACGGATTGAGGTCGGCCGCAAGGACGGATCGCTGGCATTCGACGACGCCCGCATCGTCGCGTTCGGGATCTTCGGCATGATCAACTGGATGACGCACTGGCAATCGGCCGCCCTCCAGATTGCGCCGGAAACGGTCTCCGAGCAATTCGTCAGCCTGATCCTCGACGGCATCGGCACATCCGCCCGCCGGACCTAGAACTCTCCGCCGCCATCGCCGGAATCCTCCAGCCAATCGCCGCCTCTCGACGGCGCATTGACAGCTGCTCCATGCATATCTATTGAAGTTACCGTCCAGTAGGTAACTAAGGGTATGTCATGGCTGATTTCCAGTATCTCATCACGAATATCGACGAGGGGGTCGGCATCCTTCAGCTCCACCATCCCGAGAAGCGGAACGCCCTCGGCTGGGAACTGCACGAAGAGATCATCGCCGCCCTGAGGGCCTGGGAGAATGACGACGCAGTCTCCTGCGTCCTGTTCATCGGCAACGAGGACTATTTCTGCTCAGGCTGGCGCGTCGACATCCTGAACACCACCGACGATGACGGCCGCCGCCGTTTCAACGACCTCGCGCTTGCGTTGATGAAAGCGATCTATGATTTCGGAAAGCCGTCGGTCGCTGCGGTCGCGGGCGTCGCCCCGGGCTATGGCATGGACGTCGCCAACATGTGTGACATCACGGTCGCGTCGGAAAATGCGCTTTTCGGATCGACGCAGGTCAAATATGCTATGAACGGCTTCTATCATGGCCTGATGTCGCGCGTCGGCAAGCAGCACGCCCGGCGTCTTTACTATACCGGCGACCCGATCGACGCGCACGAAGCGCTGCGCATCGGTCTCGTCAGCGAGGTGACGCCCGTCGGCGAACTGCGAAGCCGTTCGCTTACCCTGGCGAAACAGATCGCCGAAATGGGGCCGGAGCTCGCGAAAATCTTCAAGGGCGTCGCGCTGCGCGCGTCGAACATGGATCATCTGGGCGCGCTTCAATACGAGCTGACGGTCACGCAGGACCTGCTCCAGCGCGGTATCTTCCGCGAACGCATCGCGCGGGGCTTCGATCGCCTGAAGGCGGGGGATAGCGTGGCGATCGAGCGTGCGCATTTTCCGCAATAATCCGATCCGGACATCTCCGACGGCGCGGGCGCTGAATGAAGCGATGCACCGCACGCACGAACACCTGAATTACATCACAAGCCTGGGAGCAGAAACATGGCAAAGCACGGCACGATGCGCAGCGAGGTGAAGGGCGGGGTCGCCACCCTCTTCCTCGACCGGCCCGACAAGAAGAATGCGCTCAGCACGGAGCTGTTCGAGGACCTCGTCGAAACGCTGAGCGCGTGGCGGCGCGACGACAGTGTCGCGGCGGTCGTCATCACCGGCACGGAGGATTATTTCTCGGCCGGCCTCGACCTCGACACGATGAACTGGAAGAGCGAGGAGGAGCGTCTTCGCTGGTACGACGCGACCTATTACGGCTATCTCGAACTGCTCGAATATCCGAAACCGACGATCGCGGCGGTTGCCGGCCCGACCTTCGGCGGCGGCTGCGACATCGCGGTCTTCTGCGACATCCGCATATCGAGCCCGAATGCGAGATTCGGCTTTCCCCAGATTCGGTTCGGCCTGACGCCGTTCGTCGATCCGCTGCAGCGCATCGTCGGCCAGAGCCAGGCGAAGCTCCTCGTCCTCACCGGCCGCCGCATCGACGCACCCGAAGCGCTGCGGATCGGGCTGATCGATGAAATCGCGCCCGAAGGTCGGTTGCTTGCGACGGCGCAGGGCATGGCGGCCGAGATCGCCTCAACCACGGTGCCGACGGTCGTGCGCACCACCGAAATGCTGCGCCGGAGCTGGGCGATGGATCCGATGGCAGCCTATGTCTACGGCCACGTCCAATATCGCGACGTGCACTGGAATCCGGAGATTTCGGATCGCATGCTCGCCGCGCGCGCCAAGGTCGGCGCGGGGTCGCGCTGACCGGCCCGATGACGGACCTTCCTCCCCTGCCCTCCGTCGATCTGCGCGGATCGACCATCGTGGTCGTCGGGGCCAGTCGCGGAATCGGCCGGCAATATGCCGTCGATCTCGCGCAGGCGGGCGCCAATCTGGTGCTCACCGGCCGGGGTGCGGGCATCGCGCCGGTCGCCGAGGCGATCCGGGATGATGGCGGCGCGGCTGTGTCGGTGCAATGCGACATCCGCGATCCGGCGCCGTTCGTCGACGCCGCGCTGTCGGAGTTCGGTGCGATCGACGGGCTGGTGGTCAACGCCGGGATCGTCCGCGACCGCAGCTTCGCGAAAATGAGCACCGAGGAATGGTCGGAGGTGATCGACGTCCATCTCGGCGGCAGCTTCGCCTGCGCGCAGGCGGTGTGGGAGGTGATGGCGGCGCAGCGCCGCGGATCGATCGTGCTGACCACATCGGGCGCGGGCCTGCACGGCGCCTTCGGTCAGGCCAATTACGCGGCGGCCAAGGGCGGCATCATCGGCCTGACAAAGACGCTCGCGATCGAGGGTCAGCGGCTCGGCATCCGCGCCAACGCCATCGCTCCGATGGCGCTGACCGAGATGACCGGCACTGTTTTCAACGACCGGATGAAGGCAAAACTGCGGCCCGAACAGATATCACCCTTCCTGATGGCTCTCCTCGATCCGCGGTCGACGCTGACTGGAGAGATCGTCGAATGCGGCGGCGGCTGGGGCGCGATGATGCGTTGGCAGCGGTCGACAGGCGCCGTCTGGGCCCACGGGTCGGTCGATACGACCGCACTGGCCTTCGGGGCCGAATTCGACCTGCCCGCTACCACGGCGGATTCGCTGGGAGCCGCGCTCGGCGACCCGCGGACGATGCACAAGATGTGATAAGGAGAGCGACATGGCTGCAAAACCCGACCTCGAAGGCACCGAACTGACCTGGCCCGCCCTGGCCCCCGAAGAACGCTATCGCCGCTGCGCATGGGAGGGTCTGCTCATCATCCAGCGCACCGACGAGCATGTCTGGGAAAACCAGGGACCCGAAGCGTGGCTGCGCTTCTCCGACGAGACGCGGCCCGGCTGGTCCGGTCCGATCGGCCGCAAGCTGGCCGAGGATCATCCGGACGATTTCACCGCCGACATTCCCGGCGCGCTCAAGCTCATGGCCGCCTATGGCGCCGAGGTCTGGGGCAGCGGCTATCGCGGGGTGACCCATATCCGGCAGATCGACGAGACCGAAGGCCGTCTGACGATCACCGATCACGGCTGTCCGCAATGGCGCGCCTTCTCGGCAGAGATGCGCGGCCGGTTCCCGTGCAACAAGGCGTGCGGCCGCGAAATGGACAGCGTCGTCAAGGCAGGCCTCGGCGAAGATTTCGAGGTGGAGACCACCCACGGGCGACCGCTCGGTGACGACGATTGCGTGTGGCGCGTACGGAGGAAGGAAAAGGCATAGTGGAGTTCGCTAGTCCCCCTCCCCCAAGCGTCACG
This sequence comes from Sphingopyxis granuli NBRC 100800, assembly GCF_001591045.1. GTDB lineage: Bacteria > Pseudomonadota > Alphaproteobacteria > Sphingomonadales > Sphingomonadaceae > Sphingopyxis > Sphingopyxis granuli. The sequence continues at coordinate 33,581 of NZ_BCUA01000012.1, read as the reverse complement.
CTCGAACGCCGCGAAGACGGCAGCATCATCGCCCGCTCGCCGCTGCCGCTCGGTCCCGTGCCGCAGTCGCTCGCGCATCTGTTCGACGAACAGGCGGCACGAATGCCGGACGCGATCTTCATGCGGCAGCGCGCCGTCGACGGTAGCTGGCGCAGTATCCGCTATGGCGAAGCGCGGCGCGCCGCCGACGGCCTGGCGCAATGGCTGATCGATCGGGGGCTCGGCTTCGGCGACACCGTGTCCTTCCTTTCCGAACCGTCCATCGAGCACGGCATCGCCGCGATCGGCGTTCAGCGCAGCGGCGCCGCGATCGCGCCGGTCAGCGTCGCCTATTCGCTGCTGTCGCAGGATCATGCCCAGCTTCACCAGTGCGTGTCCGTGGTCGGCGCGAAGGTGGTGATCGTCGACGATGCGGAGCGCTACGCCGCCGCGCTGCGCGCGGTCGCCCCGCTCGGCGTCACCATCGTCGCGGCATCGGGCCGTGTCGACGGCCTCGACATCGTGCCGTGGGCCGAGGTAATCGCGACCGCTCCCCGCCACGGCGTGACCGAGCGGATGAACGCCATCCGGCCCGACCATATCGCCCGCATCATCTATACCTCCGGATCGACCGGATCGCCCAAGGCGACGCCGCAGCCGCACGCCAACCTCAACATCACCATCGCGCAGAACCGGGCGCTCGGCCTGCTCGATTTCGGCGGCGAAGCGCCGCAGATCCTCGAAGCGATGCCGTTCAGCCACATCATGGCGGGCAACTTCAACTTCAACAACACAATCGCCGCCGGCGGAACCGTGTGGATCGACGACGGCAAGCCGACGCCCGAACTGTTCGGCAGGACGATCGCGAACCTGCGCGACGTCGCCCCTTCCTATTTCATCACCGTGCCGCTCGGCTACACGATGCTGTGCCAGGCGCTCGAGGCCGATGCGCAGCTCAACCGCCATTTCTTCTCGCGCCTCAAGTTCCTCGGCTTCGGGGGCGCCGTCCTGTCCGAAGATGTCCGCGACCGGCTCATCGCCCTGTCGATCGAGGCGCGCGGCGCGGCGGTGCCGATCTTCTCCTTCTATGGGGCAACCGAATATCTGTTCGGCACGCTCAAATATTGGGCCGGCGGCGGAACCGACGTCATCGGCCTCCCCCTCCCCGCGACCGATCTCAAGCTGGTGCCGACGGGCGACCGCTATGAACTGCGGGTCAAGGGGCCGACGCTGATGCCGCGGAGCGGCTACATCGGTGCACCCGCCGCCTCCGCATCGCTGTTCGACGAAGAAGGCTATTTCCACACCGGCGACGCCGTGCGCTTCGCCGACCCGGACGAGCCGCGCGCGGGTCTGGTGTTCGCCGGCCGCCTGTCGGAGGATTTCAAGCTCGATTCCGGAACCTATGTCACTGTCGAGGCGCTGCGGCAGGCCCTGCTTGCGGCGTGCGGCGACCTGGTTTCCGAAGCGGTCGTCTGCGGCCTCAACCAGCCCTATCCCGCAGCCTTGCTCTGGTTGAAGAATCCGGGCGCCGCGGTCGGCGTGCGCGAACGGATCGCGGACGCGATCCGCGCCTTCAACAGGACGCAGGGCGGAACCGCCCGCCGCATCGGCGCTGCGCTGATCCTTGAGGAACCCGCATCCTTCGAAGCCGGCGAGATCACGGTCAAAGGCAACATCGCACAGCGCGTCGTGCGCGAACGGCGCGCCCGCGACGTCGCGCGCCTTTATGCCGACGCACCGGACGATGCCGTGATGCTCTTCGACGATGCCGGGCGGCCGGCGCCCAAGACTGTCGCGGCACGCTGATGCTCTGGCAGCTTCCGCCTTCGGTCGCCGCCTTCCAGGCCCTGTTCGAGGGTACGGCATCCGGAATCGCTACCTGGCTCCGCGACGACGTCGCGTTGCGCCCGCCGGATTATGGCAAGACATGGACGGGCAAGGAGCTGGTGTGCCGCCTCCTCGGCTTCGCATCCGAAGAATTCGGCGGCCTCGTTTATACCGACGCATGGAGCAACGGCGACCGTTACGCGCTGCGCTTCGAGGGGGAGATCGACCGCAAGCCTTTCCAGGGCATCGATGTCGTCCATCTGGACCGCGCCGGGAATATCGCGCTGATCGAGATATTCGCGCGTCCGCCGGCAGCGATGCTGGCTCTGCGCGACCGCATGAGCCTTCATGTCCGGAACGACCCCGTGGCTTCGCGACTCATGGGTCTCGCGGCGTGACGCATCGCACGCCGGGGGACTGGGGAGCGTTGCGGTTCGCGGATCCTTTTTGCGAGCATATCGGCGGGATGCAGATGCTTTATACCGGCGACGCGGCCGAGCCGGTCCGCTTCGGGCTGGAAATCGAACCGCGGCACTGCAACCGCCTCGGCTTCTGTCACGGCGGTCTTTTGTCGACCTTCCTCGACATCGCGCTCGGCGTCTGCGCGATCGAGGTGTGCGGTCACGACTGGGGCGGGCCGACGATCAACCTGAGCATCGACTTTCTGCAGGGCGCACCGCAAGGCGACTGGATCGAAAGCCGGGTCACGCTCGAACACACCAGCCGCAGCCTGATGTTCGCCACCGGTTCGGTCGTCGGCAGCCCGGGCAAGATCGCGCTGGCGTCGGCGCTGTTCAAGCAACCGCGACCCAGGCCCGAAAAATAACCGCCGGCGGCTACTTCCCCTGTGCGGCCAGGACGCGCAGGATGTTGCCGCTCCACATCTTCTCGATATCGGCGTCCGAATAGCCCGCCTGCTTCAGCCGTTCGGTGACCTTCGGCAGCGCCGAAATATCCTCGATCCCCTTCAGCCCGCCGCCGCCGTCCCAGTCAGCGCCGAAGCAGACATGATCGACGCCGCCGACCGCGATCGCGCGCAGCACCATTTTCATATAATCCTCGAAGTCCGCCGCCCACATCGTTTCGGTCTTGTCGAGTTCGCGCCACTGGCGCGTCAGTTCGGCCTGCGCTTCGGGGGCCAGTTCGCCGATCCGCTCATAGTCGGCGAACAGCTTCGCGCGCGCCGGCGACATCTTCATCTCCGACATGTAGATGGTCGAGATGCACATCGCGCCGCCCTTCGCCGCGAGCGCCTTCAACCGCCCTTCGTCGAGGTTGCGCGGATGGTCGTGCGCCGAGCGCAGGCTCGAATGCGAAAGCAGGATCGGATATTTCGACAGCGCGAGCAGTTGATCGAACGTCGCGTCGGACGAATGGCTCGCGTCGATGACGATACCGAGCCGGTTCATCTCGGCCACCCACTTTTCGCCGAGCGGGCTGAGGCCGTTCCAGCGCGGCTTGTCGGTCGCGCTGTCGGCGAACTGGTTGTTGAGCCCGTGCACCGGCCCCGCGAGACGCACGCCCTTGTCGTAGAACTCGCTGAGCAGCGACAGGTCCTCGCCCAGCGGATAGCAGTTCTCGATCGACTTGAAGGCGATCAGCTTGCCTTCCTTGTCGAGCCGCCGCGCATCGTCGGCGGTGCGCGCCGCGCCGATGGCGCCGCTGTTGGCGGCGATCATCCGGTCGATGCTGTCCGAACGCTTGCGAGCGTGCGCGAGCGCGGCGGCATAGCCTGCGGCGGTCAGCGGTCCCTGATCGGTGTAGATGGCGAAGAAGCCGCCATCGAGATGGCCGTCCTTCATCCGCGGGATGTCGAGTTGCGACAGGTCGGTCGCGAGGATGTGGCGGTCGGCGAAATTCCATCCCTGCCGATCGAAATGGAGCGGCGTGTCGAGGTGGGTGTCGAGCACGAGCATCCGGCTGTGCAGCGGTGCCTCGGCGGCCTTCGGCTTGTCGCCGCCGGTCGAACAGGCAGCGAGCGCGGTCGCGCCGAGCAGAATGGCGATGCGTTTCACTTCTTGTCCTCCACAGGCTTCAGGTCGAGGTCGTGATAGTCCCAACTGAAATCGGCGATCTGGCTGACCGCTTTCATCGTCACCCCCGTCACCTTGCCCCCGGCATCGAGCGCGAAGGTGACATAGGCGGGCTCTATCGCCGGATCGTCGAAATCGGTGACGAAGCTGTCATACTGCCAATGCTTGAGGCGCCCCGCCATCCGCGGCGTCGAGGTGAAGTCGACGGTCAGCCCCTTCGCACCCGCCCCGATCACGACGTCGCCATACCAGGGATCGCGATAGCGCCCCGCATAGCCCGCGAGCGGCAGCGACGGGCCCGATTTGGCGGGTGACGCCTTCGCCTGCTTGAGGAACTCGACGCCGCCCGCAAGCCGCGCCTGATACCAATCCTCCCACTTGGTGGTCCAGCCATAGTCGGGCTGGTCCAGATAATGATCGAGCAGTTCATAGGTCAGGCCGAGCAGCATACCGCTGTCCTCGCTGTTCATCATGATCGCGAAGCCGACATTCCTGTCGGGAATCATCACGACGCGGGTGATCGATCCGAAGACGCCGCCGCCGTGCTGGATGATGCGGTGGCCGCGATAGTCCTGCACCTGCCAGCCGAGCGCATAGGCCTGCTGCGTCGGCTGCGCGGGTTTCAGCGTATCGGGCAGCGGGGTGATCGGCATCGGTGTCACCGGCGCCCACATCTCGGCCGCCTGCTTATCGCTGAACAATCGCCTGCCGTCGGGAAGCGCGCCGTGCGCGAGCTGAATCTTGAGCCACGCCGCCATATCCTCGGCGCTGAGCGCGAGCCCGCCCGCGGGCGCGCCGTTGCGGCCGAGCTCGTCGCGCTCGTCGAGCGCCTGCTGCGGCCCGATCCCGCGCAGCACGCCCGACAGGCGCGCGTGCGGCCAGCTCCGGTTCGCGATGCGGAAGCGGTCTTCGCTGTCGCTCGTCGCATTCTTCATGCCGCCCGCGCGCAGCACGCGCTCGCGGATGAAATCCTCCCAGGTCTGACCAGTGACCTCCTCGATCAACTGCCCCGCGACCGCATAGAGGATATTGTCATAGGCATAGGCCGAACGGAAGCTCGTCCGGGGCTTGAGGAACGCGACGCGTTCGGCGGTCTGCCTGCGGGTCAGGCTGGTGCGCGGCACGAACATCAGGTCGCCCTGCCCCAGTCCCAGTCCGCTGCGGTGGACGAGCAGGTCGCGGATCGTGATCTCGCGCGTTACCCACGGGTCGTACATCCGGAACCACGGCATATGCTCGATCACCGGGTCGTCCCACCCGATCCGACCTTCGTCGACGAGCACCGCGAGCGCCGCGGCGGTCATCGCCTTGCCGGTCGATCCGGTCTGGAAGATCGTCTGACCGTCGATGGGCGCGCTCTCGCCGAGCTTGCGAACGCCCCAGCCGCGCGCGAGCGTGGTCCTGCCGTCCTCGACGATCGCGATCGAGACGCCGGGCGCGCCGACCTTCTGCCGCAGCACCTCGACGCTTTCGCCAATGTCGGCGGGCGGGTCGGCCCAGACGGGCGCGGCCGCCGACAGCAGCAGCGACAGGGCAAGCAGGCGAACGGGTTTCATGGCAAGACCTCCCTTCGAGGAGCGGACGACGGACGCAGCAAGCGCCAGGTGCCGAGAGTGATGAGCGGCACGACAAAGACAGCGAGGAACAGCCAGGCAAGGAGGCGGTATCCGCTGGCGATGAGCTCGACGAGGCCGATCTCGCCCGCGACGAACATGCAGCCGGTCAGGATCACCGCGCCGATCAGCGCCCGCGCGCCGGCGCCGAGCGCAGGCCGCCCCCGGCTCTCGACCGCGCCCGAGATGCGTTCGTTGATCGCGTGCACCGCGCCCGCGCCGCTTTCGAGCAGCGCCGCAAGGATCATCAGCTGGAACAGGATGTGAAAGCCCGGCACCTTCATCTGGCGCAGCAGGAAATCGGACGGCAGCGTCTCTGCCCCGATCGCGGGATAGAAGGCGATCATCGCGACGAAGAAGAGGATCGCCGGCAGCATCGACAGCGGCCCCGCGATCAGCCCCGCAACGACCGCGTCGCGCTGGCTGGTCAGATGCCGCAGCACCGGCAGGATAACCACCGCGCCGACGATATTGTAGCTCGCATAGGTGATGCCCCCCGCCATCCAGCCTGCCGATGGCGGCGGCGCGGCGGCGAACCCCTGCCCGATCAGCCCGCCGAAGCTGGCGAGCGCAAGGATCAGGAACAGGCCGTAGACGGTATAGAGAAGGATCGAGACATATTTGAACATCTGCTCGACGGCGCCCGTCCCCCAGGCGGTGACCGCGACGATCGCCACCGCCAGCAGCGCCGATCCCGCCCATTCGGGCCAGCCGAAGGTGGCGGCGCCGATCGCCGCCGCCGCCGCGCCGAACACTGCGAGGATCAAGATGACGAAGACGATATAGGCCGCTTCGAACGCGACCCAGGCGGGGCCGAGAAGCCCCTTGAAGAAGGCGCGATAATCATATGCGCCAAGCTGGCGCGCGAGCGCGAAGGTCAAGACGGCGACGACGCTCCAGATGCCGGTCGCGAGCAGCATTGCGGCGAGCCCGCCCCACGGCCCCGAGGGCACGAAATATTCGGCAAGCTCGCGCCCCGTCGCATAGCCGCCGCCGATGATGACGGCTTTCAGCGCGAAGCCGGGGAGCAGGAAGCGCTGGAACCGGTTGGGGTTCGCCGCGCCCGCCGTCATGCGAGAATGGCGTCCACGAGCGCGGCGAAGCCCGGACCGCCGCGGATCGGGTCGGCGACCGGCAACCCGAGCCGGTTGCGCTCGGCCGCCATCAGCGCTTCGGCGCCGTCGGCGTCGAAGATCGAGGTGTTGAGGCTGACACCGCCGCAGCGGATCGCGGGATTGGTGCGGCTGCCGAGCCGGACTGTCAGGTCGATCACCTCCTCGATGCTCGGCAGGGCGAAATTCTCCATTCCCAGGATCACCTTGCGGGTCGGGTCGTGGCAGACGACGAACACGTCGGGCTGGCTGCCGTGCAGCAGGCCGAGCGACACCGCGGCATAGGCGGGGTTGAAGATCGATCCCTGCCCCTCGATCAGGTCCCAATGGTCGTCGGGCGCGTCGGGGCTGAGCATTTCCGCCGCCCCGGCCTCGAAATCCGAAACCACCGCGTCCATCGGCACGCCGCCGCCGGCGATCATGATGCCGGTCTGGCCGGTCGCGCGAAAGTCGGCGTCGATGCCGCGTTCGCGAAACGCCCGATGCAGCGCCAGCGCAGTATATTTCTTGCCGAGCGCGCAATCGGTGCCGACGGTGAGCAGCCGCTTGCCGCTGCGCTTGCGCCCGTTGCCGATGGGGATCGTCGGCGGCGGGGTGCGGACGTCGATCAGCCGCCGCCCGGTCCGCCGGGCGGCCTCGACGAGCGCGGGAACGCTCGTCAGCCTGGTGTGCAGGCCGCTGACGATGTCGAGCCCGGCCTCCATCGCGTCGACCAGCACCGCCACCCACGTATCGCCGATGACGCCCCCCTGGTTCGCAACGCCGATCACCAGCGACCGGGCCCCGGCCGCGCGGGCATCGGCGGGCGACAGGCGCGGCAGGCCGGTGCTGACCGTGCAGCCGGGCGCCGACCATTCGCCGACGCAGCGGTCCGCGGCCCAGTCGGCGAGGCCGAAGGCGGTCTTGGCGTAGCCCGCCTCGGTCGTATCGCCGAGGAACAGGAGATAGGGTTGCGGCAGTGTCAGGCTGTCGGCCAGCCTGCCGAGGGGGGCATTCATCTTTTTCACTCCGTTCGCGTCAAAAGGCCATGTCGAGCGCGACGCCGATCGTCCGGGGCTGCAACGGCGAGATGGCGAGGAAACTCGGCCGGTTGAGTCCGTCGGCCATCGTCGTGCGCGCCATCTCGCCCTTGTTGTCGAGCAGATTGCGCGCATAGGCCCGCAGCGTCCAGTGGTCGTCGAACACCAGCGACGCGTTGAGATCGACCGACGTATAGGGTCTGGCGCGCGCGACGAGCGGGTCGCTCTCGACCAGCGAGAGTCGGCTGCTCGCATGGCGGATGCCCGCGCCGAAGCTGCCCCGCGTGCCGCCGCCGAGCCCGAATTCATAGTCGGCGCGCAGCGCGCCGCTGAACCTGGGCACCGCGGGCAGGCGGTCGCCGTCGACGCCGCTGATCTCGGGCACATCCTCGCTGAGCCCGGCGTCCGTGTAGCTGCCCGTCGCGGTGATCGTCAGCCCCGGCACGGGACGGAACGCGATATTGCCTTCGAAACCCTTGCTGGTCGCCTTGCCGCCGTTCGCGCCGCCCGACACGCCGCCGAAGGCGCGCGTGACCTGGATGTCGGTCCAGTCCATCCAGAACCCCGCGACGTCGATCGTCACCGCCCGGTCGGCTAGGTCGGCCTTCAGCCCGACCTCGTAATTGGTCATGCGGTCGGCATCGACGCTCGGCGGGACGTTGGGGACGATGACGTTCGGGCCGCCGGGGCGATAGCCGGTCGCGACGCGCGCATAGAGCATCGCATCCGGGGTGATGTGGAACTGCGGGCTGACCGAGAAGGTCCACACGCTCTCGGCCGAGGTGCCCGGATCGTCGGCGGACGGGACGATCGCGCCCGAACTGATCTGGCGGAAGGTCTGCTCGTTGCGCGCCCAGCGCAACCCGGCGGTGATTTCGAACCGGTCGCTGAACTTGAAGGTGCCGTTCCCGAAGACCGCATATTCCTTGTAGGTCGCGGGCAGGCCCACGGTCGCGAGCGGATCGAGCGAAGCGATCAGATTGCCGTCCATGTCATAGGAATGCACGAGCTGCGCATTGCTGGTTTTCTCGTCGGTGTAGAAGCCGCCGATCATCCATTCGAAGCGGCCGCCGCTCGGCGAGGCGAGCCGCAGTTCCTGGGTCCATTTGCGGAGCCCGAGGTCGAGATAGAAAGGCGTGATGCCGGCGTCGATCGGCGGATCGGTGATGAACGGGAAGAGCACGCCGAAGGCATAGCTCGCGTCCTGAAGCTGGCGGCTCTGCGTCTTGCTGTAGGTCGTCGCCGAGGTCAGCGTCGCGGCGCCGAAATCATAGTCGATCGTCGCCGAATAATAATCGAGGTCGATGTCGTAGGATTCGGGGACGTAATTGTTGTACGAGCGCCCGTCGCCGAGCCGCACGCCGGTGAGGTCGGCGGCATAAATCCCGTTGCCCTCGGAATCGAGCGATTGCCAGATGCCCGCCAGCTTCACGCTGAGTTCGGCCGCCGGCTGCCACAACAGCGCGACGCGGCCGCCGCGCTGCTCATAATCATTCTGATCCTTCAGCGCGGCATTGTTGACGCTGCCGACCCATCCCGGGGTGCTGCGCCAGGCGAAGCTGCCGGTGACCGCCAGCTGGTCCTCGACGACCGGGATGTTGACGAACGCCTGCCCGCCCCAGCCGAGACCGTCGCCGCCCTTGATGCCAAAGCCTTCGATCCCGGCGCGCACGCGGAACGCCCGCGTGTCCGGCTGGACGGTGACATATTTGACGAGCCCGCCGATCGAGCTCGCGCCGTAGAGCGTCCCCTGCGGCCCCTTGAGCACCTCGATGCGTTCGAGGTCATATGGCATCAGGTCGATCGTGAACTGCCCGGCGCGGTTGTAGAGCGCGCTCGATCCGACCGGCGCGTCGTCGAGATAGATGCCGACGGTCTGACCCGCGTTGAGCGGCGCGACGCCGCGCAGGGTGATCGTCGTCTGGCCGGGCGTGCCGCTGTTGCTGACGTTCATCCCGGGAACATAGCCCGCATAGTCGACGAGCGAGGCCGAGCCCTGCTCCTGCAGTTCCTCGCCCGCGACGACGCTGATCGCGATCGGCACGTCCTGCACGTTCTGCACGCGCTTCTGTGCGGTGACGACGATCTCGCCGCTGCTTCCGGTCGCCGCTGCCTCCTGCGCGTGCGCAGGGAAAGCGGTCGTCAGAGCGATCAGGCTGGCCGCAACAAAATGCCTCTTTTTCATTGTCTTACCCCCAGACTTGGGCGAGCAGGCGGCGAAAGTTGCCCCCGAGCACGGCCCCGATGTTGTCGTTGGAATAGCCCCGGCGGATCAGTTCCTCGGTCAGGTCGAAGACCTTGCGCGGATGGTCGAACCCGTCGATGTCGATCTTGTCGCGAAAGGCGTAGCTGCCCTTGTAGCCCGCCTTCAGCAGCGCATATTCGTCGGGCTTCATGTCGTCATAGCCGTTGAGGTCGGCGTCCGATCCGATGCCGACATGCTCGACCCCGGCCAGCTTCGCGACATGGTCGACATGGTCCGCCATATGCCCGACGTCGGTCGGGTCGGTCGCGCGCACGAACATCCGCACGCCGGTGATCCCCATCACCCCGCCCTTCGCCGCGAGCGCGCGGATCGCCTCGTCGGCCTTGGCGCGCGGATGGCCGGCGATCGCGCGGGCATTGCTGTGGGTGATCGCGATCGGCCCCCGCGCGATCGCAATCGCGTCGAGGGTCGTCCGGTCGCCGCAATGCGACACGTCGACGAGCATGCGCTCCGTCTCCATCGCCGCGATGATCGCCGCGCCATAGTCGCTGACGCCGCCGTCGACGCGATCGGTGCTGCCCGACCCGATCACGTTCTGGCTGTTGTAGGTGAGCTGCGCGCAGCGCAGGCCGAGGCGGCGGAAGGTCGCGACATCCTCGACCGCCTCGAACTGGTCGGCGTTCTGGATGCCCATGATGACGGCGCATTTGCCGTCCCTCTTCGCCCGGTCGAGATCGTCGGCGGTGTCGACGAGCGTGAAGACGTGACTGTTGCGCCCGACGAAACCCTGCCAGCCGGCCATATATTCGAGCGCCTGCGCCTTCGCGCCGGGGCCGCCAAGGCCATAGGCGTTGTGAAAGCCGGTGATGCCGCTGGCGCGAAATTCGGCGGCTTCGGCATCGGTCAGGCGATGCGCGACATAGGCGGGCGAGGTCGTGATCTTGAGCGGCGCCAGCATGTCGATGACCAGCGACGAAGCGACGAGGTCGACCGCACGGCGCGAATAGGCGCGCGCCGGATCGGCCGCGAAGGCATAGGTGCCCCTGTTGATCATCGGCGCGGACAAAGCGGCACCGACCGCGCCCGCGATGGCCGCGCGGCGCGTTACCCGGAATGATCGCGTCATTCCATCCTCCACCCAGGAAATTTCGATTTCTAGACTATTGTCCTAATCAGAAAATTGTCAACCCGTTTAGGACATAAATTTGTCAGCCACCCCAAATGCCGGCGGGACAATGGATCATGCCGCCGCGATATTCGACGCCGGGATCGCGGTCGCGCGCGAGGAAGGTCGGCCCGTCGAGGTCGACGATGTCGCAAAGCTGCCCGACGAGGTAGGCGGGCGCCATCGACAGGCTGGTGCCCATCATGTTGCCGACCATCACGTCGAGGCCGAGCGTCCGCGCCTGCCGCGCGATCGCAAGCCCTTCGGTCAGCCCGCCGCACTTGTCGAGCTTGATGTTCACGACGTCGAAACGCCCGACGAGCGACGCGGTGTCGGCGAGCGACAGCGCGCTTTCGTCGGCGACGAAGGGGAGCGGCCGCTTGATACCGTCGAGATCGGCCTCGCGTCCGCGCGGCAGCGGCTGTTCGAGTTGCGCGACGCGCATCTCGACAAGCACCGGCAACAGGTCGGCGAGCGTCCGGATGTCATAGCCCTGGTTCGCATCGACACCGATCCAGGCGTCGGGACGCGCGGCGCGGATCGCGGAGACGCGCGCGATATCGTCGGCCAGATCGCCGGTCAGCTTGACCTTCACCGGCGCCTGCGCGTCGATTGCCAGCGCCGCCTTTGCCATGACCTCCGGATCGTCGGCGCCGAGCGTCAGGGTCGAGCGCAGCGCCTTCGGCGGGTCGAGGCCGGCGAGGTCCCAGACCGGCCGGCTCTGCTGCTTCGCCTCCAGGTCCCAGAAGGCGCAGTCGAGCGCGTTGCGCGCACCGCCCGGCGGCAGGAGATGCTGCAGGTCGCCGCGCGTCGCGCCACCCTCGATCGCCTCGCGCGCGCGCATCGCCTCGCCAAGCATATGATCGATGTCGTCGCCCAGATAATAGACGCCGGCACCCTCGCCGCGCCCGACATGCGTCCCGTCCGACAGTTCGGCGACGAGCAGCGCGGTCTCGGTGAAGACATGGCCCGAAATGCGGAACGGCTGGTGATAGGGAAAGCGCTCGACCCGCAGGTCGAGCGCCAGGGTGGGTGCAGGCTGCGTCGCCATCAATAGACCATCCCGAAGCCATAGAGATGGAAGGCGAGCGTCACCCAGGCGAGGACCAGCCCCGCGAGGACCAGCAGCACCGCGCCGAGCTTCATCGTCCAGCGGCGCTTGCCCTGGATGCTGAGCCACAGGTGCCACGCCGCCGCCGCCAGCAGGCCGAAGGCGGCGACCGGCGTCAGGATGCGCAGCAGGTGGATCAACCAGTCGAGCGGGCCGCCGATGCTGCCGATATCGGCCGAGAAGACGGCAACGAGCCCCGCCCAGCCGATGACCGCGGCCAGCACCAGCCACGCGAAGACGCGCGACAGGCGATAGGCGCGCAGCGCTTTGCCTTCGAGCACGAAATTCGCGGCGAAGCTGCGCCGGACCAACGCGCGCACCGGCCAGGCGAACGCCGCAAGCAGCGTGATGCCGAGCGCGAAGATGAGCGCCGGGTTGAGCCATGCCGCGTTGACGCCGGCGGGTGCGGGCTCGAACACCATGAAGGGCGATCCGGCATCGAGGCTCCAGCGCACGACGCGGCCGTCCTTCACCTCTGCGGCGAGACGTTCGCCCGTGTTCGTGTCGCGCCACACGAAAGGCTCGACCTCGACCCAGTCGCGCGCGCCGGCACTCAGGCCGTCGAGCCCCGGCACCGTGATCTTTCCATCCTCGGTCAGTGACACGGCGGGCTGGCCGAGCAGGCCGAACAGGCTCATGAAATTGGTGAAGGAACCGCGGCTGCTGACATAATGGCCGACCATCATCTCCGCATGCTGCCGCGCGGTCTTCGCGTCGACCTGCCCCGGCTTCTCCGCGCCCGGCAGGTAGCGATCGGCGAATTTATGGAACAGCGCGCTGCGGATCGCGCCCGCCGCGCCTTCCTTGCCCGGGCTGTTCATCGAAATGAAGACGCCGATGTCGGCATCGGGGAACAGCCACAGATAGGAATGGAACCAGACGGTATCGCCGCCATGCGCGATCGCACGGTGACCGTTGACCCATTGTTCGTAGAAGCCGAGCGCCATGCTGTTGAGCGGGCCGACACCGGGCGCCTTGAAATCGTGCATCATCTTCGCGGTTTCGGGCTTCAGCAGACCCGCGCCGTCATTGAGGTGCGCGATCATGAACTTGCCCATGTCGGCGCCGCTCGCCGACAGGCTGCCCGCCGGCGCCGGAATGACCATCTCGAACGGCCGCGCCTTTTGCGTGACGTCGGGATAGCCGCCCGCCATGTCGGGCGCGAGCGCCTTCGGAAGCGGCTGGCGGAACGTCGCATGCGTCATGCCGAGCGGCCTGAAGATATGGTTGTCGATATAATCGTCGAACGGCTCGCCGCTGACGCGCTCGACGATATAGCCCGCGAGCGCGGTGGCATAGTTCGAATAGGCGGGCGTCGTGCCGGGCGCGAAGACGCGTTGCGGCAGCGCGAGCGGCATCTGCCGCTTGAGCGTCATCACCGCTTTCGGATCGTTGCTGATCAGATGGCGGACCGATTCCTCGAAGCCCGCCGTATGCGTCATGATGTTGCGCAGCGTGATCGGCTTGCCCTCGAAGGGCGGAATCCTGAAGTCGAGATAGGCGTTCACATCCTTGTCGAGGTCGAGCTTGCCCGCCTCGACCTGCTGCATCACCGCGGTCCAGGTGAAGAGCTTCGACACCGATCCCGGTCGGAAAAGCGTTGTCTCCGGCAGGACGGGCTTGCGCTTGGCGACGTCGGCATAGCCATAGCCCTTTTCGAGCACGACCTGATCGCCGCGCACGACCACAACCACCGCGCCCGGAATGCGCGCGCGTTCGAGCGCGTAGGGCAGGAAGCCGTCAAGGAAGGCTTCGAGATCGGCCGGACTGAGCGTAGCCGCCTGCGCGGGCTTCGCCGCCGGCAGCGGCACCGCCTCGACCTTCTTGACGGTCGGCGCCGGGACCGGCCCCTGTGCGGCGAGCGGCACTGCGGCGAGCGCGGCGAGCCCGATCATGGCCTTTCGGATGAAACGCATCGCTTTCCCCCTTTTTTTGGCGCGCCCTCTGAAACCTTGCAGCGAGCCGCGCGACCCCTTACCAAGGAGCCAACACCTACTGGCCCATTGGGGACATAATGATCCTGATTGGAAAATTGTCAAACATGGAATGGAAAAACTGATGGCGGACCGTTCGAACCCGCCGACGCTCGGCGCGGTGATGCGCGGAATTCGCTCGCGAAACGGCTGGACGCTCAAGGAAATGAGCGCGAAATCAGGTATCCCCGTGTCGACGCTGTCGAAGGTCGAGCACGACCGGCTGACCTTGAGCTATGACAAGCTTCAGCAGCTCAGCCAGCGACTCAACATCCGCATGTCGGATCTTTTCGCCGAGGGCGAGGAAGAGAGCGCGCCGCGCGTCACGGGCCGCCGCAGCATCGGCACGAAGGAAAAGGCGGTGCGCGTCACGACCGACAATTACGATTATCACTATCTTTGCACCGATCTGCGGCAAAAGCGGATGCTCCCCATCATCACCCGCATCCGCGCGCGCAGCGCCAGCGAGTTCGGCGAACTCGTCCGCCATCAGGGGGAGGAGTTCATCTTCGTCATCGAGGGGCGGATCGAGGTGCACAGCGAATTCTACGATCCGGTCACGCTCGAACAGGGTCAGGGCATCTATATCGATTCGACGATGGGGCATGCCTATGTCGTCGGTGAAGGTTGCGAGGAGGCGCTCGTCCTCGGCGTCTGCTCGAGCGCCGACGACGGGCTGATGGATTCGCTGATGAGCCTGCACGGCTAGAACGCCGTGCGTTGATCCGCATCGTCCCAAATCCGGTGAGGCAGATACGGGTTCGATGCTCTATGGCCTGCGAAGACACAGGCTTGTCGCGCGCAGGCGTGTCGGATTTCCGGTTGAAATCCCGGTCGTTATTGTATGAAGGAGACATGGTTCGCCTATGCCGTCCCTTTCGACGCCGGGCGATCCCAGCGCCGCCACGGCCGTCTCCTGTTGCAATGACGCGACTGCAAATCCGGGAATGACCATGACCGACACCACGCCCCGCCACATTCTCCTTGCCACCGACCTCAGCTGTCGCTGCGACCGCGCGCTGGACCGCGCCGTGCAGTTGGCGGGCGAATGGGGCGCGGAGCTTACCGCCGCGACGGTGATCGAACCCGAACCCGCGGACCTTCTCGACCCCCGTCCCTCCTCCTGGCGCCGGCAGGCGACGCCCGCCGAGCGGATGCACTGGCGCCTGGCGCGCGATGTCGCCAGCGTCGCGGACGATATCGGCGTGGTGGTCGAAACCGGCGATCCCGCCACGAAGCTGGTCGAGATCGCCGAACATGAACATTGCGACCTGATCGTCACCGGCATCGCGCGCGACGAGACGCTGGGGCGGATGATCCTGGGCAACACCGTCAGCCGCCTCGTGCGCCGGGCTGCGGTGCCGGTGCTGGTCGTGCGCGACCGCCCGGCCGGACCCTATCGCCGGATCGTGATCGCCACCGATTTTTCCGAAGCCGCGCTCCAGGCGACGCTCGTCGCTTCGGCCTTTTTTCCCGCAGCAGCGCTGACCCTTTTTCATGGATATGACGTGCCCTACACCGGCTATCTCACCGACCGCGACTTCACGTCGGAATCGCGAGCCAAGGCCGACGAAGCGAGGGCGATGCTGCGAGCCGAGAGCCGCATCGACGCCGCGCTGCTCGAACGGCTGGACGTCGTCGTCGAACGCGGCACGCCCGAAATGCTGATCAGCGACCATGTCGAGGACCATCACGGCGACCTGACCGTCGTCGGGAGCCAGGGGCACGGCATCCTGTTCGACGCGTTCATCGGCAGCATGGACAAGCGGCTGCTCGATACGCTCGAAGGCGATCTCCTGATCGTTCCGGGCGCGGCGGGGGCCGGTTAGACGCGTCGGCGCCGCCGCGCCCGATCACCCGCACCGCAAAAAACTCAACTCACGCCTTGCTCCGCCGCGCCAACGTCTACCATAAGGGGGGACGCCCTCGGGCAGCGCACCAGGCGATGGAGATCTTCCCCCTACCTTATGCACGACCCCCGCTTCCTCCTGGCCGTCGTCGCGCTTCCATTTCTGGGCAGCGCGATCGCGGCATTCCTGCCGGCCCGCGGCCGGAACCTCGCCTCGACGCTGGCGGGGGTGATCGCGCTTGCCGGCGCCATGATCATCGCGGCCTATTATCCGCTCGTTGAGCGCGGCGAGGTCGTGCGCCACGAACTGGCGTGGCTGCCGACGCTCGGGCTCAACCTGACGCTTCGGCTCGACGGCTTCACCTGGCTGTTCGCGACGCTCGTCCTCGGCATCGGGGCGCTCGTCATCCTCTATGCGCGCTACTACATGTCGCCGGACGATCCGGTACCGCGCTTCTTCGCCTTCCTCCAGGCGTTCATGGGGTCGATGCTCGGCATCGTCCTGTCGGGCAACCTGATCCAGATCGCCTTCTTCTGGGAATTGACCAGCCTCTTTTCCTTCCTGCTGATCGGATATTGGCACCATAATCAAAGCGCGCGCGACGGCGCGCGCATGGCGCTGATCGTCACCGGCGCGGGCGGCGTGTGCCTGCTCGTCGGGCTGCTGCTGCTCGGGCGGATGGCGGGAAGCTACGACGTCGATGCGGTGCTTGCGGCGCGCGATGCCATCCACGCCGACAAGGCCTATCTTCCGGCCCTGATCCTGATCCTGATCGGCGCGTTCACCAAGAGCGCGCAGGTCCCTTTCCACTTCTGGCTGCCGCATGCCATGGCCGCCCCGACGCCCGTATCCGCCTATCTGCATTCGGCGACGATGGTGAAGGCGGGCATCTTTCTGCTCACCCTGCTCTGGCCGGTCCTCTCGGGCACCGACAGCTGGTATCTGATCGTCACCACGACCGGCCTCGCGACGCTGCTGGTCGGCGCCTGGGCGGCGATATTCCAGCAGGATCTGAAGGGCCTGCTCGCCTATTCGACGATCAGCCACCTCGGCCTCATCACGCTGCTGCTGGGTCTGGGCAGTCCGCTCGCGGCGGTGGCGGCGATCTTTCACACCGTCAATCACGCCACCTTCAAGGCGTCGTTGTTCATGGCCACCGGGATCATCGACCATGAAACGGGAACGCGCGACCTGCGCCGGCTGAGCGGCCTCGTCCGCTTCATGCCGATCACCGCCACGCTCGCGATGGTCGCGGCGGCGGCGATGGCGGGCGTACCGCTGCTCAACGGCTTCCTGTCGAAGGAGATGTTCCTCGCCGAAGCGCTCGAAGCGCACAGCGGCACGATCATCGACGTGGCGCTGCCCTATCTCGCGACGCTGGCCAGCGCGTTCAGCGTCTTCTATTCGGTGCGCTTCATCCACCAGACCTTCTTCGGACCGCCGCCGGTCGACCTGCCGCACCAACCGGCCGAAGCGCCGCACTGGATACGCCTGCCGATCGAGATACTGGTGCTCGCTTGCCTGCTCGTCGGGATCGTCCCGGCGCTCACCATCGGGCCGTTTCTCGCCAGCGCCGTCCAGTCGGTGCTGGGGGACCAAACGCCGACCTACAGCCTGGCGATATGGCACGGGTTCACCCTGCCGCTGGCGATGAGCTTCATCGCGCTGATCGCCGGTACGGCGCTCTATATACTGTTCCGCGAGCGGCTGAACGCCGTCGAGCGATCGCCGCTGATCGGCCGGCTGAAGGGACGCCGGACCTTCGAGGCGGTGCTCGCGGCGATCGTCAATGCGGCGCGCGGCCTGCACGAGCGGCTCGGCACCCGGCGCCTGCAGGTACAGCTGCGGTTGATCGTCGTCACCGCGCTGCTGCTCGGCACCCTTCCCTTCCTGCGGCTCGGCTATAGCCGGGGGCCGCTGCAGGATACGCTGATCGATCCGGTCTTCGGGCTGCTGTGGCTGTGCGGCGGCGCCTGCGCCATCGCGGCAGCGTGGCAGGCGAAATTCCATCGGCTGGTCGCGCTCGTCCTGGTCGGGGCGGCCGGGCTTGCCGTCTGCATCAGTTTCATCTGGCTGTCGGCGCCCGACCTCGGGCTGACGCAACTGCTCGTCGAGATCGTCACCCTCGTCCTGCTTCTGCTCAGCTTGCGCTGGCTGCCGCAGCGCCGCCCCGCCATATGGCCCGAAGAACGCAAGCCGCCGATGGTCCTGATCCGGCGCGGCGGCGACCTGCTGCTCGCGATCGCCGGCGGGACGGGCGCGGCCGCGCTTGCCTATGCGATGATGACCCGCCCGATGCCGGACAGCATCTCGCGCTATTTCGTCGAGAACGCCTATTCGGGTGGCGGCGGAACCAATGTTGTCAACGTCATCCTCGTCGATTTCCGCGGGTTCGACACGCTGGGAGAGATCACCGTCCTGTCCATCGTCGCGCTGACCGTCTTCACCCTGCTGCGCCGGTTCCGTCCCGCGCCGGAAAGCATCGAGATACCCGACCAGCAGCGGCGGCAGAATGCGTTCGACGAAGCGAGCAAGGATCATGCGATGGGCGATACGCTCGTCCATTATCTCTTCGTCCCGCGCATCATCATGCAATGGCTGTTCCCGGTCGTCCTGACCTTTGCCCTCTATCTGCTGATGCGCGGCCACGACCTGCCCGGCGGCGGCTTCGCCGCGGGCATCGCCACGTCGATCGCCTTCCTCCTCCTCTACATGGCGAACGGCACGCGACTGGTCGAAGCGAGCCTGAGCGTCCAGCCGGTGCGCTGGATCAGCGCCGGACTGGTCTGCGCGGTTGCGACCGGCCTTGCCGCCTGGTTGTTCGGCTACCCCTTCCTGACCAGCCATTCGCGCTATCTGACGCTGCCGCTGATCGGCGATATTCCGCTGGCGAGCGCGTTGCTGTTCGATATCGGCGTGTTCGCGGTGGTCGTCGGCACCACGCTGCTGATGCTGATCGCCATCGCGCACCAGTCGATCCGTTCGCCGCGCGCGCGCAAGCCGGTTCAGCCCGCGGCGGCCGAGCCGGGCACGGGGGGAGGCGCCTGATGGAAATCCTCCTTTCGCTCGCCATCGGGGTGCTGACGGCGTCGGGCCTGTGGCTGCTGTTCCGGCCGCGCACCTTTCAGGTGATCCTCGGCCTGTCGCTCCTTTCCTATGCGGTCAACCTGTTCATCGTGGCGGCCGGTCGGCTGCGCAGCGACGCGCCGCCGATCATCGGCAAGGATCCGACATCCGCCGATCCCGCGCTCTACGCCGATCCGCTGCCGCAGGCGCTGGTGCTGACGGCGATCGTCATCTCGTTCGCGACGACCGCGCTGCTGCTGGTGGTGCTCCTCGCCTCGCGCGGCCTGACCGGCACCGACCATGTCGATGGCGAGGACGGCGAAGCATGACCGGCTGGCTCCATCACCTGATCATCACGCCGATCCTGCTGCCGTTGCTGGCCAGCGCGCTGATGCTCGCCTTCGACGAGCGGCGGCGCGTCCTGAAACGGTGGCTGAGCCTGATCGCATCCGCGCTGCTGATCGCCAATGCCGCGGCGCTGCTGTGGTTCACCAGCGACGCGGGCAATGCGGGCACCGACAGCCCCCATGTCTATCTGCTCGGCAACTGGGCGGCGCCCTTCGGAATCGTGCTGGTGGTCGACCGCCTGTCGGCGACGATGCTCCTGCTCGCCAACGTGCTCGGCTTCACCTCGCTATTCTATGCGCTGGCGCGCTGGGACCGGTCGGGACCGCGCTTCCACGCGCTGTTCCTGCTGTTGCTGATGGGTGTGAACGGCGCGTTCCTGACCGGCGACATCTTCAACCTCTTCGTCTTCTTCGAAGTGCTGCTCGCCGCCTCCTATGGCCTGATTCTGCACGGCGCGGGGACCGAGCGAACCAGCGCTAGCCTGCATTACATCACCATCAACATCGCGGCCTCGCTGCTCTTCCTGATCGGCGTGGCGCTGATCTATTCGGTCACCGGCACGCTCAACATGGCCGACATCGCCACCCGCGTCGCGCGCACCGACCCCGGCGACATCGCGCTGCTGGAGGCCGGCGCGGCGATCCTGGGGGTCGCCTTTCTGATCAAGGCGGGCGTCTGGCCGCTGAGCTTCTGGCTCCCGCGCACCTATGCCGCCGCAGCGCCGCCGGTCGCCGCGCTGTTCGCGATCATGACCAAGGTCGGCGTCTACGTCATCCTCCGCCTCTCCTTCCTGCTGTTCGGCGAAGCATCGGGCGACGTCGCCGGCTTCGCCAACGACGGACTGCTCTATGGCGGTCTCGCCACCATGACCTTCGGCGTCATCGGCATCCTGTCCGCCCGCCAGCTCACGCGGGTCGTCGGGCACTATGTGCTGGTTTCGTCGGGCACGCTGCTCGCCGGGCTCGGCATCGGCGGCCAGTCGCTCATCGCCGCGCTGCTCTTCTATCTCGTCAGCTCGACGCTCGCGATCAGCGCGCTCTACCTCATCATCGAACCCGTCGAACGCAACGCCGACGAGGACGACATGATCGAAGGCATCGCCGAGCCCGTGTTCGACGACGAATATGTCGGCGCGATCGAGGAAGAGGAGGACGAGACGGGCGTCGTCATTCCCGGCACGATCGCCATCCTCGGCGGCGGCTTCATCTTCTGCGCGCTGCTGCTCGCCGGGTTGCCGCCGCTGTCGGGTTTCATCGCCAAATTCGCCATCATCGATGCGCTGCTGCGCGCGGGTGCGGTCGGACCGATGAACTGGACGCTGATCGGACTGCTCATCGTGTCCGGCCTCGCGACGATGATCGTGATGACCCGCGCCGGCATCGACCTGCTGTGGACGCCGGGCGAGGACGCCCCGTCGCGCCTCAGCCTGGTCGAGGTCGCGCCCATCGCGCTGCTGCTCGCCGTCTGTCTGGCGCTGATGCTGTGGGCCGGGCCGGTCATGGCCTATCTCGAGGCGACATCGGCCGCGCTGCACGATCCGGCCGGCTATCTTTCCGCCGTCGCCGGCGCGCCTCCGGCGGGGAGCGCGCAGCCATGAGGCGGCTCGTCCCCTACCCGCTGCTGGCGCTCGCGCTGTTCGCAATGTGGACGCTGCTGACCGGCTTCTCGCCCGGGCACATCCTGCTCGGCGCTCTGGTCGCGCTGATCGTGTCGCGGTCGATGCTGTCGCTCAAGCCCGAACCGCCGCGCGTGCGGGTCGGATGGGCGATGGTCCGGCTCGCCGGAATCGTGCTGGTGGACATCGTCCGTTCCAACATCGCGGTGGGGAAGATCATCCTGTTCAACCCGCCGCACCGTCATTCGGACTTCATCGAACTGCCGACCGAGCTGCGCAGCCCCTATGCACTGGCCGTGCTCGCACTCATCATCACAGCGACGCCGGGGTCGCTGTGGGTACAGCACGACGCGAACCGGCACGTCATCCTGATCCATATCCTCGATCTGGTCGACGAGGCCGAATGGGTTCGGCAGATCCGGCAGCGTTACGAGCGGCTTCTGATGGAGATATTCGAATGAACGCGCTGTTCCTGGCGCTGGTGATCACCGCCGCGCAGATCGTGCTGGGCCTCGCGATGGGATGCGCCGCCTTTCGCATGCTGCGCGGTCCGCGCGCGCAGGATCGGGTCCTCGGGCTCGACACGCTCTACCTGACGGGGATGCTGCTGCTGCTCACCTATGGTATCCAGACCGGCCGCACCCTCTATTTCGAGGCGGCGCTGGTCATCGCGCTGCTGGGATTCGTCGGCACCGTCGCGCTCGGCAAGTTCCTGATGCGGGGAGAAGTCATCGAATGATGCAGGCACCCGATCTGCCGACCTGGGCCGCGATCATCGTCGGCCTTCTGGTCCTAGGCGGCGCGATCATCACGCTGGTGGGCGCGTTCGGCCTGATACGCCTGAAGACCTTCTATGCGCGCGTCCACGCCACGACGCTGGGCGCGACCGCGGGCATGGCGGCGATCCTGCTCGGCTCGATGCTGTGCTTCTCGATCACGCAGGGCCGGCCGGTCGTCCATGAGATATTGATCGCGCTGTTCGTCACCCTGACGACGCCGGTCACGCTGATCCTGCTCGCCCGCGCGGCGATCTATCGCGATCGCAGCGAAAAGCTCCCGCAGCTTCCGACCCGCAGCGAGCCGGAGCGCGCCGAATAACGTCCGTGCCGTACCAAATCGTCGATCATGGAGATTGTGGTGCCGCTTAGGTGACTCGAACACCTGACCCCATCATTACGAATGATGTGCTCTACCAACTGAGCTAAAGCGGCAACGAGGGGCGCCTCTACCAGCGTGTCGGGGCGAAGACAAGCGCCGTTGCGCAGATTCTCCCGTCGAACGGCAGGCGGCATATCATGCGATCCTGCGCACCCATCCGGTAACGGAATTTCCTGCCATTTTCCATTCTAAAACAAAAGATTGAGCCCAGCTATTTCGAAGTGAACGGCTTTCCAGCGGCCTTGCGGCGAAGATATGGCGCACCCACGCCATCGTCGGCTCGCCGCAATCGACGGATGTTTCGTTGCTCGCCGCCCTTCGCTCACGGCCGGGGCGGGATGCCGGATTCATGCTTGACATTCGCCAGCTCAAATTATTATCCGAGTGGATAAATAAATGGGAGGATGCGGATGAAGAGCATATTCGTGGCGTTGATGGGATCGACGCTGCTCGCGAGCGGCGCCCATGCGCAGGACACCGCTCCCCTGTCCGCTTCGGAGAACGGAAGCGTCGCCGGCGACGAGATCGTCGTGACGGCCCAGAAACGCGAACAGTCGTTGCAGGACGTTCCACTGTCGGTCGCGGTGCTGAGCGGCGAGCAGTTGAGCAACCGGAACATTACCGAAATCTCGCAGTTGCAGACGACGACCCCGAACTTCTCATTCCAGGGCAGCAACAACCCGCGCGGTGCCGGCCTGGCGATCCGCGGCATCGGCACGAACAATTTCTCGTCGGCGATCGAGGGCTCGGTCGGCATCGTCATCGACGGTGTGCCGATCGGGCGGCAGGGCGCGGGGATGACCGACCTGTTCGACATCCAGCGGATTGAAGTGCTGCGCGGTCCGCAGGGCACCTTGTTCGGCAAGAATGCCTCGGCCGGCGTCCTCAACATCGTGACCACCGATCCCAGCTACAGCTGGGGCGGCAAGGTCCAGGCGACCTACGGCGAGTTCGACGAATTCGTGCTGCGCGGAACGGTCACCGGCGGCCTGACCTCGAATCTGGCGTTTCGCGCATCGGCCTATCGCACGAAACGAGACGGCTATATTCGCAACCGATTCGACGACAGCCGCCTCAACGATCGCGACGAGTGGGGCGGTCGCGCGAAGCTGTTGTGGGAACCCGCCGACAATATCCGCGTGCTCGTCGCGGGCGACTATTCGTCGCGCGACGCCGCCTGCTGCATGTGGACGATCCGCAGTTTCGGCAACAATGCCGATATCCGCAACCGGGTGACCGCCGCGGGCATCGTTCCCGGCCCCGACAACCGGGAGGTTGCGCTCGACGGCCGCACGTTCATCCGCCAGGAAACCTATGGCGGATCGGTGCAGGTCGATATCGAGGGCACCGGGGGCATCACGGTGACGTCGATCACCGGCCTGCGCTGGTGGGATGCGACCGACAACAACGACGCCGACCAACGGCCGACCCCCGTTCTCAACATCAACAATGGCGACAGCCGTCAGCGCCAGTTCACGCAGGAACTGCGCCTGATCTCTCCGTCCGGCGAGCCGTTCGAGTGGGTCGGCGGCCTGTTCCTCTTCAACCAGGATTATGAACTCGGCAATTCGCAGCAGGGCACGTTCGACCAGCCTCTGCCGCCCGGCGTCCAGTTGTCGCGCGCGATCTTCGTCGAGAACGATACCCAGAATTTCGCCGCCTTCGCCGATGCGACCTATCATCTGAGCGATCAGTTCAACGTCTTCGGCGGACTGCGCTACACGGTCGAGCGGCTGAACACGCATTTTCGGCGCTTCGCCAATCCGGGTACCATCCTGCTCGGACCCAATGTCGACCAGAAGATGAAGCGCGTCGACGGCGCATGGACGTGGCGCATGGGGGCGCAATTCCGTCCGACCGAAGAGGTGACGCTCTATGGCAGCGTCGCGCGCGGCTTCAAGGGCGGCGGCTTCAATGCGCTGCAGGACTCGACCGTGCTGCGCACCGTCGAACCCGAGATTCCGACGTCGTACGAATTCGGCGCCAAGACCGAGTTGTTCGATCGCCGGGTGCGCTTCAACATCGCCTTCTTCAGCACCGATTTCGACGATTTCCAGGCGCAGGCGATCGGCGTTTCGGACACCGGTACCCTGGTGTTCGACGTGATCAATGCCGGCTCGCTGCGCACGCGCGGGATCGAGGCCGACGTCGACATCAATATGGGATCGGGCCTGCGTCTGATGGGCGGCGCGGCCTATACCAGGGCGAAATATACCGACTTCGCGGGCGCGCCCTGTTATTTCGGACAGACGGTGGCCCAGGGCTGCATCGTCTCGGGCGGGCAGGCACGGCAGGATCTGACCGGCAAGGAACTGGCGATGGCGCCCAAGTTCACGGCGAACGCGTCCGCGCGTTACGAAACCGAGGTTTCGGCGGCGGGCGCGAGCGTTTTCGGCCAGCTTTCCTTTGCCTATCGCGGCAGCACCTTCACCGCGCTCGACCTCGATCCAAAATCGGTGCAGAAGGCTTATGGCCTGCTCGATGCCCAAATCGGCTTCGCATTGCCGGGCGACCGCCTGCGAGCGTGGATCTGGGGCAAGAATCTGACCGACAAGAGCTTCGTCGAACTGATCTACGACACGCCTCTCGACACCGGCGGGCAATCGCAGTTCTTCCCGTCGACCGCGGCGCGGCAGTTCGGGGCCACGGTGGAGTATAGATTCTGATGATGGAACTCGATCGCCGCAGCCTGCTCGCCAGCCTTGCCGTCGCCGGAGCCGGCGGGGTCTCCACACTGGCACTGGCGCGGTCGAAGGACAGCGCCGCGCGGCGCCGTCCGCCGAATTTCATCGTCGTCCTCGCCGACGATCTCGGGTACGGCGACATCGGGGCCAATGGCTCGCGCGCGATCCGCACGCCCAATATCGACCGGCTTGCCGCCGACGGGCTGCTGATGACCGATGCCTATGCCTCGGCGAATATCTGCACCCCGTCGCGCGCCGGCCTGCTGACCGGGCGTTATCCGATCCGCACCGGGCTGGCGTGGCAAGTGATCCAGGCGGACGACACGAACGGCCTGCCGCCCGAAGAGGTCACGATTCCCGAAGTGCTCGGCGACGACTATGCATCGGCGCTGATCGGCAAATGGCATCTTGGGCACACCCCACCCTATTGGCCGCCGACCGTGCAGGGATTCGACCTGTTCTTCGGCCTTCCCTATAGCCACGACATGAAGCCGCTGTCGCTCTATACCGCGGGCGAGGGCGTGGAATTCACCCAGGAAGACGTCGACATGGTGGCCCTGACGCAGCGATTCTTCGCGCGGGCCGGCGAGTTCGTCGACGCCAATCGCGATCGCCCCTTTTTCCTGATGCTCGCGCTGACCGCGCCGCATATTCCGCTTCACCCGACGAAGGAACACGCCGGGCACTCGCCGGCCGGCGACTATGGCGACGTCGTCGAAGAGGTCGATGCCGAACTCGGCCGCCTGCGCGAACAGATCGAACGGCTCGACCTTCAGAACGATACCTATGTCATCGTCACGTCGGACAATGGACCATGGTTCGAAGGATCGACCGGCGAACTGCGCGATCGCAAGGGCGGCGCGGGATGGGACGGCGGCTATCGCGTTCCGTTCATCGCCTGGGGCCCCGGCCGCATCCCGGCCGGCAGTCGCAGCAGCGCGATCACGATGAATTTCGACCTGTTGCCGACCTTCGCCGCACTCGCCGGCAAACCGCTGCCGAAGGATCTCGTTCTCGACGGCAAGGATATCAGCGCGGTTCTGCTCGACGGCGCGCCGAGCCCACACGAAGCACTGGCCCTGTTCGACAACGAGAAGGTCGCGGCGATCCGCACCGATCGCTGGAAATTCGTCGCGCGCAGCTATTATCGGGGATATGATCTGCCGCTGGCACGGATCGGTGCCAATCTGTTGTTCGACGTGCGCAGCGATCCCGGCGAGGATTATAATCTGGCGACGCGCCATCCCGAGGTCGTGAAGGCCATGCGCGCGCGCTTCGAGCAATATCGTCAGACATATGAGCCGCTCGGACGGAAAAAGGAGCCCGATCGGCTTCCGGGCGGCAAAGCCCTCCCCTGAGCCGTTTCTCCATTATTGCTTATGTCCGATTGTCGCTGGTATTGGCAGCGCGGTCGAACGATAATGATTCAAGGTCTGAGGCAAGCAGGTTGCAGTCGAAACCGGGACGGAAAAGAAAAACCCAGGATCGCGGAGTCGCGACCCGGCAGCGGATCGTCGAAGAAGCCCTGCAGCTTTTCTCCCGCCATGGCTTCGACGGTGTCGGAGTCCGTGAAATAGCCGAAAGCGTCGGCGTCCAGCACGGGCTGATCAAATATCATTTCGGCACAAAGGACGAATTGTGGCGCGAGGCGGTTCGTCTGCTCTTCACCCGCATGAGCGAGATATTGGAGCCCGAGCCCGGCGAAGCCGACCTTCCCCCCGCCAAGGCTTTCGAAATCTCGTTGCGGCGCTATGTCCGCTATTGCGCCGAGCACCCCGAGCATGCGCGGCTGATGGTTCAGGAATCCTTCCGCGACAATGAGCGACTGGCATGGGCATCGGAAAGCTTCATCCGCCCCAGCCACGACCGGATCTTCCCACGATGGGACATCCTGATGCGCGACGGCACGATGCCGCGGGTCGACCCGGCGCTGATGGTCTATGCGCTGACGGGGGCCGCCCAGTCGATCTTCAACCTCGCTGCCGAAGCGAAATTGACGCACGGCATCGACGCATGCTCGAACGAGACGATCGAGGCCTATTCCGACGCGATCATCGCCCTGTTCCTTCCCGGCCTCGCAAAGCGCGAAGAAGCATCCGGAAAATAATTATCCGATTGGATAAAAATTAGAGACAGACGGACCCTGGTGCGATAGATGCTCCCCATAAAAGGGAGAGAGCAGCGATGGCCGATGGCAGCGTTGGAGCGGGGCAACACCGGGATCTTGCGGACCGATCATCCCTGCCCACCGGCGCGGTCGTCGCTTACGGGTCGGGCGATCTGGCGTTCAACCTCTATTTCACCTTCTGCTCGCTGTTCTTGCTCTATTTCTACACCGACGTCCTTGGCATTTCCGCCTCGGTCGGCGGATTGATCATCATGGCGGCGCTCATGTGGGAGGGGATTACCGATCCCGCGATGGGCGTGATCGCGAGCCGGACGCGGAGCCGGTTCGGCAGCTATCGCCCCTATCTGCTGTTCGGCGCACCGCTCCTCGCCCTCGCTTTCGTCTCCATGTTCCTGCCGCTGGGCCTTTCGGGCAACGCACTCGCCTTCTTCTGCCTTGCGACGCACATCCTGTTCCGCACGGTCTACACCGTCGTGAACATTCCCTTCGTCGCCCTGTCGGCCCGCATGAGCGCGGACTCGCTCGTCCGGTCGCGACTGGCGGGAGCGCGCATGCTGTTCGCGATCATCACCGGCCTGTTCCTCGCTGCGGCGACGCTGCCGCTCGTAGCCCGCTTCGGCGGCGGCCGCGAAGGCTTCCTGTGGGTCGCAACGCTCTATGCGTTCATCGCCACGCTGGTGCTGCTCAACTGCTTCAAGCGCACCCAGGAAACGATCGGCGAAGCGCCCGACGCGCATCCGACCTTTTCCGCGATGCTTCGCGCGGTCGGGTCGAACCGCGTATTCCTGCTCCTGCTCGGCGCAACCCTCGTCGGCTCGATCGGTTATGCGATGGGCGGCAAGGCGCTGCTCTATTACATGAAATATTATGCGGGATCCGAGGAGACGATCACTATCGGCCTGACGGTCTCGCTCGCCGCGGCGGCCCTGTCGATGCTCCCCTGGGTCAAGGTGACGCAGCGCATCGGCAAGCGCGCGGTGTGGTTGAGCGGCATCGCGATCAGTGCGACCGCCAACATCCTGATCTTCGCCATCGCGCCGAAGGCGGGGCCGATGCTTTACGGCTTGCTGGCGTTCAGCGGCGTCGGGAACGCAGCCTTCGTGCTGACTTTCTGGTCGATGCTGCCCGATACCGTCGAGGTAGGCGAATGGCAGACCGGCCTCCGCGCAGAGGGGGCACTCGTCGGCTTTCTCGCCTTCACGCAGAAGGTCGCGCTCGGCGTCGGAACGGGCCTGATCGGCATATTGCTCGACGTCATCGGCTATGTCCCCAACGCGCCGCAAGCCCCCGACACGCTGACGAGCATCCGCGGACTGGCAACGCTCGTCCCCGCGGCGCTGGCGGTCGGCGCCGGGCTGTTCATCTATTTCTACCCGCTCGACACGCGGACCCACGCGCGGCTCGTCCGGGCGATCGGATGGCGTAATGCACGCCGCCGCGGCCGGGCTTCATCCACCCCCGACAATGGACAGACGACATGACCGACCAGCAGCATGATTTCTCCCCGCGGCGCGGCGCCTCCGAGGAATGGATCGCCGAGACGATCGATGCGATCATGGAGCATGCAACGCTGGCGGAGAAAGTCGGCATGCTGTCCGGCCGCGGCTTTTTCCGGGAGTTCGCCGCCGACGACAAGCTATGGGGCGCGCGGCCCTATCGCGCCGGGAGCGGAATCGAACGCCTCGGTGTCCCGCCGCTGTGGTTCACCGACGGGCCGCGCGGCGTCGCGCGCGGGCAGAGCACCTGCTTCCCCTGCACCATGGCGCGCGGCGCGACCTTCGACAC
The DNA here is from genome assembly GCF_001591045.1 of Sphingopyxis granuli NBRC 100800. Taxonomy (GTDB): domain Bacteria; phylum Pseudomonadota; class Alphaproteobacteria; order Sphingomonadales; family Sphingomonadaceae; genus Sphingopyxis; species Sphingopyxis granuli. The sequence continues at coordinate 4,906 of NZ_BCUA01000012.1, read as the reverse complement.
CGACCTCGAAATGCGGATCGGCGAGGCAATGGGGAAGGAAATCCGCGCGCAGGGCTGCGACCTTTCGGGCGCGGTCTGCATCAATATCCTTCGCCACCCCGCCTGGGGCCGGGCGCAGGAAACCTATGGCGAGGACCCGCACCATCTGGGCGCCATGGGAAGCGCGCTGGGGCTTGGCATCCAGACCCAGAATGTGATGGCGACGGTCAAGCATTTCGCACTCAACTCGATGGAGAACGCACGGTTCAAGGTCGATGTGCGGGTCGGCGAGCGTGCGCTTCACGAAGTCTATCTGCCGCATTTCAAGATGGCGCTCGACGCCGGCGTGGCGAGCGTGATGAGCGCCTACAACAAGTTCGACGGCGAATATTGCGGCCAGCATCACGGCTTGCTGACGGACATCCTGCGTGGCGAATGGGGTTTCGCGGGCTTCGTGCATTCCGACTGGGTGATGGGCCTTTACAAGCCCTATGCCGTCGCGGCGGGGCTCGACATCGAAAATCCCGAACCGCAGATTCTGGGCGAAAAGCTGATCGCCGCGGTCGAGGCGGGGCATGTCGCGCCCTTCGTGATCGACCGCGCCTGCCGCAACATCCTGCGCACGCAATATCGCTTCGCCTGCGCGCCCGATCCGCTGACCGCCTATCCCGCCGAACTGGTCGCGTCCGCGGAGCATGTCGCGCTGGCACGCGAGGCGGCGGAGAAGTCGATCGTGCTGCTCGAGAACAACGGCGTCCTGCCGCTCGACCGCAGCCGGGTCCGCCGTCTCGCCGTGCTCGGCCGGCTGGCGTCGCTCGAGAACACCGGCGACATGGGGTCGAGCCGCGTTCGCGCTCCCCATGTGGTCACGCCGATCGAGGCGCTGCGCGCGATGCTGGGCGCCGACGCCATCGCGGTCGGCGACGAGGATGACATCGACGCGGCGGTCGCGGCGGCGCGCGATGCCGACGCCGCGCTGATCGTCGCAGGCTACAATGCACGCGAAGAAGGCGAATATATACCGGGCGACATCACGCTGGGCCAGGAAAGCGATGCAAGCGGCAGGCGCCCGGCGATCGGAGGGGATCGGCTGTCGCTCGACCTGCCCGCGCGGCAGATTGCGCTGATCGAAGCCGTCGCCGCGACCGGAACGCCCGTGGTCGTCGCGATCGTCGCGGGATCGGCGGTGCTGGTGGAAGGCTGGCGCGCGCAGGCGGGGGCGATCCTCCAGACCTTCTATTCGGGGATGGAGGGCGGCGCCGCGCTCGCCGATATCCTGTTCGGCGACGTCAATCCGTCGGGTCGCCTTCCCTTCACGGTGGCGCGCGATCCCGCCGATTATCCCTTCTTCGACCGCGATGCGGACAGGATCGTCTACGATCATTGGCACGGTTATGCGAAGCTGATGCGCGACGGGATCGAGCCGCGCTATCCCTTCGGGCACGGCCTCAGCTACACGCGTTTCGCCCGCCGCGCCCTGCGCGTCTCGGCATCCGACCGGGCGGTGCATGTTTCCGTCACCGTCGCCAATGTCGGCGACCGTCCCGGCGACGACAGCATCCTGTGCCATGTCCGGTATCCGGGCAGCGTCGAGCGCTGGCCGCAGGCGCTGAAGGCCTTCAAGCGCGTTTCCCTCCATCCCGGCGAAACGCGGACGATCGCGATGGCCATCGATCTCGACGATCTGCGCTACCGTGACGAGACCACGCACGGCTGGAAGCTCGAATCGGGCCCCCATGAAATCTGCATATCCGGGGGCGTCGAGCCCGATCTCAGCGTATCGGTTCGGTTCTAGTCCACTCGAAAGGCGATTACCGAACGGCCTATGCCGGCCGCCGGAACCTGGCCGAAGGAAAGGGCGGAAAACCGCGCAACCTTACACTGGCATCTGGGCGATGGGTGCCTTCTTTTAGGCAGAGGGGCCTGCTTGAAGCCCCGCATGCGCGGGCCGGCCGCTGTGGCCGGCCCATCGGTTCAGAAAGCCGCGATCCCCGTTATGGCACGGCCGAGAATGAGGGCATGCATGTCGTGCGTGCCTTCATAGGTGTTCACGGTTTCGAGATTCACCATGTGGCGGATGACATGATATTCGCCGGCGATCCCATTGCCCCCGTGCATGTCGCGGGCGGTGCGGGCTATGTCGAGTGCTTTGCCGACATTGTTGCGTTTGACGATCGAGATGGTTTCGGGAGCCATGCCGCCTTCGTCGAGCAGGCGGCCGACGCGCAGGCTGGCCTGGAGGCCGAGCGCGATCTCGCTCGCCATGTCGGCGAGCTTCTTCTGGAAGAGCTGGGTCGCGGCGAGCGGCCGCCCGAACTGGTGCCGTTCCAGCCCGTAATTGCGCGCGGCGGCATAGCAGAATTCGGCCGCCCCCAGCGCGCCCCACGAAATGCCGTAGCGCGCCCGGTTGAGACAGCCGAAGGGCCCCTTGAGCCCCTGAACGCCGGGGAGGAGCGCATCGTCGGGAACGAAGACGTCGTCCATCAGGACCATGCCGGTGATCGAGGCGCGGAGCGACAGCTTGCCCTCGATCTTCGGCGCCGAGAGGCCGGCCATGCCCTTTTCGAGCAGGAAGCCGCGCACCGCGCCGCCATGCGCATCGGACTTCGCCCAGACGACGAAGACGTCGGCGATCGGCGCGTTCGAAATCCAGGTCTTGCTGCCGCTGAGCCGGAAGCCGCCGTCGACCTTGCGCGCGCGCGTCCGCATCCCGGCGGGATCGGACCCCGCGTCAGGCTCGGTCAGCCCGAAGCAGCCGATCAGTTCGCCGCGCGCGAGGCCGGGCAGATAACGCTGCCGCTGCTCCTCGCTGCCATAGACGAGGATCGGATACATGACGAGGCTCGACTGGACGCTCATCATCGAGCGATAGCCCGAATCGATGCGTTCGATTTCGCGCGCGACCAGCCCGTAGCTGACGTAGGAGGCGCCGGCGCCACCATATCCGGCGGGCACCGTCACGCCGAGCAGCCCCTGCTCGCCCATTTCACGGAAGATCTCCGGATCGGTCCGCTCCTCGGCGAAGGCGTCGACGACGCGCGGCAGCAGGCGATCGGTGGCGAAGGCGCGCGCGGCGTCGCGGATCATCCGTTCCTCTTCCTCCAGCTGGGCATCGAGCCCCAAAGCGTCTTCCCAGTCGAACGGTCGGATATCAGCCATCGAACATACTCCTTCCGGCGTCCCTTGACGCCCGATTTTCATTCTATCAATGTCATTAAAATCATTATTCGATCGCATTCAGGAATGAAAGATGCTCGACCGCCGCCCGCTCGAAATTTTCCTCGCGATTGCCGAGGAGCGCAGTTTCGTCCGCGCGGCCGACCGCCTCGGCATCGCCCAGCCGGTCGTAAGCCGCCAGCTCCAGCGACTGGAGGGAAACCTCGGCGCGCGCCTGTTTCACCGCGGCAGCCGGTCCAAGGTCACGCTGACGCGGGCGGGCGAGCTGTTTCACGACGAAGCGCGCGACGCGCTCGCCGGGCTCCTGCGCGCCGAACAGCTCGGACGCAATGTCGCGCGAGGGGCGACGGGGCCGCTTCGCATCGGCTATGTCTTTTCGGGCGCGATGACCGCGTTGCTGAGCGACATGGTTCGCGGCCTGCGCGCAGCGTTTCCCGATCTGGAGATCGAGCCGCGGCTGATCGAAACGCCCGCGCAGCTTCGCGAGCTGGCCGAAGGCCGTATCGACGTCGCGATCGTCCGCCCCCGCCCGTCGTGGCCGCGCGGCGCGGCGGTGCTGGCCCGTCACCACGAGCCGATGCTGCTCGGGCTCGGGACGACGCATCCGCTCGCCCGCCACGACAGCATCGCTATCGGCGATCTGGTGCCCGAATGCTTTCTGACGCCGCAGTTCGACGTCGAGGACGAACTCGCCGAGACCGTGCGGCGTCTGCTCCGCAAGGCCGAGGGCCGCCCCCGGATCAGGGCCACGGGCGACTTCATCACCGCGGCCGCGCTCGCCGCCGCGGGCGAAGGCGTCATCCTCGCGCCCGCGTCGCTCGCGCATCTGGTGATCGACGGCCTGACCTTCCGGCCGATCTCCGGGCATGCCGAGCGGCTCGAACTCGCCGTCGTCGGGCGGCCCGAACTGCCGGCCGCGCAGCGCGAGGCGATCATCGCCGCCCTGTCGGCATCGCGGACCGACTGCCGGATCTGACCTTCAGGAACACAGCGGGCAGCCATCGCGCGCAGCGGCACCATACCGAGCCGCTTTATCTTGACATCGATCGTGCATCGTCGCAAAATACGCATATCAGATACCTATTTTATTCCGAGGCATCCGCCGATCTTTGCGGCGACAGATGGAGGTCGTGATATGGCAAGCAATCCCGTCGAAACGGCCGACCCGGTCGACGCAGCGGAGACCCCCGCTCTCGTCGACCATATCATCGAGCGCTATCACCGCGTGCACAGCCGGGAGCTTCCCGATCTCATCCAGATGGCACAGCGCGTCGAGCAGGCGCATCAGGGCCACCCGGCGGTCCCTGCGGGGCTTGCCGCGTTGCTGAAACAGATGCTCGGCGAGCTGACCATCCATATGCAGAAGGAGGAACTGGTCCTTTTTCCGCAGATGAAGAAAGGCGGACGTCCCGAAATCGGCACGCCGATCATGGTGATGATGGCCGAGCATGACGATCACGGCGCCTTCCTGCGGGCGGTCGATGGCCTCACGCAGGGCCTGCAGATTCCGGAGGGCGGCTGCGGGACCTGGCGGGCCCTGTATGCGGGCCTGGCCAAGCTGTCGGCCGATCTGACCGACCATATCCATATCGAGAACGACATCCTGTTCCCCCGTTTCCTGGGGTCCGGGGCCTGACGACGGCGCGGCCGCAATCCGGAGCGCGCGCAGACCGCCCCGGATTGCTTCCCCCGGATCAGGTCGGGATATATACCCTTCAGGCAAGTAGGGAGTTGTTCCCCGGCGAAAGCC
>NZ_BCUA01000011.1 GCF_001591045.1 Sphingopyxis granuli NBRC 100800 | reverse complement strand
GGGCGAGCCGATGCCGCTTCCGGCCGCGGCGCAGCCTGCAACCAGCGCCGCGAGTGCTATCGTCGTCGTCCTGCGGGCCATCATATGCCTCCCTCTGCTTTCACTGTCCGCCGCTTGCGAACCATGGCCGGCGAATCATGCTTCTCTCTCGCTCGTCATGCTGAACTTGTTTCAGCATCCATGGCCAGACCTGTCCTTTACGCCGCTTTTCAGCGGAGGGCAGGCCATGGACCCTGAAACAAGTTCAGGGTGACGAAGAACGAAAGATCTGGACCCCGCTGGACGTGCTCGCAAACGACATGGTCGCCTTTCCTTTCCGCCCTCCGTTCGAGGAGCGGGTTTGAAGAAGAACGCCATCGCCAGCGAACGGGTTCCCCTTCAGGCCCGCCCCATCGCGAGGAATTTCTCCTCGCGCGCCGCCAGCACCGCATCGCGCGGCAGGCCCGACAGCGCGTCGAGTTCACCCGCGATCGCGTCGCCGAGCGACTGGATCGCGACCTCGGGCGCGCGGTGGGCGCCGCCGACGGGTTCGGGGACGATGCGGTCGATCACCTTCAGCGCGAGCAGGTCCTCCGCCGACATCTTCATCGCCGCGGCGGCGTCGGGCGCCTTGTCGGCGGTGCGCCACAGGATCGACGCGCAGCCTTCGGGCGAGATCACCGAATAGACCGCATGTTCGAACATCAGCACCCGGTTCGCAGCGGCGAGCGCGATCGCGCCGCCCGAGCCACCCTCGCCAACGATCGCCGCGACCATCGGCACGCCGAGCGCAAGGCATTGTTCGGTCGAGCGCGCGATCGCCTCGGCCTGGCCGCGTTCTTCGGCCTGGATGCCCGGAAAAGCACCCGAGGTGTCGACCAGCGTCACCACCGGCAGTCCGAAACGGTCGGCAAGCTGCATCAGGCGGATCGCCTTGCGATAGCCCTCCGGCTTCGCCATGCCGAAATTATGCTTCATGCGCGAAGGGATGTCGTCGCCCTTCTCGTGCCCGATCACCATCACGCGGCGGCCGCGGAAGCGCGCGAGCCCACCGAGGATCGCCTGATCGTCGCCGAAATTGCGGTCGCCGGCGAGCGGCATCCAATCGTCGAACAGACCCGCGACATAATGTTTGAAATGCGGCCGGTCGGGATGGCGCGCGACCTGCGTCTTTTGCCACGGGGTCAGCTTCGCATAGATATCGCGCAGCATCTTCGCGGATTTCGCCTCCAGCCGCGCGATGTCGCCTTCGATGTCGAGCGACGGATCGTCCCCCATCTCGCGCAGTTCGGCAATCTGGCGATCGAGCGCCGCGACCTGTTTTTCGAAGTCCAGAAAGGCTGTCATGCCGGATTCGCTAGGCGGATGGGGCGTTCAGGTCAACGCCTGCCGGAAACGGGGACAGTCCCTCTATTCGTCGATCCGCGCCAGCGGGTGACGGCGGTTGACCAGTTCGACGAGGCGGCGGCTGTCGACATGGGTATAGATTTCGGTCGTCGCGATGTCGGCATGGCCCAGCATCAGTTGCAGCGCGCGCAGATCGGCCCCGCCTTCGAGCAGGTGCGTCGCGAAGGCGTGGCGCAGCACATGCGGGCTGACCGCCGCCGGATCGACCCCGGCGCGCGCGGCGAGTTCGCGCAGCATCTGGAACAACCGCACGCGCGACAGATGCGCCTTGCCCGACGGAAACAGCCACGGGCTCCCCTCGGCGACCAGCGGCAGCCAGCGGTCCAGCGCCGCGCCCGCGCGCGCCGACAGCGGCACCAGCCGGTCCTTGTCGCCCTTGCCCCGCACGATCAGATAGTCGCGCCCGCCCGCGACCGCGCGGCGCGGTAACGACACCAGTTCGCTCGCGCGCAGGCCCGAGCCATAGAGGAGCTCGAGCAGCAGCAGCATCCGCACCGCCGACGCCAGCGGCGCCGCGCCGTCCGCCTCTTCGCCCGCCTGCGCGAACAGCCGGTCGACATGGTCGTGGGTCAGGATGCGCGGCAGCGGCCGCCGCGTCGCCGGGCGGGCGATGTCGAGCGCCGGATTGTGCGCCCGCTCGCCCTCGTCGAGCAGGAAGGCGAAGAACTGGCGCAGCGCCGACAGCTTGCGCGCGGCGCTGCTCGCGGCGAGGGTCCGATACTCTGCCATCAGGCCGCGCAGCGCCGCGGCATCGGCCACCGCGAGCGGGCCGCGCACCCATTCCGCCGCCTGCACCAGGTCGCGGCGATAGGCCGCCAGCGTGTTGCGCGACGCGCCACGCTCGGCGGCCATCATCTCGAGGAAGCGGTCAATGAGCGCCGCGTCAGACACGCACCAGCGCTTCGGCGGCGATCATCCGCGCTTCCGATCCCAGCCCGACCTCGCGCAGCGCGCGGACGATATGATAGAGGTGATAGGGCGGCATCTTCGACCAGTCGCCCTGCATCCCCGCCGCGGCAAGCAGCGCGACCATGCCGGGTTCGCGCCGCTGCGCCGCCGCCTCGATCGCGCGCGTCCAGCGCGTCTGCTTCGACAGGCTGATGCCGAGATCGCTCGCCGCCGACGCCGCCTGCCCCTCTTCGATGCGGCCGAGCCCGGCAAGCCCCGCGAGCAGCAGCTTGCTGCGCAGCCCCTCGGCGCTGTCGTCGTCGCTCGCGAAATTGCCGATGGCCCCCGCCGTCGTCCCGTTCAGCGGACGCGGCGAGCCGACCGCCAGGATGCCCCAGGCGCGGCTGCCGACCGACACGGTCGGAACCCACGCCATCGCATTATTGTCATAACCCGCCGTCAGCATCGAACCGACGAGCTGCCACGGATCGTCGCCGACGTCGGTCGCGGGCGGCAGACCCGCCGCCGCGCGCGCGGTCGCCACCATCGCGGCATAGCGCGCCGCCGGGCCGGTTCCCGCGCTCCACAATCCTTGCATCGCGGCATAGCGGTCGGCGCCGTTCGCGGCGCGGAAGGCGCTGCGAAGCCGGTCGGTCTGCTCTTCCAGCGCTTCCGAAGGCTCCTCTTCGCCCGCCGCGGCGCTGAGCAGCGAGACATAGGCGTCGCTCGACAGCACGCCGCGCGCCGCCGCATAGGGCGCGGCGGCGATGCGGTCGGGCATTTCGGTCATCGGGGCGAGTACCGTCCAGCCGCGCATCTGCGGCGGCGCCGACGCGCGCAGCGGGTCGGGGATGGGCACCGCGGTCGCGGTCGCCATGCCGAAGCGCCAACTCGTCAGCCGGTCGACCTTGTCCCATTCGATCGTCGTCGAGCGGCGTCCGGCGCCGGTCGCGCCGAGCACGCGTTCGGCCAGCAATATGTCGAAATTGGCGATCTTGCCGCTCGACCGCACCCGCCCGATCGCCCAGCCCGCCGGCCCGGCCTCGCCCGACAACCCGGCGCAGATCGCCGCGGCGAGCCGCCACGCCTGCTCGTCGCCGTGCGCGAGGCCGGCGGGGACATAGGCGCACAGGCCCGCGGGGTCGGCATTGGCGAGATAGGTCTGCTGCGCGACCGCGACCAGCCGCTGGGTCGCGCGGTCGTAATCGACCGACTGGACGATCCGCCGCGCGGTCGTCGATTCGCCCATCCGCAGCAACAGCGCGGCGCGCTCCGCCGCCAGGTCGGCGCCGTTGATCGTTTCCGGCGTGTCGATCGCCGAGGCAAGCGCGCGGCGCAGCAATATCTGCCCCCAGCGCGACGCGAGCGTGCCGCTGGTCGCGCGCATGATCGCGGCGGCATATTGGCCGCGCACCCCGAAGGCGTCGGGCGCGAGGCCGCCGGTTTCGGGCGTCAGCGGGCCGATGCGGGTGAGCAGCCGCCGCGCGCCGGGTGGCAGGTCGTATTTCAGCCCGCCGCTCGTCGCCTCCTCCTCGGTCCCATCCTCCGTCGCGGCGTCGCCCGGTTCGGCCGCGGCGATCGTCGGAGCGACCGGCGGCGGGGTCACGGCGGTGCCGGTGGGCGGCGCCGGGCGGGCGGACGGGGTCGGTGCGGGGCTCGTCGAGGGCGTCGGTGTCGGCCGGGGCGCCGGGGTTTCGGCGGGGCTGCCGAATCCCTCCGGCAGCAGCGATTCCTGCGCGATCGCGGGCAGCACCAGCGCCGCGGCGAGCGCGGTGCCCGACAGGCCGAGGGTCAGGGCAAGCAGCTTGCGCGTCATCGGGCCATGCTTTCGGCCAGTTTGTCGGTCACGTCCACCTCAATCATCCGCGGTTCGATCGGCCGGCCGAGGACCAGCAGCAGCAGTGCGAAGGCCGCGAGCAGCAGGGCCGATATGGCCAGTCGCCCGATCCAGCGGCTTTTTCCCGATCCGTCCTTCGCACGCAATAGTCCATGCCCATCCTTGCCGGCGGCGACGCAAAACGGCAACACCGCGCCGCGCGAGCGGTAAAATGATTGTCCCACGCGGCGCGGGCGGTATAGCCGCGCGCGGCATGACGCGAAACCCGAAAAGCCCGGCACCGGCCGTTCCCCCCGCGATCCGCGAGCGTTCGATCGTGCTCGTCGGGCTGATGGGGTCGGGCAAGTCGACGATCGGCCGACGGCTCGCCGACCGGCTGAAGATGCGCTTCGCCGATGCCGACGACGAGATAGAGCGCGCGGCGGGCATGACGATCTCCGACATTTTCGCGCGCTTCGGCGAGGCGCATTTCCGCGACGGCGAACGGCGCGTGATCGCGCGGCTGCTCGCCGGCCGGCCGCTGGTGCTGGCAACCGGCGGCGGCGCCTTCATCAACGAAGAGACGCGCGCGCTGATCCTGAAGGACAGCCTGTGCATCTGGCTCGACGCCGACATCCCGACTTTGGTCGAGCGCGTCGCGCGGCGTAGCCACCGCCCGCTGCTGAAGGACCGCGATCCCGGCGAGGTGCTGCGCGAACTGGCGGCGGTCCGCAACCCCATCTATGCCGAGGCGCATCTGCGCGTCAGTTCGGCGAGCAAGCCGCACGAGCATACGGTGCGCGCGATATTGGAGGCCCTATCGCAATGGACAAGCTGACGGTCGAACTGGGTGCGCGCAGCTATCCGATCCTGATCGGCGACGGGCTGCTCGCCGACATCGGCGCGCACGTCGCACCGCTGCTGAAACGTCCGCGCACGATGATCGTCACCGACAGCCATGTCGCCGATTCCTATCTGGCGCGCGTCGGCGCGTCGCTGGGCGCCGAAGGCATCTCCTTCTCCTCCTTCGTGCTGCCCGCGGGCGAGGGCACCAAGAGCTGGGACGGCCTTGCGCGCCTTACCGAATGGCTGATCGGCGAAGGCATCGAACGCAGCGATCATGTGATCGCGCTCGGCGGCGGGGTGATCGGCGACCTCGTCGGTTTCGCGTGCAGCATCGTCAAGCGCGGCTGCGCCTTCATCCAGGCGCCGACGACCCTGCTGGCGCAGGTCGACAGCAGCGTCGGCGGCAAGACCGCGATCAACGTCGCCGCGGGCAAGAATCTGATCGGCGCCTTCCACCAGCCGGCGCTGGTGGTGATCGACCCGACGACGCTGGCGACGCTGCCGCCGCGCGAGCTGGGCGCGGGCTATGCCGAGGTGGTCAAATATGGGCTGATCGACGACGCCGGTTTCTTCGCCTGGTGCGAAGCGAACGGCGCGGCGCTGCTCGCGGGCGACAGCGAGGCGCGGCACCGGGCGATCGCGCACAGTGTCGCCGCCAAGGCGCGCATCGTCGCCGCCGACGAGCGCGAGACGCAGGATGTGCGCGCGCTGCTCAACCTCGGCCACAGCTTCGGCCATGCGCTCGAGGCCGAAACCGGCTATTCGGACCGGCTGCTCCACGGCGAGGCGGTCGCGGCGGGGATGGTGCTCGCGCATCAATTCTCTGCCGCCCACGGCCTCTGCTCCGCCGCCGACGCGGCACGGGTGCGCGACCATCTCGCCGGCGTCGGCCTGCCGCACAGCCTGACGAGTGCGGGGGTCAACAGCGGCGGTGCGGCGCTCGCGGCGCATATGGCGCACGACAAGAAAGTGCGCGGCGGCAAGCTGCCGCTGATTCTGACGCGCGGCATCGGGCAAAGCTTCGTGACCGACGCCTACGGGCTCGACGCGGTGGCGGCCTTTCTGGACGGGCAGCAGGCTACCTAAAACACTCGTCATTGCGAGGTTATTGAAGTCACGCCGCCGCGCCGCTTTCCTCTTCTTCGCGTGCGCGTTTCGCCGCCGCCCGCCGCTCGCGCAGCGCTTCGAGGACGCTCGCCGCCTGGCGGCCGCCGCCCGCGACGAAGCGATAATCACGCCCGGCGCCGAGGTCGCCTTCGCTCATCTGCATGCCCAACCGCTCGGCGTCGAGCTGGCGCAGCGCCGCCTCCACATCCTCCATCTCGCGCGGGTCGACGCCGAGCCGGCCGAGCGCCATCAGCCCGAGCGCGATCGAGCTTTCGAACAGCTCGCGCACCGCCCCGGAAACCCCCGCGCCGTCGATCGCCATCAACTGGCGGCGGTCGAACACACGGGTCAGCACCTGCGCCTGCGGAAAGGCCTCGACGATCGGCGCCAGCGTCGCGGCATCGACGGACGGGTCGTCGATGCAATAGATGATCAGCCGCGCCTCCTCCGCCCCCGCGCGGCGCAGCAGGTCGAGCCGCAGCCCGTCGCCGAAATAGACCTTGGTGTCGAAGCGTCCCGACAGCTCGATCTGGCTCGGCTTCCTGTCGATCAGCGTCACCGAGCAGTCGACCGCGTGCAGCATCTGCGCGACGATCTGTCCGAAGCGGCCATAGCCGATGACCAGCGCCGAACCGCGCGGCGCGGCCTCGGGCCCGTCATAACCGGCCTCTTCGCCCCCCGGCGCCAGTTCGAGGTTCCGCGCGAACAGCATCAGGAAGGGCGTCGTCACCATCGACAGCGTGACGACGGCGCTGAACAGGCTGGCCGCCTGCGGCGCGATGAGCATCGCATCGGCCGCCTGCGTGAAGAGCAGGAAACCGAACTCGCCGCCCTGGCTGAGCAGCAGCGCGAGGCCGAAGGCGACCTGCCACGACTTGCCGGCCGCGCGCACCAGCAGCGTCAGCACCACCACCTTGACGATCACCAGCCCCGCCGCCAGCCCGACGACGCGCAGCGGATCGGCGAGCACGACGTTGACGTCGAGCACCATGCCCACCGCGAGGAAGAAGAGGCCGAGCAGGATCAGGCGGAACGGCTCGACATCGGCCTCGATCTCGTGCCGATAGGGCGAATCGGCGAGCATCACGCCCGCGACGAAGGCACCGAGCGCGGTCGAGACGTGCAGGCTGTGCATCAGCGCCGCGCTCGCCAGCACGACGAGCAGGCCGACGACCACGAACAGTTCGCGCTCGCCATAGCGGCCGACGAGACGCAGCAGCGGATTGACGACGAAGCGCCCCGCGAGCACCAGCCCGACGATCGCGAGCACCGTATAGAGCGCCAGCACCCCGCCCGGCGGCGCCGCGGGGTTGGCGGGCGCGCGCGACAGGGCGGCGACGATGGTGATCATCGGCACGATCGCGAGGTCCTGGAACAACAGGATCGAAAAGGCCTTTTCGCCGAAGGGCGAGTTGATCCGCCCCGAACTCTTGAGGCTGGGCAGCACCTGCGCGGTTGACGAGAGCGCGAGCGGCAGGCCGAGCGCCAGCGCCGCCTGCCAGCTGAAGCCCTGCGTGAGCAGGATCAGTCCGGTGAGCACCAGCCCCGTCACCACCACCTGCGCGAGGCCGAGCCCGAAGATCGCCTTGCGAAGCTGCCACAGCCGCCGCGGATGCAGTTCGAGCCCGACGAGGAAGAGCAGGAAGGCGATGCCGATCTCCGCGAACGCGAGCTTCGATTCGCCGCCGCCGACAAGCCCCAGCCCATAAGGGCCGACGAGTGCCCCGGCGACCAGATAGCCGAGCACCGCGCCGAGCCCGAGGCGGCGGAACAGCATCACGAACAGCGTCGCGACGCCGAGCAGGATCGCGCCTTCGAACAGCAAGGTGTCGGTCGGCGTTTCGGATACCCGCTCGGTCACCGCCGCGCCCGCCGAGAGGAGCGGCAGCATCATCCCGCGACGTCGGCGCCCGCGAGCGCCGCGACCGCGGCATCGAAGGGCAGCAGGATCGCGCCGTGCCGCGCCGGATAGTCGCGCGCCGGCGCGAGCAGGTCGAACCCCGGCCAGTCGGGCGCCGCACCCTCGCCCGCGAACCAGCCGGCGATCGCATCGCGCGCGGCGCGCAGGTCGGCAAGGCTGCGCCCCGGCGCATGGCGCGCAAGCAGCGCCGCCGATGCCTGCCCCAGCGCGCATGCCTCGACATGCAGGCCGACCGCGCGCACCGTCCCGGCGGCGTCGGAATCGACATCGACGATGATCCGGCTGCCGCACAGCGGCGCGCGCAGCGAGGCGCGCTGCCCGGCATCCAGCAGCGGATAGTCGGCGTTGGCGACGGCCAGCGCCAATATGTCGCGATTGTAGAGCGGCGCGCTCATCGCGCCCGATCCGCCCCGCCCTGCGCCGCGACATCCTGTTCCGCCGCGTCGGGCACCGCCGCCGCGCGCGCGTCGGCGCGGCGGTCGGCAATGACCTTGCTCAGCGCCGCGCTCGTCGCGCTCAGCGCGGGATAGGTGCGGCTTTCGGTCATCCAGCCCGGACGTGCCGCGTTGCCGTAACCGACATCGTAGAGCAATGTCGCCGCCATGAAGAGCAATGTCGCGAGCAAAAGCCCCTTCACCGCGCCGAACCCCGCGCCGAGCCCGCGGTCGAAACCGCCGACCAGCGAGGCGCGGCTGCGCTGCCCCATCGCGCGCGATCCCCATTTCGTCACCGCGAACACGCCGCCGAACAACAGCACGAAGGACAGCATCGCCGCGCCGCCGGGGGCGCCGATATAGGCGCCCAGCAGGCCGGTCAGCGTCGCATGGAAGAAGCGCACCGCCAGGAAGGCGAGCACCCAGGCGAGGAGCGACGTCACCTCCTGCACCAGCCCGCGCGAAAAGCCGAGCACCGCCCCGCCGCCGACGAGCGTCAGCACGATGATGTCGAGGGCCGTCAGATTCGCCATCGGACCGCAATCCAAAAATCACGCATGAAATACAACCGTTCGTGCTGAGCTTGTCGAAGCACCGTCCTTTTTCTCCTTCCCGGCGGAAAGAACAGCCCTTCGACAAGCTCAGGGCGAACGGAATAGCTTGATGTCCGTCGATCTAGGCACGCCCGAGCATCAGGTCAACGAGTTCGCCGAGCCGGCCGAAGCCGGTGACGCCGATCCCCTTCACACCCTTCATCCCCTTTGGCCCCCAGCCGCTTGAAAAGCCGAGCTTCGCCGCCTCGCGCAGGCGCAGCGCGTCGTGCGCGACCGGGCGCACCTCGCCCGACAGCGACAGTTCGCCGAAGACGATCGCGTCGGCGGGCACCGGCCGCTCGCTGAACGCCGAGATCAGCGCCGCCGCCACCGCGAGGTCGGCCGCCGGATCGGTGAGGCGATAGCCGCCCGCGATGTTCAGATAGACTTCGGCGGCGCCCATCTGGAGCCCGCAGCGCGCCTCGAGCACCGCGAGCACCATCGCGAGCCGCCCGCTGTCCCAGCCGACGACGGCGCGGCGCGGCGTCGCGCCGCTCGCAAGGCGGACGGTCAGCGCCTGTACCTCGACCAGCACCGGCCGCGTGCCCTCCAGCGCGGGGAATACCACCGACCCCGGCACGTCGCGGCTGCGGTCGGTCAGGAACAGGCTCGACGGGTTGGCGACCTCGCCCAGCCCCTCCTCGCCCATCGCGAACACCCCGATCTCGTCGGTGCCGCCAAAGCGGTTCTTGACCGCGCGCAGGATGCGATACTGGTGGCTGCGCTCGCCCTCGAACGCCAGCACGGTGTCGACCATATGTTCGAGCACGCGCGGCCCCGCGATCGTCCCGTCCTTCGTCACATGGCCGACGAGCACGATCGCCGCGCCGCTGTCCTTGGCATAGCGGATCAGCTCCTGCGCGCTCGCGCGCACCTGGCTGACGGTACCCGGCGCGCTGTCGATCAGGTCGCTGTGCATCGTCTGGATCGAATCGATGACGACGAAATCGGCGCCCCGTCCACCCCCATGCCCCTCCAGCGTGGCGAGGATGTCGCGCACCGAAGTCGCGCTGGCGAGCGCCACCGGCGCGTCGCCGAGCCCCAGCCGCTGCGCGCGCAGCCGCACCTGCGCCGCCGCTTCCTCGCCGCTGATATAGACGACCGACTTGCCCGCCTTGGCGATCCGACCCGCGGCCTGAAGCAGCAAGGTCGATTTGCCGATCCCCGGATCGCCGCCGATCAGCGTCGCCGACCCGGCGACGAAGCCGCCGCCGAGCGCGCGGTCGAACTCGGCGATGCCGCACAGCATCCGCTCGGGCATCGCGCTCTGTTCGTCGAGCGTTTCGAGCGCGAGCGTGCGGCCGCCCTTCGACAGGTCGTGCTTCGCGGAAAAGACGGTTTCGGCCGCTTCCTCGACCAGTGTGTTCCACTCGCCGCAATCGGCGCACTGGCCCTGCCAGCGATAACTGACGGCGCCGCAATTCTGGCAGACATATTGGCGTTTCGCTTTGGCCATGAAGGTCGCTTAGCGGGAACAAAAATGGAACGCCAGCAATTTCCCACCATCGTCATTGCGAGCGAAGCGAAGCAATCCAGAGCATGCGTAAGCCGTCCTGGATTGCTTCGCTTCGCTCGCAATGACGAGGAAAGGGTTCTAGGGGATCGGAAAACCCGAATCACCATCCAGCAGGATCATCCGAGCCATGAAATTCTTCGCCGACACCGCCGAAATCGACGCCATTCAGGAACTCGCCGCGACCGGCCTGCTCGACGGCGTCACGACCAACCCGTCGCTGATCGCCAAGTCGGGCCGCGACTTCAAGGAGGTGACGAAGGAAATCTGCGCCCTCGTCGACGGCCCCGTGTCGGCCGAGGTGGTCGCGCTCGACCATGAAACGATGATGAAGGAGGCCGAAATCCTCCGCAAGATCGCCGACAATGTCTGCATCAAGGTGCCGCTGACCATCGACGGGCTCAAGACCTGCAAGGCGCTGACCGGCGACGGGACGATGGTCAACGTCACCCTCTGCTTCTCGGCGACGCAGGCGCTGCTCGCGGCAAAGGCGGGGGCGACCTTCGTCTCGCCCTTCGTCGGCCGCCACGACGACAACGGCTTCGACGGCATGCAGCTGATCGCCGACATCCGCCTGATCTACGACAATTACGCCTTCGACACCGAAATCCTCGTCGCCAGCGTGCGCCACGGCATCCACGTGCTCGAAGCCGCGAAGATCGGCGCCGACGTGATGACCGCGCCGCCGTCGGTCATCAAGGGACTGTTCAAGCATGTCCTGACCGAAAAGGGCATCGAAGGGTTTCTGGCGGACTGGGCCAAGACCGGGCAGTCGATCTGATCTGCCGAACATAAACAAGCCGTGTGCACCCGCGAAGGCGGGTGCCCATCATCCTGCAGCGCTATTTTGAACTGGCGGGAGATGGGTCCCCGCCTTCGCGGGGACACACTGCAGAATCGCACCCTTTCCAGTTGACGTAAACGTCAACTCGCGCCGATACTCGCCCGAAAGGGAGAGATTCGCATGACCGATACCGCCGCCCCCGCCGTCCTGACGACACGCAACGGTCATATATTGATCGTCACGATCAACCGGCCCGAGGCGCGCAACGCCGTCAACGCGGCGGTCCACGTCGGCATCGGCACCGCGCTCGACGAAGCGGAAAGCGACCCCGAAATCCGCGTCGTCATCATCACCGGCGCGGGCGACAAGGCATTCTGCGCGGGCGCCGATCTCGTCGCCCTGTCGCGCGGCGGCGCGCTGGCTCCCGAAGACAAGGCGCAGCAGGCATGGGGCTTCGGCGGCTTTGCCGCGCACCCGATCTCGAAACCGGTGATCGGCGCGGTCAATGGCTTCGCCTTCGGCGGCGGCTGCGAGCTCGCGCTGATGTGCGACCTGATCGTCGCCGCCGAAAATGCGCAGTTCGGCCTGCCCGAGGTCAAGGTCGGGCTGTTCGCGGCGGCGGGCGGCGCCTTTCGCATCGTCAAGCAGCTGCCGCCGAAGCTGGCGATGGAACATCTTCTGACCGGCGATCCCTTCGATGCCGAGACCGCGCTGCGCTATGGTTTCGCCAACCGCGTCGTGCCGCTCGCCGACCTGATGCCGACCGCGATCGCGCTCGCAGAGAAGATCGCGGGCAACGCCCCCTTGTCGGTGCAGGCGTCGAAGCGCGTCGCGCTCCGGATACAGGACGGACAGATCGCCGGCGACGATGCGCATTGGGCCGACAACAGCCGCGAACGCAAGCTGCTGATGGCGAGCGAGGACGCGCGCGAAGGCCCGCGCGCCTTTGCCGAGAAGCGCAAGCCGGTGTGGAAGGCACGCTGAGATGAGCATGACCGATCCCGAGCGCATTCCCGTCATCATCGGCGTCGGGCAGGTTAACGACCGCCCCGACGATCCCGACGGGGGGCTCGATTCGCTCGGCCTGATGGTGGAGGCATTGAAGGTCGCGGCGCAGGACGCCGGCGTTCCGCTCGCCGACATCGACAGCCTCGCGATCGTCGACCAGATCAGCTTCCATCATCTCGGCAAGCTGTGCGAACCGCTCGCGGCGGCGATCGGCGCCAATCCCGCGATCAACTACCAGTCGGCGGCGCCGCACGGCGACACGCCGATCCGCCTGCTCAACGAGGCCGCGAACCGCATCGGCGCGGGCGAGGTCAAGCTGGCGGCCGTCGTCGGCGGCGAGGCGCTGCGCACCGCCGCGGGCCGCGCCGCCAAGGCGGCGAGCGGCGAGGACAAGAGCTATAATGCCGTGCGCAAGGTGGCGACGCGGCGCGAGCCCAACTACGCCCAGAGGCACGGCCTGTCGGCGCCGGTCGACGTCTATCCGCTCTATGAAAATGCGACGCGCGCGGCGTGGGGCGAAAGCCTTGAGGACGCGCAGTTCGAAAGCGCCGAAATCTGGTCGCGCTTTTCGGAGGTCGCGGCGGAAAACCCCGGCGCGTGGATAAGAAAGCCCGCCTCGCCCGCCGACATCCTCGATGTGAACGAACGCAACCGCCCGATCGCCTTTCCCTATTCGAAGCTGATGGTCGCCAATTCGTCGGTAAACCAAGGCGCGGGCTTCCTCGTCGCCAGCCTTGCCGAGGCACGGCGGCGCGGCATCGCCGAGGACCGGCTGGTCTACGTGGGCATGGGCGCGGCCGCGAAGGAACCCGCGAGCATTCTGGCGCGCGACCGCTACGACCATAGCGTCAGCATGGAGACGTCGATCGCCCGCACGCTCGACCTGAACGGCATGACGGTCGAGGATTTCGACTGCGTCGAACTCTACAGCTGCTTTCCCTGCGTGCCGAAGATGGCGCGGCGCATCCTCGGCTGGCCGTGGGACCGGCCCGCCAGCGTGTTCGGCGGCCTGACCTTCGGCGGCGGCCCGATCGCCAATTACATGAGCCACGCAGTCGTCTCGATGGTCGACAAGCTGCGTCGCGAAGGCCGCTATGGCTTCCTGTTCGCCAATGGCGGTTTCGCGACCGACAATCATTGCATCGTGCTGGGCAACCGGCCGATCGCCGCGGCACGCTTTCCGCAGGATTTCGACTATCAGGCCGAAGCCGAGGAAAAGCGCGGCCCCGTTCCCGAACTGGTCGAGGATTATGCGGGGCCGGCGACGATCGAGAGCTACACGGTCTTCTACGGGCGCGATGGCGCGCCCAGGGCGGGCGTCGTCGTCGCGCGCACGCCCGAAGGGCAGCGCACGCTCGCGCATGTCGACGTGCGCGACGCGGCGATGCTGGCGTTCCTGACCGACGGCACGAAGGAGCCGGTGGGCACCGAAGGGCGGATCGTGGCGCTGGACGAGGGATTCGGCTGGCGGGCCTGATTCTCCCCTCCCGCTTGCGGGAGGGGTCGGAGGAGGGCCCGTTTGAAAGCCAAGGTACGGGAGAGCGACACGCCCTCCCCTAACCCCTCCCGCAAGCGGGAGGGGAATTAGAGATCGAAACTCACCCCCTGTGCGAGCGGCAGCGCGTCCGAATAATTCACCGTGTTCGTCGCGCGGCGCATATAGGCCTTCCAGCTGTCCGACCCCGATTCGCGGCCGCCGCCTGTCTCTTTCTCACCGCCGAAGGCGCCGCCGATCTCGGCCCCGCTCGTCCCCAGATTGACGTTGGCGATGCCGCAGTCGCTCGCGGCGAGGAAGCGCTCGGCCTCGGTCAGGTCGCGTGTGAAGATCGCCGACGACAGCCCCGCGGCGACGGCGTTGTGCAGCCGGATCGCCGCGTCCAGATCGTCGTAGCGCATCACGTAGAGGATCGGTGCGAACGTCTCCTCCAGCACCGGCCCGACCTGCCCCGGCATCTCGACCAGCGCCGGACGGACATAATAGCTCGCGCCCTCGCCGATGCGCATCCCGCCATGGACGACGCCGCCCGCGACGCGCGCGGCGGCCAGCGCCGCCTGCATCGCCTCGAACGCGGCCCGATCGATCAGCGGTCCGACGAGCACGTCGCCTTCCAGCGGGTTGCCGACCGCGACGCTCGCATAGGCGGCTTTCAGCCGCGCGACGAAGGCGTCGTGGATGCTGTCGTGGACGAACAGCCGCCGCGTCGTCGTGCAGCGCTGCCCCGCCGTGCCCATCGCCCCGAACGCCACCCCGCGCAGCGCGAGGTCGAGGTCGGCCGACGGCGCGACGATCACGCCGTTGTTACCGCCGAGTTCGAGGATCGCGCGCGCGAAGCGCCCGGCCAGCCGCGGCGCGACCGCGCGGCCCATCCGCGTCGAGCCGGTCGCCGAAACGAGCGCGACGCGGGCGTCGTCGACGAGGGTCTCGCCCGCCTCGCGCCCGCCGATCAGAAGCTGCGACAGACCCGCGGGCGCTTCGCCGAAACGCGCCAGCGCGCGCTCGAAGATCGCCTGCGTCGCCAGCGCGGTGAGCGGCGTCTTTTCGGACGGCTTCCACACCACGCTGTTGCCGCACACCAGCGCCAGCGCGGCGTTCCACGCCCATACCGCGACCGGGAAATTGAAGGCCGAGATCACGCCGACGACGCCGAGCGGGTGCCAGACCTCCATCATCCGGTGCCCCGGGCGCTCGGTCGCGATGGTGAGGCCATAGAGCTGCCGCGACAGCCCGACCGCGAAGTCGCAGATGTCGATCATCTCCTGCACCTCGCCCGCGCCCTCCGAGGGAATCTTGCCCGCCTCGATCGTCACCAGCCGGGCGAGGCTATCTTTCGCGGCGCGCAATTCCTCGCCGAACAGCCGCACCAGCTCGCCGCGCCGCGGCGCCGGGACCCGGCTCCACGCGCGGAATGCCGCGGTCGCCCTGTCCAGCGCCGCATCGATGTCGGCCGCGCCGGAAACGCGCACCATCGCGACCTGCTCGCCGGTCAGCGGCGACAGCGACGGCATCGATCCGTCGGTCCATGCGGCATGGTCGACACCCAATGCGTCGAGCAAGCGTCCAGTTTCTTCCGTGATCCCGGCCAACGTCCATCCTTTCGGCCTTTCGCCTTCCATCCCAATACCCCTCTCTCCGTTCGTGTCGAGCGAAGTCGAGGCACCCCGAAGGCGAATGCAAGCGATAGGCATCTCGACTTCGCTCGATGCGAACGGATAAGGAAGGAAAAAGGATTCGCGGCCGAACGCCCCGGCAACGGGCAGGCCCAAAGATCGGGAGAATCAAGGATGTCCGAACTGCCCCCTTCCGAGCCCTTCGTCCCGGTCCCGCCCGCGGCAGCAGCGAACACGCACACCAGCGCCGCCGATTACGAGCGGCTCTATGCCGAAAGCATCGCCGATCCAGATGCCTTCTGGGCGAAGGAAGCCGAACGGCTCGACTGGTTCACCCCGCCCACGAAGATCGCCAACTGGTCGTTCGATCCCGTCAGCATCAAATGGTATGAGGACGGCGTCCTCAACCTCTGCCACAATGCGCTCGACCGCCATGTCGCGGCGGGCCGCGGCGACCGGACCGCAATCATCTTCGAACCCGACGCCCCCGACGGCGAGGCGCGGACGATCAGCTATGCGGCGCTGCTCGCCGACGTCATCCGCATGGCGAACACGCTGAAGAAGCTGGGCGTCCGCAAGGGCGACCGCGTCACCATCTATATGCCGATGATCCCCGAAGGCGCGGTGGCGATGCTCGCCTGCGCGCGGATCGGCGCAATCCACAGCGTCATCTTCGGCGGCTTCTCGCCCGAGGCGATCCACGGCCGCATCGAGGATTGCGGCAGCGACTGGGTGATCTGCGCCGACGAGGGGCTGCGCGGCGGCCGCACCATTCCGCTGAAGGCCAATGTCGACAAGGCGCTCGAACGCGTCGCGGTGAAGGGCGTGCTCGTCATCGCGCACACCGGCGGCGACATCGCGATGAAGGAAGGCCGCGACCATTGGTACGACGCGCTGTCGGCCGACGTCGGCGCCGAATGCCCCTGCGAGCCGATGGGGGCGGAGGACCCGCTGTTCATCCTCTACACCTCGGGCTCGACCGGCAAGCCCAAGGGCGTGCTTCACACCACCGGCGGCTATTCGGTGTGGATCGCATCGACCTTCTGGTACGGCTTCGACTATCGCCCCGGCGAGATCTTCTGGTGCACCGCCGACATCGGCTGGGTCACCGGGCACAGCTACGTCGTCTATGGTCCGCTACAGAACGGCGCGACGACGCTGATGTTCGAGGGCGTTCCCAACTATCCCGACCACGACCGCTTCTGGCAGGTCGTCGACAAGCACAAGGTCGACATCCTCTATACCGCGCCGACCGCGATCCGCGCGCTGATGCGCGAAGGCGACGATTATGTGACGCGCCACGACCTGTCGTCGCTGCGCCTGCTGGGCAGCGTCGGCGAACCGATCAACCCGGAGGCGTGGCGCTGGTATCACGATGTCGTCGGCAAGGGCCGCGTGCCGGTGGTCGACACCTGGTGGCAGACCGAGACCGGCGGCACGATGATCACCACCCTGCCCGGCGCGCATCCGATGCAGCCGGGAAGCGCGGGGCGTCCCTTCTTCGGCGTCCGCCCGCAACTCGTCGATGCTGACGGCAACGTCCTCGCCGACGAACAGGATGGCGGGGTCGCCGAGGGCAATCTGTGCATCACGCACAGCTGGCCGGGGCAGATGCGCACCGTCTATGGCGATCACGAGCGCTTCGTTCAGACCTATTTCTCGACCTACAAGGGCAAATATTTCACCGGCGACGGCTGCCGCCGCGACGCCGAAGGCTATTGGCGGATCACCGGCCGCGTCGACGACGTCATCAACGTGTCGGGACACCGCATGGGCACCGCCGAGGTCGAAAGCGCGCTGGTGCTGCACGAACTGGTGGCGGAGGCGGCGGTCGTCGGCTTCCCGCACGACATCAAGGGCCAGGGCATCTACGCCTATGTCACGCTGAACGCGGGCATCGAGCCGACCGACGAGATCGTCGCCATGCTGAAGCAGCAGGTGCGCACCGAGATCGGCCCGATCGCGACCCCCGACCATATCCACCTGACCCCGGCGCTGCCCAAGACGCGCTCGGGCAAGATCATGCGGCGCATCCTGCGCAAGATCGCGGAGAACGACTTCGGGTCACTCGGCGACACTTCGACCCTCGCCGACCCGAGCCTGGTCGATGGGCTGATCGAGGAGCGGCGGAACCGGTAGCTTCGCCGCCCCCGGGCAAAAGCTGGCGCGGCGCCAAACGTCAGAAATGCTGGCCGTCAGAAATGCCGGTGGTCAGAAATGAAAGTCCGGCAGCGTGTCGAGCGCGTGCCCCAACGCCGCGGCCCAACCGTCGGACACGCTCTGGTAATAGGGATCGCCGCGTTCGAAGCGACGTTCGCGCACGGTGGTGAAGTCGTCGCGCGCATGGACCTTCAGGTCGATCGGCAGGTCGACCCCGGCATTGGCGCGGATCGTCGAATCGAACGAGACGCAGAGCAGTTTCACCGCATCCTCGAACGCCATGGCGGGGTGATAGGAGCGGACGATCATCGGGCGGCCGTATTTGGTCTCGCCGATCTGGAAGAAGGGATTGTCCTCGCCCGATTCGATGAAATTGCCCTCGGGATAGATCAGGAACAGCCGCGGCTCACCGCCCCGGATCTGCCCCCCGACGATCAGCGAGGCGCGAAAGATCGATTCGGCGTTCTGGCCCTCCGCGCCATAGCGCATCACGATGCCGCGCAGCGTCTCGCCGATGATCGTCGCGACCTCGAACATCGACGCCGCGGTGAGGATCGGCGGGTGCCGGTCGCCGGGCGCCTTGAGCCGCTCGTCGAGCAGGCTGACGACCCCCTGCGTCGTCGCCAGATTGCCCGCCGACATCAGCGTGATCACGCGCTCGCCGGGAACGTGCCAGCTACGCATCTTGCGGACCTGCGAGATGTCGTCGACACCCGCGTTGGTGCGGGTGTCCGACATGAACACCAGTCCCTTGTTCAGACGCATGCCGACGCAATAGGTCATCGCCCGAGGTTCGCCCGGTCCGCCGCCGCCGTCAAGGGCAGCGGCGCGCGGGGCCTCAAAGCGCCCCGTGGCAATGCTTGTATTTGCGGCCCGACCCACAGGGACAGGGCGCGTTGCGGCTGATCTCCATCGCCGCATAGGGATTCTCACCCTCGGGCAGGTCGGGACGCGGCGCCGCCATCGGGGGCAGCGTGTCGGCGATCACGCCGAGCGATCCGCCGTCGATGTCGGCGCTGTTGTCCTCGCCGGTGAAGGGGTCGATGTGCGTGGTCAGGAAGTCGGGGAGATCGGGCAGCGGCAGCGGCTCGGGCTCCTGGAACTGGAAGTCGATCCGCGCGACGGTGCGCGTCACATCCTCGCGGATGTTCTGGAGCATGCGCTCAAACAGCGCGAAGGCTTCCTGCTTATATTCGTTGATCGGCTGCTTCTGCGCATAGGCGCGCAGGAAGACGACCTGGCGCAGCGCGTCGAGCGTCGACAGATGCTCCTTCCAATGATGGTCGAGTGTCTGGAGCAGGATCGACTTCTCGATCCCGCGCCACGTTTCGGGGTCGACCTGCGCCGCCTTCGCGGCGGCGGCGTCCTCGGCCATCTTCTGGATGCGCTCCTCGAAGATTTCGGGATCGACCTCGTCCTCTTCCATCCACGCTTCGAGCGGCGGCGTCAGTTCGAGCACGTCGGCGATGCGCGCCTTCATCTGCGCGATGTCCCACTGCTCGGGATAGCTGCCGGGCGGGCAGGCGTCGGCGACGATCGAATTGACCGTTTCGGCGCGCATTGCGTCCATCGCGTCGTCGACCGTGTCGCTGTCGATGATCTCGCCGCGCTGGTCGTAGATGACCTTGCGCTGGTCGTTCATGACGTTGTCATATTCGACGACCTGCTTGCGGATGTCGTAGTTGCGCGCCTCCACCTTCTTCTGCGCGGTTTCGATCGCCTTCGACAGCCATTTCGACCCGATCGCCTCGCCGTCCTCCAGATTCTTGTTCATCATCTTGGCGAACAGCGTGTCGGGGCCGAAGATGCGCAGCAGGTCGTCGTCGAGGCACAGGTAGAATTTCGACAGGCCGGGGTCGCCCTGGCGTCCCGAACGGCCGCGCAGCTGGTTGTCGATGCGGCGGCTTTCATGGCGTTCGGTGCCGAGCACGAACAGTCCGCCCGCCGCCTTCACCGCCTCGCGCTCGGCTGCGACCTCCTCGCGGATGCGCGCTTCGGCCGCGTCGCGCTCGGGCCCCGCGGGCATGTCGCCCACTTCGTTCTCGATGCGCGATTCCTCGTTGCCGCCCAGCTTGATGTCGGTGCCGCGGCCCGCCATGTTGGTCGCGATGGTGACGGCGCCGAGCCGTCCCGCCTGCGCGACGATATTGGCCTCGCTCTCGTGGAAGCGCGCGTTGAGCACGCTGTGCGCGACGCCTTCCTTTTCGAGGAAGGAGGAGAGCAGTTCCGACTTCTCGATCGACACCGTGCCGACCAGCACCGGCTGGCCGCGCTCGTTCGCCTCGCGGATCGTACGCGCGATGGCGCCGAACTTGTCGGTGATGTTCTTGTAGAACTCGTCCTCCTCGTCGGCCCTCGCGATCGGGCGATTGGTCGGGATGGTGACGACGTTCATCTTGTAGATTTCGAAGAATTCGGCCGCTTCGGTCGCCGCGGTGCCGGTCATCCCCGCGAGCTTCGGGTACATGCGGAAATAATTCTGGAAGGTGATCGACGCGAGCGTCTGGTTCTCGGGCTCGATCTTGACCCCTTCCTTCGCCTCGACCGCCTGGTGCAGGCCGTCGGACCAGCGGCGGCCGTCCATCATGCGGCCGGTGAATTCGTCGATGATGACGACCTTGTCGTCCTTGACGATATAGTCGGTGTCGCGGCGGAACATCTGGATCGCCTTCAGCGCCTGGTTGACGTGATGGACGACCTGGGTGTTCTCGATGTCATAGAGGTTGCTGCCCTGGAGCAGCCCGGCGGCCTCGAGCAGTCGCTCGACATGCTCGGTGCCGTCCTCGGTCAGGCTGATCGACTTGGTCTTCTCGTCCTTCTCGTAATCGGCTTCGACGAGCTGGTTCACCACCTCGTTGACGCGGATGTAGAGTTCCGACTTGTCGTCGGTCGGGCCGGAGATGATCAGCGGCGTGCGCGCCTCGTCGATCAGGATCGAATCGACCTCGTCGACGATGCCGAAGTTGAAGGGACGGTGCACCATCTGCGTGCGGTCGAACTTCATGTTGTCGCGCAGATAGTCGAACCCCAGCTCGTTGTTCGTCGCATAGGTGATGTCGCAATTATAGGCTTCGCGCCGCTGCGTCTCGTTGAGGTTCGGGACGATGACGCCGGTGGTGAGGCCGAGGAAGCCATAGACCTCGGCCATCCATTCGGCGTCGCGGCGGGCCAGATAGTCGTTGACCGTGACGACGTGGACGCCCTTGCCCTCGAGCGCGTTCAGATAGACGGGCAGCGTCGCCATCAGCGTCTTGCCCTCGCCGGTCGCCATCTCGGCGATCTCGCCGCGGTGGATGACGATGCCGCCGACCATCTGCACGTCGAAATGCCGCATACCGAGCCTGCGCCTCGCCGCTTCGCGGACGGTGGCGAAGGCTTCGGGCAGGATATCGTCGAGCGTCTCGCCGGCTTCGAGCCGGTCGCGGAATTTCTGTGTCTGCGCGCGCAGGCCGTCGTCGTCGAGCGCCTCCATCGCGGGCTCGAAGGCGTTGATCCCGGTGACGATCTTGCGGATCGAGGCGACGTAGCGGTCGTTGGACGAACCGAAAAGGCTTTTGGCGAAGCTGCCGAACATGGCGATTTCCTTGGTATATGAACTGAAAGAGGCGGCTTGTGCGCCGCCGGGCCGCTGATTGCGGCCGCTGGTCGATCGTCAGGCGCGAAGGCCCGCGAAAAAGGCTATTCGAGCGCCCGGTCGATGCGGCCGAGCAGGCCGGGAAGATGCGGCGCCGACGAGCGCGGCGCCTTGCGGCAGGCGCAGGAGGCGCGGCGGGTCGGGGTCGGGTCGACGGGACGGCGGACCTTGTCGTTATTCTCGCTCTGGCTCGCCACATCGGCGAGCAGGACGAGCGACCCCATCGTGGCGGGCGCCAGCGGCGCGGCCACGGCCCGATCCGCACCGGCGAGACCGGTCAGCAAGGCCAAAAGGGTCAGCAATAACCGCAAGAATCGCCCCTCTTCAGGTTGAGCGCGCACCCCTATGCGCACGCGACGCTGAACATAGGGTGAAAGCCCCGCCGCGTCTAGGGTCCTGACCCCGGGTCGGCATTGCCGCTTGACGCGCGGGCTTCCGACGCTCCATCCCTCGCTGACAAACATGTCAGGGAGGGCGCGATGACGAGGAAGGCAATTTTCATCACCGGCGGCGGATCGGGGATCGGCCGGGCGACCGCGCGACATTTCGCCGCGCAGGGCTGGTTCGTCGGCATCGCCGACGTCAATGCGCAAGGGATCGACGAAACCGCGGCGCTGCTTCCCGACGGCGCCTCGTCGCGCCACGTCATGGACGTGCGCGACCGCGACCAGTGGCGGGCGGCGCTTGCCGATTTCGCGGCGGCGAGCGGCGGCCGGCTCGACGTGTTGTTCAACAATGCCGGCATCGGAACGGGGGGCCAGTTGATCGACATGCCGCCCGAGGAGGCCGACCGGCTGATCGCGATCAACTTCGGCGGCGTCGTCAACGGCATCTACGCGGCGCTGCCGCTGCTCCGCGCGACGCCGGGGGCGACGATTCTCAACACGGGCTCCGCATCGGGCTTCTACGGCGTCGGCGGGCTCGCGATCTATTCGGCGACCAAATTCGCGGTGCGCGGCCTGACCGAGGCCCTCGACATCGAATTCGCCAAGCACGGCATCAAGGTCCGCTCGCTGATGCCGGGCTTCATCGACACCCCCCTGCTTGATCAGGTCAGCGCCGACAGCAACGAACCCGCGCGCAACCGCCTGTCGGCGAACGGATATGAGATCGTGCCCGTCGAGCGCGTCGCCGAAGCGGCGTGGGACGCGGTGCACGGCGACCGGGTGCATGTGACGGTGGGCAAGATGGCGAAGCGTCTCGCCCGCATCGCCCGCTGGTTCCCCGGCCTGATCGTCAAGCAGTCGAAGAAGGTCGACGGCCTGGGGGGATAGGGCGAGCTTGACGAGCCATTCCTAGCCCCGCCCGACTACGCGCCACGCGAGCTCCGCGAACTCACACAGCAGGGGCCGCGTGTCGCGCGGGTCGATGATGTCCTCGACCCCGAACTTCTCCGCGGTGCGGAACGGGCTGCGTACGCGGTTGAGCCGTTCGCGGATCGCCTCCAGATGCGCCGCCGGATTTTCGGCCGCTTCCAGTTCGCTCTTGTAGGCGACCTCGACTCCGCCCTCGATCGGCAGGCTGCCCCAGTCGCCCGATGGCCAGGCGAAGCGGTACTGGAAGCGCTCGGCGTTCGACATCGCGCTCCCCGCGATGCCGTAGGCGCGCCGCACGACCACCGACGCGAGCGGCACCGACGCGCGATAGATCGCGTTCATCGCCTGCACGCCATAGCGGATCGTCCCCGTCCGCTCGGCCTCGCCGCCGATCATGAAGCCCGGATTGTCGACGAGGTGGACGATCGGCAGATGGAACTGGTCGGCGAGCTTGACGAAGCGCTCGGCCTTCTCGCTCGTCTTCGCGTCCCACGATCCGCCGAGGTAGGTGGGATCGCTGGCGAGCACTGCGACCGGCCAGCCGTCGAGGCGGGCAAAGGCGGTGATGACCGCCCGTCCCCAGCGCGCGCCCATTTCGAAGACGCTGCCCTTGTCGAACACGGCTTCGGCGATGCGCCGCATCGAATAGACCTGCTTCGCCTCGCGCGGCACGACCGACAGCAGCGCCTCCTCGCGCCGGCCCGCGGGGTCGCGATTCTTCGTCCGCACGGCGCGATCGTGGATCGACGACGGCAGATAGGACAGGAAACGGCGCGCGCGCGCGAACGCCTCCGCCTCGCTCACCACCTCGTCGTCGACGACGCCGTTGCGCGTATGCACGTCACTGCCGCCCAGTTCCTCGCGGTCGAGCGTGTCGCCGATCGCCGCCGCGACCGCCGGCCCCGCCGCGAAAAGCTGCGACAGGCCGCGCACCATCAGGCTGTAGTGGCTCGCGACGACCCGCGCCGCGCCCAGCCCGGCCGTCGGCCCCAGCGCGAGCGCGACCACCGGCACCGTATCGAGATTGGCGATGATCTGGTCCCAGCCGGGCACATGCGGGATATAGGTATAGCCCATGTCCTCCAGCGTCTTGACCGACCCGCCGCCACCGGTGCCGTCGATCATGCGGATCAGCGGCAGGCGATACTCGTGCGCCATCGCCTCGCACTGGATGAACTTGCGGTGCAGCGCCGCGTCGGCCGCGCCGCCGCGCACGGTAAAGTCGTCGGCGCTCGCGACCACCGGCCGCCCGTCGATATTGGCGCGGCCGAAGATGAAGTTGCTCGCAGCCAGATCTTCCAGTTCGCCGTCGGGACCATAAGTGCCCCGTCCCGCGATCTGCCCGATCTCGCGAAAGCTGCCCGCGTCGACGATCGCGGCGAGCCGCGCCCGCGCGTCCATTTTGCCGCGGCTGTGCTGGCGCGCGACCTTTTCGGCGCCGCCCATCTTCTCCGCCATCGCGCGCCGCGCGGTGAGTTCGGCGACTTCCTTTTCCCAGCTCATCGCGCGACGCTAGCTTACGTTGACGGAAACGTCATTCCCATTTTCTTCCCTCCCGTTTACGAGAGGGGACAAAGGGGAGAGAAGAGATATGACCGACATCACCCTCGCAGGCCGCACCGCACTCGTCACCGGCGCCTCGCGCGGCATCGGGCGCGGCATCGCGCTGGCGCTGGCCGGGGCGGGCGCCGATATCGCGGTCAACTATACGCGCGATGGCGAAGCCGCCGCCGAAACGGTGGCCGGGGTGATCGCGCTCGGCCGCAAGGCCAGGGCCTATCAGGCATCGGTCGCCGACGAAGCGGCGTCCGCCGCGATGGTCGCCGCGATCGAGGCCGACTTCGGCCCCATGTCGATCCTGATCAACAACGCCGGCATCGCCAGTCGCGGCAAGACCGTCGCCGACACCGACGCCGCCGAGGTCGAGAAGCTGCTCGCCATCCACGCGGTCGGCGCCCATCGCCTGTCGCGCCTCGCACTGCCGCAGCTTCGCCGGCACGAGCGCAGCGACATCATCGTCATCTCGAGCGTCGCGACGCTGAACCACGCCGCCAACGGCGCGCCCTACAACATGGCGAAGGCGGCGGCCGAGGCGCTGGCGCTCACCCTCGCCAAGGAAGAGGTGCGCAGCGGCGTGCGCGTCAACATCGTCGCACCGTCGCTGACCGTCAGCGACATGGGCGAGCGGCTGGCACGCGCGATCACGGGGCAGGACGACATCCATCACCTCGACGCCAAATTCCCCTTCGGCCGCGTCCCCACGCCCGACGATGTCGCCGCGGCGGTGCTGTGGTTCGTCTCCGACGCCAACCCCTATTGTTCGGGGCAGAAGCTCAACATCGACGGCGCCGGACAGGCGAGCTTTCGCTGACCCCCGCACCATCGCCCACATGACCCGTCCCTAATGATCCCGAGGTCCGATCCATGAAATCCTTCGCCGCCCTTGCCCTTGCCGTCCTGCTTGCGGGCTGCGCCGCCGCCCAGACGAAGGAACCGCGCGCCGCATCCGAAACGGCGCCGCCCGCCGGTCCGATGTTCGAGCCTACCGAGGTGCGCTCGGCGGGGTCGGTGACGGTCGACGGCGTCGCCATCGCCTATCAGGCGGTGGCGGGCACGCTGATCGTCCATCCGAAGGGCTGGACCGACACGCTCGCCGCCGAACGCCGCCGCGACAAGGATGCCGGAAAGGACATCCCCGACGCCGAGGCGTCGATGTTCTACACCGCCTATTTCCAGGAGGGCGCCCCCGCCGAGAGCCGCCCGATCACCTTCTTCTTCAACGGCGGCCCCGGATCGCCGACGCTGTGGCTGCACATGGGCGCCTTCGGCCCGGTGCGCGTCGAGACGCCCGATCTGGTTCACGGCAGCGCGCCCTATCGCACCGTCGCCAACGATCAGAGCCTGCTGGGCGTCAGCGACCTCGTCTTCGTCGACGCACCGGGCACCGGATTCAGCCGCGTCGCGGGCAAAGACAAGGCCGACGCCTTCTTCGGCGTCGATCAGGACATCCACGCCTTCACCGTCTTCATCCGCGATTTCCTGTCGAAACACGACCGCTGGAAATCGCCCAAATATCTCTATGGCGAAAGCTATGGGACGATGCGCGCCGCGGGGATGACGCTGGCGCTGCAACGGCAGGACATCGACCTCAACGGCGTGATCCTGCTGTCCGACATCCTGAACTGGGACCTCATCCCCGACGACCCGCAGCTCAACCCCGGGGTCGACCTGCCCTATATCGTGTCGCTGCCGACCTATGCCGCGACCGCCTGGTATCACAAGCGCGCCGCGGGCAATCCTCCCGAGTTGCGCCCCTTCCTCGACGAGGTCGAGAAATTCGCCACCACCGACTATGCGCTCGCGCTGATGAAGGGGAACGGGCTTCCCGACGATGAGCGGCAGGCGATCGCCGCAAGGCTCCACGCCTATACCGGGCTGCCGCTCGCCTATCTGCTCAAGACGAACCTGCGCATCGAATATGGCGCGATGCAGAAGGAACTGCTCGCCGACAAGGGCCAGACGACCGGGACGCTCGACACGCGCTTCACCGGGCCGACGCTCGACCCGCTGAGCAAGACCGCCTCCTACGATCCGCAGGGCAGCGCGATCGGCGGCGCCTACACCGCGGCGTTCAACGATTACGCCCGGCGCACGCTCGGCTATGGCGAGGGCCGGCATTACGAGGGCAGCCTCGGCGTCTATGGAAGCTGGGACTACAAGCACGAACCGCCCGAGGCCGGCAGGCCGCTGATCGCGCTCCCCAACGTGCTGCCCGACCTCGCGGCCGCGATGAAACAGAATCCGCAGATGAAGCTGCTCGTCACCGGCGGCTATTTCGACGTCTCGACCCCCTATTTCGCGGGCTGGTACGAGCTTCAGCACCTGCCGGTTCCCAAGGAGCTGCAGGCGAACATCGCCTATAAATATTATCCCGCCGGCCACATGGTTTATGTCAACGTCCCGTTGCTTCGCGAGATGCGCGTCGACGTCGCCGACTTCATCCGCCGCACCGACCATATCGACTGAACCGCGCGGCGGTCATCCGCACCGCGCCGAAGCCCCGTCATGCGTCCCGACTCGCCCTCGCCGCTCGTCCCCTTCCTCGTCGCCTGCGCGGGGATCGCGACCTATTCGTCGATGGACGTGCTGATGAAGGGGCTGTCGATCGGCATCGGCGCCTATAATGCGGTGTTGTGGCGCACGATGGCGGGAAGCGTGCTGAGCGGTCTCGTCTATTTCGCGGCGCGGCCGGCGCGCCCCGATGCGGCGACGATGCGCATCCATGCCTGGCGCTCGCTGTTCGTCACCGGCATGGCGCTCGGCTTCTTCTGGGCGCTCGCGCGGTTGCCGATGGCCGAGGCGATAGCGCTCGCCTTCGTCGCGCCGCTGCTCGCGCTGTACATGGCCGCGATCTTCCTCGGCGAGCGGATCGGGCGGCGCTCGATCGCCGCGTCGCTGCTGGGATTCGCGGGGGTGCTGGTGATCGTCGCGGGCAAGTTGGGCGACGGCGGGCACGACACGCAGGCGCTGTGGGCGGTCGGCGCGGTGTTCCTTTCGGCGGTCTGCTACGCCTACAACCTCATCCTCGCGCGGCGGCAGGCGAAGATGGCGGGACCGGCGGAGATCGCCTTCTACCAGAATCTGTTCGTCGCGCTGTTCCTGTCGCTTGCGGCGCCGTGGTTCGCAGCGATTCCCGCCGCCGCCCACGCTGCGCCGATCGTCGGCGCCGCGCTGCTCGCCATCCTGTCGCTGCTGCTGCTGAGCTGGGCCTATGCGCGTGCCGAGGCGCAGATCCTGGCGACCACCGAATATACCGGCTTCCTGTGGGCGATGCTGTTCGGCTGGTTCTTCTATGCCGAGCCGGTGACGCTGCCGACGATCGCCGGCGCGCTGCTGATCGTCGTCGCCTGCCTGATCGTCACGCGCAAGACCCCGCGCAAAGACCCGGTCGAGCCGGCGGCGGCTTAGGCAATATTTCGCGCGAATTCACACCGCCGCGCGCGCGAGCCGGTCGTTGATCGCCGCGCCCAGTCCATCGGCCGGAATCGCGGCAACCGCGATCCGCGGCTTTACGCTCGCCGCCCCTGCATGCAGCGCGTCGAACAGATGCGCCGCCGCCTCGGTCGCGTCGCCCGCCTCGCTCAGGCAATAGTCGCCGCGCAGGGCACCGAAGCCGATGCCGAACTCGTCGGGCGCAAAGGAAGCCGCATCCAGCCGCACCGGCTTGCCCGGCGCATAATGACTTGCCAGCATACCGGGGGCAACGACGTCGGCCCCCTTGCGTCCGCGGACGGGGAGGCCGCTGGCTGCGCCGAGCATCGCCGCCGTCACCGGCCCCGGTCGCAGCACCTCCACCGCGCCGTCCACGACCCGTGCGATCGTCGATTCGACCCCGGCCGTCGTCGCGCCGTCGTCGATCACCAGCGCGATCCGTCCGTCGAGGCTCGTCAGCACATGCGCCGCCCTCGTCGGGCTCACCCGGCCGCTGGCGTTGGCGCTCGGCGCGGCGAGCGGCGCGCGGCTGGCGGCAAGCAGCGCCTGCATCGCGCAGTGCGCCGGGACGCGCAGCGCGATCGTGTCGAGCCCCGCCGTCGCGATGCGCGCAACCGGGCAGTCGCGTGTGCGCGGCACCACCAGCGTCAGCGGCCCCGGCCAGAAGCGCGCCGCGAGGGTGCGCTCGGCCGCGCCGAATACCCCCAGCGCCTCGGCCGCTGCCAGATCGGGCACATGGACGATCAGCGGGTTGAAGTCAGGCCGCCCTTTCGCGGCATAGATGCGCGCGACCGCATCGGCGTTCCGTGCATCGGCGGCGAGGCCGTAGACCGTTTCAGTCGGCACCGCGACCGGAAGCCCCTGCGCGACGAGCGTCGCGGCGCGCGCGACCGTGTCGGCGTCGAAGGCGCGGACTTCGGTTGCCATACTCTCGATTGGACCATCGGCCATGCCGCGCTATAGCGCCGGCTGCAACGGAATCACCCCCTAAAACGGGACGCTTCATGACCTACACCGCGCCGACCACCGAACATCTATTCGTCCTCGACCATATCGCCCGCATCGACGCGATGGCGCAGCACGAGCGCTTCGCCGCCGCGACCCCCGACATGGTCGAGGCGATCGTCACCGGCATCGGCGACTTCGCGGCAGAGGTCTACGCGCCGCTCAACCGCGTCGGCGACGTGAACAATCCCCGCTGGGAAGACGGCAAGGTGACCATGCCGCCGGGTTTCAAGGAAGCCTATCGGCAATTCGTCGAGGCGGGCTGGGGCAGCCTCGACGGCCCCGCCGCCTATGGCGGGCAGGACCTGCCCTTCACCCTCGCGACCGTGGTGATCGAGGCGCTGGGCAGCGCCGACATGGGCTTCACCCTGTGCAACATCCTGACCCCCGGCGCGATTCACGCGCTGATGGTCTATGGCACCGAGGAACAGCGCCGGACCTGGCTCCCGAAGCTCGTCACCGGCGAGTGGAACGGCACGATGAACCTGACCGAGCCGAGCGCGGGCAGCGACGTCGGCGCGCTGCGCTCGACCGCCGAGAAGGTGACCGAGGGCGAACATGCCGGCCTCTACCGGATCAGGGGGCAGAAGATTTTCATCACCTTCGGCGAGCACGACCTCACCGACAATATCGTCCACCTCGTTCTCGCGCGCACGCCGGGCGCGCCCGAGGGGACGCGCGGCATCTCACTGTTCCTCGTCCCCAAATACCGGCTCGATGCCGAAGGGCGGCCGACGATTTCGAACGGCGTGCGCTGCGCATCGATCGAACACAAGCTCGGCATCCACGGCTCGCCGACCGCGGTGATGATCTATGGCGAGGAGGAGGATTGCCTCGGCGAGATCGTCGGCGAAGAGATGGGCGGCATGCGCGCGATGTTCGTGATGATGAACAACGCCCGCCTGATGGTCGGCTGTCAGGGCGTCCAGATCGCCGAACGCGCGCTGCAGCAGGCACAACGCTATGCCGCCGAGCGCGTCCAGTCGGCACTCGCGGGTTCGCCCGACCGCACGCCGGTGACGATCGAGCATCATCCCGACGTCAAGCGCATGCTGTGGCGGATGCGCGCGCAGACCGAGGCCGCGCGCGCGCTCATCTATTATGCGTCGGCGCAGACCGATTTCGGCAAGCTGGGCGACGCTGCCGCGGCGCTGCGCGCCGACGTCCTGATCCCGCTGGCGAAGGCGCATGCGACCGACATCGGCTGCGAGGTCGCGAGCCTCGGCGTGCAGGTCCACGGCGGCATGGGTTTCATCGAGGAGACCGGCGCCGCGCAGCATTACCGCGACGCGCGCATCGCGCCGATCTATGAAGGCACCAACGGCATTCAGGCCGCCGACCTCGTCGGACGCAAGCTCGGCCTTGCCGGCGGCGAGGGCGTGCGCTCGCTGATCGCCGACATCGCGCACGGCGGCGCCGATTTCCCCGAACTGGCGCAGCTTGCCGAGGCGTGCGGCGCGGTCACCGACTGGCTCGAACAGGCGAGCATGCCCGACCGGCTTGCGGGCAGCTATCCCTATCTGACCATGCTCGCGACGGCGACCTGCGGCTGGCTGATGGCGATCGAGCATCGGGCGGCGAAAGCGGCGCTCGAAGCGGACGACGGCGATGCCGCCTTTCTGGGATCCAAGATCGCCTCGACGCGTTTCTATCTTCAGCAGATCGTGCCCGCCGCGACGGGTCTGGCCGCCGCCGTGCTCGCAGGCGACGCCGTGCTTCCCACGCTACCGCGGATCGGCTGATTTCCGCCGGGGTCGGGCGCATGATTAACGCGATGATAACCATCGCGTCCTAAGCACGGCGGGCAATCGCTGGAGACGTGCGTGCCCAATCCGGTCAGAAGCCTGATCATCAGTTGGCGGTCCATCGGCCTGTCGCTGCTGTTGAGCGTGCTCGTCGGCCTGTCGGCGGCCGCGGTGCCGCTCGACCGGCTGGTCGAAGCGGCCATCGGCCGGTTCGCCTGGCGACCGGTGTCGGGCGATATCGTGGTCGTCGCAATCGACGAGCGAACGCTCGACAATTCGCCCAAATCCAGCTTTTCGCTGACACAGCACGCACAGGTCGTCGACGCGGTCAATGCCGCCGGCGCGCGGCGGCTGTTCATCGATTTCTACTACAACCGACGCGAGGCGGACAGCGACTTTCCCCGACTGACCGGGGCCATTCGCCGCATGGGCGACCGGGTCGTCCTGGGGCTGGTTGCCGGCTCGAACAGGCCCGGCGATTTCCAGCCGACGTTCCTGCCCAGTCCCGCGTTCGGCTCTGCCGCCGGTCAGGCCAGCATAGGGCTGGAATATGATTTCTGGCAGGTCTGGCGTCTCGCGACGGCCGTCTCGATCGGCGGGAAAACCGTTCCGAGCTTTTCCGCGTTGTTGGCGCAGCGGTCGCTTCCGATCGGCAGTTTCGCGCTCGACTATTCCTATCGAACCAGCTCCATTCCTGTTTATGAGGCCATCGACCTGCTCTCGGGAAAGGTCGGCGGGCGCGAGTTGGCGGGCAAGGATGTCGTCTTCGCACCCACCGCCCCATCCTTTCAGGACGCGCATTTTCTGCCGGGACATAATCGCGTGCCGGGCGCCTTCATCCATGTCATCGGCGCGGAGACGCTGAAGCGCGGCAATCCGGCCGATATAGGCTGGATGCCGGCGTTCGCGCTTGCCCTCCTCACGACGTTGGGCGCCGTCGCCTTCCGCCGTGGCCGATGGTTCAATGCGACGGCATTGGGCACGATCGCGGCGCTGATCGTCGTCAAGGTCTGGCTGACGACGATGCTCGTCACCTGTTCGATCGGCGCCGCACTGGTCCTGATCGGGGTGTTCGGTGCCAATGTTTCGCGCCGCCGCCGCCGCGAATCGGCGCTCCACGAAAATCCCGTATCGGGGCTACCCAATTTCGAGGCGTTGCGGTCGCAGGCGCCGTTCGGAAGCCACACCGTGGTTGCGGCAAAGCTTGTCAATTTCGGCGATCTCGTCGCCTTTCTGCCCGGCGAAGGCAGCCAGCAGCTCGTCGAGCAGGTCGCCCGACGCCTGCAGCTCGCGTCGCAGTCGACGGCGCTGCACCACGACCCCGACGGCAACTTCGCCTGGCTCGTCCCATTTTATCAGCACAGCCAGATCGAGGCGCAGCTCGCGGGTCTCGCCGCGCTGTTCAACGCCCCGCTGACGATCGGCGGCGCGCGCATCGACGTCGCGATCGCCTTCGGCGTCAACGACGAGTTCGAGGGATCGAACGCGCAGCGGCTGGCCGCGGCACTGGTCGCCGCCGATCACGCGGTCCGCACCCGCGCGCTGTGGACCAAACATATGCCCCGCCAGCAGGAGGACGCCGGCTGGCAATTGAGTTTCCATTCGCAGCTCGAGGACGCGCTGACCGGCGGCGACATCTGGGTCGCCTTTCAGCCGCAATATGGCATCGCGACCGGCCAGCTGGTCGGCGTGGAGGCGCTGGTGCGCTGGACGCATCCGACCCGCGGCCCCATCCCGCCCGACGAGTTCATCGTCCAGGCCGAGAAGAGCCAGGACATCTATCGCCTGACGCTGTTCGTCATGGACCAGGCGATCCGGTCGGCGGCCCAGCTGCATGCTCGCGGCCTCCACGCCAACATGTCGGTGAACCTGTCTGCGGCGTTGCTCGACCATGACGACCTCGTCGGCACGATCCGCGTGATGCTCACGGCGCATCATCTGCCGCCCGAACTGCTGACGATCGAGATTACCGAAACCGCGCAGATCGAGAACAGCCGGCAGGCGCGCCAGACGCTGGCGCAGCTTCGTCGTGCCGGCATCCGCCTGTCGATCGACGATTATGGCACCGGCCAGTCCAACCTCGAATATCTGACTGAGATCGAAGCCGACGAGATCAAGATCGACAAGCGATTCGTGATGACGATGCGCGATTCGCAGCGCAACTTCGAAATCGTCAAATCGACCATCGATCTGGCGCATCGCCTGGGCGCCGTTGCGGTCGCCGAAGGGATCGAGGACGCCCCGACGATGGCGTTGCTCCATCAACTCGGCTGCGACGTCGGACAGGGGTATCATCTTGGAAAACCGCAGTTGTTTTCCGATCTGGTCGCGTCGATCTTCCCCACCTCCCACAGCCGCATCGCATAGCTGCCAATCTGGCGGCAATCCCATTGGTTAAGACTCGATTTACCTTAAAAATTAAGGTATACGCGCGGTTAACTGTTCTTTTCGTGGGGCAGTGCCGACAGGAGATTGATCATGGGTTGGTTTTGGGGTTGGCTTGGTGGCTCCGGTAGCGCCATCGGCGGCGCGTCCGCCTAAGCCTTGAAAAACTGCAGGAAGGGCCTCGGCATCGCCGGGGCCTTTTCTTTTTGGGCGAAAGTCGATTCGAGACGGAGCCATGTCCGTCCGCGCCCCGGGCCCACTGCCCCCGTCCCGCTCCCTGCCGTGACACGGCCGCTGACGGCCACGCACCTGAATGCGGCGAACCCGCGGAATAGCGTGACCGGCGCGCGTCGCGGAGCGTGCGCGAGCGATGAACCGAATCAAATCAGCGACGAATCGAGTCGGTAATCGGGCATTTACTCTCTTGCATCCCTGCGCCGAAGTGGCACTATAGGTGGTGGGTGATCCGTCGGGGGGGCCCAAGAAATTGTATCTGGCTGCAAATGGCGGATTTCCGTCGCTCTTCGTGCAGAGGGGCGGGAAAAGAACGTGGTGCGCCAAATATGTGCCACCCGACGCGCCGAAAGATGCTAGGCTGGGGCTTCGCCCCGAGTCGAACAAGACAAGAACGAAGGCGCCGTCGCGCGCCATGCAAACGGGGTGAAGCAGGATGGATTTTCGCGAGACCGAACGGGTGGAGATGAACGACGTGGCGACGGTGGAACTGACGAGAAACGATGCGCCCGGTGCGGCCGAATCGAAGACTGATTCGCCGGTCGTCGAACAGGGCGATTCGGGCGAACCGAAAGTGCACGCGCGCCGATTCGAGGTCACGACCGATTCCAGCCGCGACGCGCTGCTCACCGATTTCGGCAAGGAGACGCTGCAGGACCGCTATCTGCTGCCCGGCGAATCCTATCAGGACCTGTTCGCGCGAGTCGCCTGCGCCTATGCCGACGATGCCGACCACGCCCAGCGCCTCTACGACTATATCTCGCGCCTCTGGTTCATGCCTGCGACCCCGGTGCTCTCAAACGGCGGCACCGGCCGCGGCCTGCCCATCTCCTGCTATCTGAACTCGGTCGACGACAGCCTCGAGGGGATCGTCGGTACCTGGAACGAGAATGTCTGGCTGGCCAGCCGCGGCGGCGGCATCGGCACCTATTGGGGCAATGTCCGCGGCATCGGCGAACCCGTCGGCCTCAACGGCAAGACCAGCGGCATCATCCCCTTCGTGCGCGTGATGGACTCGCTGACCCTCGCGATCAGCCAGGGAAGCCTGCGCCGCGGTTCGGCCGCCTGCTACCTCGACATTTCGCATCCCGAGATCGAGGAGTTCCTCGAGGTGCGCAAGCCGTCGGGCGACTTCAACCGCAAGGCGCTCAACCTCCACCACGGCGTCCTCCTGACCGACGAGTTCATGGAAGCGGTGCGCGACGGCGCCGAATTCAACCTGCGCAGCCCCAAGGACCAGAGCGTCCGCGGCACCGTCGACGCGCGCGGGCTGTTCCAGAAGCTGGTCGAGACGCGGCTCGCGACCGGCGAGCCCTACATCATCTTCATCGACCAGGTGAACCGCATGATGCCCAAGCATCACCGCGACCTGGGGCTGAAGGTCTCGACCTCGAACCTCTGTTCGGAGATCACGCTGCCGACGGGCCGCGACCATCTGGGCAACGACCGCACCGCGGTCTGCTGCCTCTCGTCGCTCAACCTCGAAACCTGGGACGAGTGGAGCGGCGACAAGCCGTTCATCGAGGACGTGATGCGTTTCCTCGACAATGTCCTCAGCGACTATATCGACCGCGCGCCCGACGAAATGGCGCGCGCCAAATACAGCGCAAGCCGCGAACGCTCGGTCGGGCTCGGCGTCATGGGCTTCCACAGCTTCCTCCAGGCGCGCGGCCTGCCCTTCGAGGGCGCGATGGCGAAATCGTGGAACCTGCGCATCTTCAAGCATATCCGTGCGCAGGTCGACCAGGCGTCGATGCTGCTCGCCAAGGAGCGCGGCCCCTGCCCCGACGCCGCGGACCAGGGCGTGATGGAGCGTTTCAGCTGCAAGATGGCGATCGCACCGACCGCGTCGATCAGCATCATCTGCGGCGGCACCAGCGCATGCATCGAGCCGATCCCGGCGAACATCTACACCCACAAGACGCTGTCGGGCAGCTTCGTGGTCAAGAACCCGCACCTCGAATCGCTGCTCGTCGACAAGGCGAAGAACAGCGATGCGGTGTGGAATTCGATCCTCGAAAAGGGCGGCAGCGTTCAGCACCTCGACTTCCTGACGCAGGACGAGAAGGACGCGTTCAAGACGAGCTTCGAGATCGACCAGCGCTGGCTGCTCGAACTCGCCGCCGACCGCACGCCCTATATCGACCAGGCGGCGTCGCTGAACCTGTTCATCCCGGCGGACGTCGAGAAGTGGGACCTGCTGATGCTCCACTATCGCGCGTGGGAACTCGGTATCAAGTCGCTCTATTATCTGCGGTCCAAGTCGGTGCAGCGCGCGGGCTTCGCGGGCGGTGTCGAGGCCGATAACACGGCCGAAGCGCCCAAATACGAACTCACGGCCGAAAGCACCGATTACGACGAATGCCTGGCGTGCCAGTGATGCGCGCACGCGCATCCCTGTCCCACGGCGAGCGCCGCCACGCATCCTCCGCAGCCCTCGCGCGTTATTCCAACGCGAGGCGGGCCGAAGCGGAGCATGGCGATGAGCGACATCATCCACTACCCGATCCTGACGGCGCTGTTCACGCTGGTCAGCTTCGTCGCGATGATCTGGCTCATCATCAACGCGCGCGGCGTGGCGCGCCTGTTTGCCAGGCGTACCAACGATCTGGAACCCGGTCCGGCGCCGCGCGGCGTGACGGCGTCGGCGCGCGCGGTGTGGATCGCGATCATCCTGTTCGTTCTCGGCGGATTCGGCGCCTTCCTGATGCTGTTCCTGAGCGGGGAGCGTCAGGAGATCGACGCGATCGACAGTCGCGCGACGCTCGGCGCGCCCTATATCCCGCCCGCCGGCTGACGTCGGCACGAGCACCGGGGGCAGGGGCACCGGGCCCGCGCACCCCCTTCTATCACGCCGGACGCCCGCCGGGCCGTCCGGCGTCTGTCCCTGTCCGCCCTGCTGCTGCCATTGCCTGACGAAAGAAACGAACCATGCCTCTTCTCGAAGCCCGCAAGACCTACAAGCCCTTCGAATATCCCTGGGCCTATGATTTCTGGAAGCGCCAGCAGCAGATTCACTGGGTGCCCGAAGAAGTGCCGCTGGGCGAGGATTGCCGCGATTGGGCGCAGAAGATCAGCGACCACGAACGCAATCTGCTGACCCAGATCTTCCGCTTCTTCACCCAGGCCGACATCGAGGTGCAGGACTGCTACCACGAAAAATACGGCCGCGTGTTCAAGCCGACCGAGATCAAGATGATGCTGACCGCGTTCAGCAACATGGAAACGGTCCACATCGCGGCCTATTCGCACCTGCTCGACACGGTCGGCATGCCCGAAAGCGAATATGGCATGTTCCTCGAATATGAGGAGATGCGCGCCAAGCACGACTATATGGGCACCTTCGGCGTCGACAATGACGAGGACATCGCGCGTACGCTTGCGATGTTCGGCGGCTTCACCGAAGGGCTTCAGCTCTTCGCCAGCTTCGCGATGCTGATGAACTTCCCGCGCTTCAACAAGATGAAGGGAATGGGTCAGATCATCAGCTGGTCGATCCGCGACGAGAGCCTGCATTGCGAAGGCATCACGCGCCTGTTCCACGCCTTCGCCAAGGAACGCGACTGCCTGACCAAGGCGGTGAAGGAGGACATCATCGACTGCTGCCAGAAGACGGTGCGGCTCGAGGATGCGTTCATCGACCTTGCGTTCGAGCAGGGTCCAGTCCCCGGCATGACGCCCAAGGAGATCAAGCGCTATATCCGCTACATCGCCGACTGGCGCCTGGGGCAGCTCGGTTTCCAGCCGATCTACATGATCGAGGAGCATCCCCTCCCCTGGCTCGCGCCGCTGCTCAACGGCGTCGAGCACGCCAACTTCTTCGAAACCCGCGCCACCGAATATTCGAAGGCGGCGACGCGCGGCGACTGGAACAGCGTGTGGGACAGCTTCGACAACCGCAAGAAGGCGAAGGCGAACGACGACGCGCCGGTCGACGAAGCCGAAGGCGACGGCGAGGACATGTTCGCCAAGGCGGGCATCGCGGCGGAATAACCCTTCCTTACCCCCTCCTGCTCGCGGGAGGGGCAGCGAGACTTATTTATGGGCTCCGTCCCATCAATCACGGCGGGGCGGGCATCCGATGTCCGCCCCGGACGCTTAGGAACGAGAAGTCAGAGACGACAGAATGACCGAAAAGAAGAAACTCAAACTCCTGATCCTCAGCCAGCCCCAGCGCGCGACGCTCGAGGGTCTCTCCAACCGCCGCCCCCAACTCGCCGCCGACCCCATCCGCGACGAACTCGTCGCACTGGGCCTCGTCGCGCAGCAGGGCGCCAGATGGGCGCTGACCCCGACGGGCAAGAAGGTGCTGGCGGCAAACTCCAACCGGCGGAACAAGGGCGGATTTTCGGTTTAAGGCGGCTATTCCGGTCGCTCCGGGTTCCCCCGGACGATCCTGCAACGGGGAATCGCCCCCGAATGCCGCGGCATCAATGCACCGACACCGAACCGCCGGGGCTCCGCATGCGGCCCACCGCGAACATCACGCCGCCGCGCACCGCATCGGGCGAGTCTTCGAGCAGGTAGAGCTTGACCAGTTCGCGCGTCACCTCGCTGTCATCGTCGACGACCAGCCGCAACGACGCGATGCCGAGGTCGTTGCGTTCGATCACCACGTCGCGGATCAGC
Organism: Sphingopyxis granuli NBRC 100800; assembly: GCF_001591045.1. Classification (GTDB taxonomy): domain Bacteria; phylum Pseudomonadota; class Alphaproteobacteria; order Sphingomonadales; family Sphingomonadaceae; genus Sphingopyxis; species Sphingopyxis granuli. The sequence goes on along the minus strand of NZ_BCUA01000011.1, from coordinate 34,236 downwards.
GCGAGCGGCCACGCGGCGTCGGTGCCACGATAGAGCTGCGCGCCGTCGTGGACGATCCAGGCATCGCGGCGCCGCCACGCGCGGAAGAAGCCGACGAAGCCGAAGATCGCCGCCGCAAGGGCCGCGGTCACCACCAGATTGCCGAACAGCAGGTTCATCGCGACCTCCGTCACGTTCGCGCCGCGTGCCTGCCGCGCGATCAGGCCGGCCGCCGCCAGCGCGCACAGCAATTGCCCCGCCAGCAGCGGCTTCGCCCTCAATCGGCCGATCACGATCATCCTCGAACCCCGGTGCGTCATCGCCCGGTCCATAGCATCGCCGCCGCACCGCGCCAGCCCGCGCGCAACCGTCGCGGCGCCACGCTGATCCGCTCTCCCACCAAGACGGATTGCGGGCGAGACCGCTTTGCCCGACTCGGCGGGCGCATGGTAGGCTGGTCCGGAAAAGGAGAAATGCCATGCAGGTCGTGACCGAAGGCGATCGCCGCAAGGAGGTCCGCGCGCTCCTCTATCAGATTCAGGCGCATCCCGAGCGCGACTGGACCGCGGCGCGGCGGCGCATCGCCACGCTGAACCGGCTGATCGCGCCGCGGCCCGCGTCCCGCCACTGACGCCTCGCGCCGAAGTCGGAAGCCCGCTGCAAGAGCGAATCGGAAAGCCGATGGTCTGCGACGACCATTCCGCTACCGCCGGCCGCGTTCGTCGCAACCTCGCGGCGTCTCGGCGCTTTTCGCCATCCTTCCAGATTCAGCATAAGCGTGTGTAAGAAATAGGTAATTTCTAACGGCAGCATCTGATCAGACAGTCGGCGCGACTTGGCGCCATGCAACAGCGCCGCCGATCCTTCGTTTTACCCGCATCCGTCCCTTCGCGGACTCCCATACCCGATGGAGAATGATGATGCGCAAGACGATGATGATATTCGCCGCGGGCACCGCGCTGCTTGCGGTTCCCGCATTCGCCCAGCTCGACGTCGGCGGCGCCGTTGGCGGCACGCTCGGCGCGCAGGTCGATCCGGGCGCGACGGTCGGCAATACGGTCGATCGGGTGACGCAGCCGGTCGGCGACACGGTCGACCGCGTCGACGGCACGGTGAACAGAACCGCCGATACGACCAAGCTGACCCTCGCGACGCGCGAGGAGGTACGCGCCGGCGTTCAGGTCACCGACACCAAGGGCAAGAGCATCGGCACGGTGCAAAGCATCGATGGCGACAATGCGGTGGTGGTCGACGGCGGCAAGCTTTACAACGTGCCGCTTTCCTCGCTCTACCGGCAGGCTGACGGCGCGGCGGGTACGCTGGTGACCAAGCTGCCGAAGGCCGGCCTCGAGGCGCGCGGCAGCGCCGAGGGCGAGACGAACGCCGACGCAACGACGCGCTGAAGTCAGTCAAAAAGCTCCGGCCGCCGCGATCCGCGTGGCGACCGGGCGAGTATCGAACGGAGCCGGTCCGCGTGTCCGGCTCCGTTTTTCGATGCGCAACCGATTGCCCGCGCGGGAAGGGGCTAACCTCGGCTTTCGCCAAAAAGGAAATGGCCCGCCCCGGGGCGTCGGGACGGGCCAGTTTCGGTGCCGGGGTGCCGGATTGCTCCCCCGGCCCTCTGGTTATCCGATCATTCCTCGAACAGGTCGACCGCGTTCGCGGCGTTCGCCGACAGGCGAACCGTGTCGCCATCGACCGAAGCGACGAGACCCGCCGGCAGATAATGATGTCGGCCGTCGCCGCTGTCGGCGCGGGTCAGCTTGATCCGCTCGCCGTCGAGATGATCGACAGTGCCGATATGGACGCCGTCGGCGCCGATGACATGCATATGTTCCTTGATCGCGCTATGGTCGTGATCGGCCATGGTCTGTCTCCTTGCCGCGCCGCCGTCCGTTCCGCGGCGACGATGGAGGTGATACGCGCAAGGCCCGCTTCGGCTCCGCGCGCTCCGACGAACCGCCCGAAAGCTGCGGTCGCGCAGCGTCTCGCGACAGGATGGGGTCTGTCAGGGCGCGCCGCGCGGTTCGTCGTCTTCGATGCCGCCCGGCCCCAGTTCGGCCTCTTCGTCATCGTCGCTGCGCTCGCCGCGATAGGCGTCCATGTCGATCCGGCCCGATCGCTCCATCTGGCGCATATGGTCGATCAGGTCCTCGGCATCGTCGCGTTCGTCGCGCGCCTTCGTCTTCCGGCTGTCTTCGAGCGGGCGAGCGCGGCGCGCGGCCTCGGCGACGGTCTGGGCCTGCGCCTCCTCGTCCTGCTGTTCGCGGTTCCGCGCCTCGGGCGCTTCATTCTTGTCGTTGCGGGGTTCGTCGACCATGACCGGCTCCATCGCTGGGGGATGACCGGGAAACGCCCGAGGCGCCGCGGCCGTTCCGTCAGGCAGCGGCCGTCAGCAGCTTGTTCTCGATGATACGGACGAAAACCTCGGGATCCTGCGCGCCGGGAATCAGCATACGGCCGCAGAGGATGAAGGCCGGCACGCCGGTGATATTGTTATCGGTCCAATACGCCTCTTCGGCGCGAACCTCCTCGGCATAGGCATCGCCCGCGAGGATCGTGGCGGCGCGCGCCGGGTCGAGGCCCGCCGATGCCGCGACATCGGCCAGCACCTGCGGATCGCCGACGTCGCGATTGTCGGTGAAATGGGCGCGGAAAAGCGCTAGCTTCAGCGCAGTCTGGACCCCGGTCGCCGTCCCCGCCGGTTCGGCCGCTTCGCATCCAGCCGCCCAGGCGAGCAGCCGGTGGGCGTCGAAGCTGTTGCGCATGCGGAACGCGGGCCCGCGATTGAAGACGAAGCCCAGTTCGGCGGCCGCGGCGGCGAGCCTTTCGCTGTTCGTGCGGCTCTGTTCGGCGCTGATCCCATATTTGCGCATCACGTGGCTCGCCGCGTCCTCGCCCTCGGGCGGCATGTCGGGGTTGAGCTCGAACGGGTGCCAGCGGACGCGAAAGGCCAGCCGCCCCCCGAAATGCGCCATCGCCTGCTCGAAACGGAGCCAGCCGATGATGCACCAGGGGCACATCACGTCGGATACGATATCGACGTCGAGGCGCGGGATTGCCGTATCGGTCACGATTGTCCTCCTGCGCACCGCCGTGCGTGTTGACCGGATTCAGGAAGGCGAACGGCGATCCTTGCCCGAACGGCGATCGTCACCGCTGCGTCGCTCCGGCCCTTTGTAATTCGGGTCGTCCGCTACCCTCCGGTCGCCCGAGCGCCGATCCGCCCGGTCCCTCTTGTCCTGATCTCGCGACATGGTCTTCCTTTCCCGCACGAAAAGGGAAAAGCTGCTGCGACCCGCGAAACATTATTCACATTATCGGCGAAAAGACAATCGGCGGAGTATTGAAGGCCCGGATCAGCCGCCCTGCGAGACGGCGCCGTCAGCCAGGCCTGGACGCGACAGGGTCCACCAGGCCCCGATCATCAGAGCGGTGGACAGCGCCTCGATGATCATCGCCTGGACGATGCCGCCATTGACCACATCGCCGCTCGCGGCGCCGATCAGGCGGCCGAGAAGCGCGGTGCCATAGAGCGCCGCGGGGACCAGCAGCGCGCGAAGCCAGCCGGGCACGAGCGCCCCGACCGCCGCCCCGCCTGCCGCGACCAGGAAAAAGGCCGACATGTCGGCGCGCACCGTGTTCGCGGCGGCGCCATCGACACCGATGCCGAACTGTTCGACATAGGTGGCGGGATCGAGCACACCCCGCACGCCCAATATGGCGAACAGCAGCGCCCAGAGCAGGACGGCACCGCGCAATACCCAGTTGATCATCGCTCTTCTCCCTTGCTGGCCGCAGGCTGCGGCATCGCCGGGAAAAGTGCAATCCCATCCTTGCGCGCCGCGAGGGGCGCGCCGCGCCTCGGATCAGGCGGCGTCGGCCGCGAAGCTTTGCTCGATCCACCCGCCGCCGAGCACCCGGCTCGCATCATCGGCGTCATAGAGCACCGCCGCCTGCCCCGGCGCGACGCCATATTCGGGCGCCGCGAACAACAGCCGGTCGCCCACCATGCGCGCCGGCACCGGCTTCGCCATGCTGCGGACCTTCGCCAGCACATCGCGCCCTTCGATATCGGCGAGCCAGTTCGTCTCGCCGAGCCGCGCGCCCGATACCGCGAGCGCCCGCCGCGGGCCGACGACGACGCGCTTCGTCTCCGCCTCCAGCCGCACGACATAAAGCGGCTCGGCCTGCCCGCCGACGTCGATCCCGCGGCGCTGGCCGACTGTGTAGTGGATCAGGCCCTTGTGCGCGCCGAGCAGGGTGCCGTCGACATGGACGATCTCTCCCCGATCGTCGGCTTCGGGCCGCAGCTTGCGCACGAGCCCCGCATAGTCGCCGTCGGGGACGAAACAGATGTCCTGGCTGTCGGGCTTGGCCGCGACGCCGAGGCCGAGCTCGCGCGCGATCTCGCGCACCGCGCTCTTTTCGAGCCCGCCGAGCGGGAAGCGCAGGAAATCGAGCTGCTCCTGCGTCGTCGCGAAGAGGAAATAGCTCTGGTCGCGCGCCGGATCGAGGGCGCGGTGCAATTCCGCGCCCATGGGGCCCATCACGCGGCGCACATAATGGCCGGTCGCCAGACAATCGGCGCCCAGATCGCGCGCGAGCTGGAACAGGTCGGTGAACTTGACCCCCATGTTGCAGCGCACGCAGGGGATCGGGGTGCGCCCGGCGAGATATTCGTCGGCGAACTGGTCGATCACGGTGTCGCGAAAGCGGCTTTCATGGTCGTGGACATGATGCGCGAAACCCAGCCGGTCGGCGACGGCGCGCGCGTCGCGGATGTCCTGACCCGCGCAGCAGGCACCGACGCGCTTCGCCTTCGCGCCATGCTCGTAAAGCTGGAGCGTCACCCCGATCACCTCGGCGCCCGAGCGCGCGGCGAGCGCCGCGACCACGCTCGAATCGACGCCGCCCGACATGGCGACGACGATTCGCCGGGCCTTCAGCGGTTCGGCGAGCTGGAAATCGCCGAGTCGGTCGGGGGTAAGCAGCGCTGCCATGATGGCCGCCATCTAGGGACGATAGCGGCGAGATGCCAGTATTTCCGGGACGTCTGTCAAAATATTGACGGAGATTAAGCTTCGCTAACAAGCTCTGAAATGAGCATTTACGCGGCCTTAGGCGGTTGCCGCTAGACGGGTGGCATGAACCTTGTGCCGTCCGATCTTCCGCCCTTCGCCGGTGCGGCCCGCCTGTCGAAGCCCGGCTTCGACATATTGCTGGCGGTGTCGAGCGCGCGGCAGGCGGCGTTGCCGACGGTGCGGATGATGCGCGAGCGCACACACGGCGAAGCGCATGCGGTGCGGGTGGGCGCCGTCCGCGACCTGTTGGGGGGCAGGCGCGGCGACATGCAGGACGCGGCGGCACGGCCCGCGCGCTTCTTCGACCTGTCGCCCGAAACGCAGGATTTGACCGAAACCGTGAACGGTCCGTTTACCAGAGGGTTTCAGCCGATGTTGAGCCCCGCCTTTCTAGACCGGCGAATGTCGGTTGAACCGATCCCCCCCGTTGCAGACATTATGGAATGAGCATGATCGAGAATCAGAAAATCCGCCCGGCCCAGGTCATCGGCCCCCTCGGGGAACCGCTGACGCTGGACACGCTGCCGCCGCCGAACACCACGCGCTGGGTCGTCCGACGCAAGGCAGAGGTCGTCGCCGCGGTCAATGGCGGGCTGCTGACGGTCGACGAAGCGTGCGAGCGCTATAGCCTGAGCCTCGAGGAATTCGCCAGCTGGCAGCGCTCGATCGACCGCAGCGGCATGGCCGGCCTGCGCGTCACGCGCATCCAGCACTACCGCGACCTCTACGAGCGCCAGCAACGCTTCTGACTGCGGGCATCGCTGGACGAAAGGGGGCGCCTTCGGGCGCCTTCTTTTTGTCCGGAGTGCCGCAATAGCGGTGGTGGGATCGAGAAAGAATCGCCTTGCTTCCGATATTTGACGATTTTCCTGCAACCGATGCGTTCATCCCGCGTTAAGCCCCCGAGTCAAACTTGGAGAGAACTCGATATGCGCAAGATTGTGATCACCCTCGCCGCCGCGTCGGCCCTCGCGCTGGGCGCTTGCCAGAGCCCGCAGGCCGACAAGGTCGAGGATCAGGCCGAAGCCCAGGCGGACGCCATCGACGCCCAGGCCGACGCCATGCCCGAAGGCCCCGCCAAGGAAGCCACCGAGGACAAGGCCGACGCGGTTGAAGCAGCCGGCGAAGCCAAGGCCGACGCGATCGACAACGGAACCGTCGCGCCCCCCCCGGCGACCGTGCCGCCCGTCGACGAGAAGAAATAAGGCGAACGGCTCGCCCAAGGCAAAGCAAGGGCGCCGGAGGTCAATCCTCCGGCGCCCTTTGTCATGAGCGTGACCGCAGCAAAGACCGCCCCCGGCCGAAACCGCTCAGTCTTCGTCCTTGTAGATCGCAACCTTGCGCTCGCCGGTGCTGGTCGCCTTGCCGCGATACATGCCCGGCGTATTGAACGACCAGGCGGCGGTGCCGCCGGGTCCGGTGACGATCACGCCGCCGGTGCCGCCCAGCGCCTCCAGTTCGGCCATGACCGCGTCGGCCGCCTGCTTGGGCGCTTCGCCCTTCATCCGGATGCGCGCGCAGATTTCGTGCGCCGCGCCGACGCGGATGAAATATTCCCCCGCGCCGGTCGCCGACACCGCGCAGGCGCGATCGTCGGCATAGGTGCCGGCGCCGATCACCGGCGCATCGCCGATGCGGCCCCAGCGCTTGCCGGTGAGGCCGCCGGTGGAGGTCGCCGCGGCGACATGCCCCTCGACGTCGACGGCGACGGCGCCCACGGTGCCATATTTGCGATCGACGTCATAGGAACCGAGCTGCTTCGCCTTCATCCGTTCGAGCTGCCGGCGGCGTTCGGGCGTCGCGAACCATTCCGGATCGACCTGCTGAAGGCCCTGCTCGACCGCGAAGCCGTCGGCTCCCGCACCGCTCAGGAAGACATGCGGGCTCTTTTCCATCACCGCGCGCGCCAGGCTGACCGGATGGCGCGTCCGCGTCACGCCCGTCACCGCGCCCGCCGCCCGGGTGCGGCCATCCATGATCGCGGCGTCGAGTTCGTTGCGCCCCTCCCAGGTGAAGACCGCGCCGCGGCCCGCGTTGAAATGCGGATCGTCCTCGAGCACTTTGATCGCCGCCTCGACCGCATCGAGCGAACTGCCCTTGGCCGCGAGCACCGCACTCCCCGCATCGATCGCGCGGCCGAGCGCAGCGCGAATCTCCTTGTCCTGTTCGGGCGTCAGGCGATCGCGTTCGATCGTGCCGGCACCGCCGTGGATCACGATGGTCCAGCCCGGCGGGGCCGAGACCTGCGATGGCGACTGAGCCCCGGCGGCCGGCGCGGCGACGAGGGAAAGAGCGCCGAAGAGAGACAGAAAACGCATGCGGGACTCCCCTGTTGCGGTGGACGATCTTCGGACCGGGCGCGCCGTCAGGCGAACAGCCGGTCGGGACGGATATGATGCGGCTCGACGCCATGCTCCGAAAGCAGCCCCGGCCACGGCAGGCCGAACAGCAGCGCCTCCGCCGCCATCGCCATCGCCGGCGACGTCTGGAGGCCGTAGCCGCCCTGCCCCGCCAGCCAGAAGAAGCCGGGTGCGTCGGGGGCGAAACCCGCCGTCGGCACCTTGTCGGCGACGAAACTGCGAAGTCCGGCCCATTTGAGCGCGATCCGGCCCACCGACAGCGTCGTCGCCTCTTCGATGCGCCAGGCGGCGAGCGCCATCTCATAATCTTCGGGCTGGACGTCGCACGGCGGCGATGGCGTGACGTCCATCGGCGACACGAGCAGGCGTCCGGCGTCGGGCAGCATGTAGAAGCCGTCGTCCTGAACCGTCTTGAGGAACGGCCAGTCCGCGATCGGGATGCCTTCAGGCGGGTCGAACCCGATGATCGTGCGCCGCAGCGGCGTCAGGCCAAGCGGCCGGACCCCCGCGAGCACCGCCAGTTCGTCGGCCCAGGCGCCCGCCGCGTTGACCACCGCCTTCGCGGCATAGCGTCCTTCGGCCGTGTCGACGATCCACTCGGTGCCGTCGTGCGCGATCCCCGTCACGCCGGCGTTGAAGCGGATCTCGCCCCCCGCCGCGCGCAGAGCGCGCGCATTGGCCTGGAGCAGCAGATCGGCGTCGAGCTTTCGCCCGCCGGTATCGAGGACGCCCGCCACCGCGCCCTCGCCTCCGACCTTCAGGACCGGCACGATCGCCTGCATCTCGTCCGGGCCGACCCGGGCGATGCTGTCCGTAAAGCGGCGCATCTCCGTTTCGAGCGCGACCAGTCCGTCCATGTGCTGCGGCGTGGCGATGAACAGCGCCGCCTTTTCCTGCCACAGCGGCACGTCCGAATAGCCGGGCGGCGGGTCGGCGAAGAAGAAGCGGCTGGCCGCGGTCAGGCCGCGCACCACATCGTCGCCGATCCCGAAATGATAGAAGGTCGCGCTGCGTCCCGACGAATGATAGCCGAGCGCGCTTTCCCGCTCGAGCAGCACGGTCGGCGCATGCCTTGCGAACAGCGCGGCGGCGGATACGCCCGCGATCCCGCCCCCGATCACCACGATCTCCACGCGCTTCAACGGTTGCTCCTTTTCGTTTCATGCCGGCTTTCCGTCGGCGGGCGGTGGCGCGCGATCAGCGCCCTGACCGCTGCGATGTCGAGCGCCTCGCCGCGCGCCGCCGGCGCTTCCGCCGTTGCCTGCCGCTCGACCGTCGTCGCCATCAGCAGCGAATTGTAGATCGCCTCTTCGGCGGCTTCGGCAGCGGCGACGAACAGCGGCGAGACGGCATCGTTGGACAATTCGGGATAGGCCGCGACCCCGGCGCGGCGCGCGGGCGTGCGGCGCACATCGGCGGCGGTCGAGAAGGCGATGGCATAATCGCCCGAGCCGTTGGAAAAGGCCGATCCGGTTCGCGCCAGCCCGGCGATCGCGCGGTGCGCGAGACGGGTCAGGTTGCGGTCGCCGAGCGGCGCGTCGGTCGCGACGACCAGGATGATCGAGCCGTCCGCCGCCGTCCGCTCACCATGGTCCTTCAGATAATAGCGCCCCAGCGCCCGGCCGACCGGCAGGCCGTCCATGACCAGCGTGCCGCCATAGTTGGTCTGGACGAGGACGCCGACGCGATAGCCGCCCAGCGCCGGCGGCAGGACCCGCGAACTCGTTCCGATCCCGCCCTTCCAGCCGAACGCCATGGTGCCGGTGCCCGCGCCGACGCTGCCTTCGGCGACCGGCCCCGGCCGCGCGCCTTCGATCGCCGCGACGACGTCGGCGCGGGTGATCGCCCGCTTGCGGATAGCGTTGAGATGGCCGTCGTTAGTTTCGCCAGCCACCGCGTTGACCGACCGCACCGATTCATTCCCCGGCTGGCGCAGCGTCCAGTCGACGACACCGTCGATCGCCTGCGCGACGTTCAGCGTGTTGGTGAGGACGATCGGCGTCTCGACCTCCCCCAGTTCGGCGATCTGCGTCGTGCCCGCGAATTTTCCGAAGCCGTTCGCAACGACGACGCCCGCCGGCACCTTGTCCTGAAACAGATTGCCGCCGTGCGGCAGGATGGCAGTCACGCCCGTGCGCACGTCGGCGCCCTCGATCCGTGTCACCTGTCCGACGCGAATGTCGCCTACGTCGGTAATGGCATTGAGCGGCCCCGGCGCGAACAGGCCGGGCGCGATGCCTATGTCGCGCGCCCGAACGCGCTCCGCGGCGGCGGGAGCCGGCTTTTCCGCATCACGCGCCCACGATCGACCCAGATCCCCGAAGGCTGCGCAAAGCAGCCCAAGACCGACGAAAGCGGAAAGGCTGCGGGAAATGGAAGATGGACGCAAGGATCGGCTCCGCGGCGGGACAGGAAATTCTGCCTATACGTCCGCGGTCCCATTGGCAAAAGGGATTGCGGACCGCAGGTCCCTTCGCGCGGCGGATCGCAGAGATTTATTAGCTTTTCGGTCGTATCCGCGCGGAAGGGGGGCATCGCTTGCGGCACGCGCGTTTCGACAGGATGAAAAGCGGAAATGCGCGCCCCGCGCGGCTCCGGCCGGCGCGCGCGATCGACCTCGTTCGCGAGATGGATGCGGACCGGCTGGCGGCGGAATGGGAACGGCTCGAACCGAGCGGACGGTGGCCGACGCAGACGCGGGATTTCGCGGCGGCGCTCGCTCCCCTCCTGTCAGGCCAGCACCAACAGCTGCTCGGGGTCCACGGCGGCGTCGCGATCACCGCATTGCTGCCGCTGTGCCGGGACCGGCGCTATCTCGCTCGCTGGCGGATGGCCGGCGCCGCCGAATTGTTCGAGCCCGGCGACCTGCTCTGTGCCGACCCGGCGGCGGCCGATCCGATTGCCGCCGCGATCCGTGCGGCGCATCATCCGCTATCGCTCGACCGCATTTCCCGGGACTCGCCCCTCGTACCCGCGCTGCGGCAGGCGATGCGGGGCCGCGGCTGGGTGTCGGTCCGCCCCGCGATGCCATGCCCGATGATAGCGCTCGGCGAATCGTGGCGCGATCCCGAAAGCCGGTTCAACGCCGGCCGCCGGTCCGATTTTCGGCGCGCGGCGCGGCGCGCCGAAGCGATCGGCCCCGTGACGTTCGAGACGCTGGCCCCGGACCCGGCGGACTTCGACGCGCTGTTCGACGAAGCGATCGGTGTCGAGCTGCGAAGCTGGAAACGCGAGGCCGGCAGCGCGCTGGCGGTCGACCGGCGGCGCGAGACCTTCTTTCGCCGCTTCTTCCGTTCGGCCGCGGCGCGCGGCACCTTTCGGCTGTCATTCATGCGCATCGGCGGGGAGGCGGTGGCGATGCAGCTGGCGCTGCTCTGGGCGGGGCAATACTGGCTGTTCAAGATCGGGCATGACGATCGTTTCGGCAAATGCTCGCCCGGAACCCTGCTGATGCTGCACACGCTGCGCTGGGCGGCCGAGCAGGGGCTCGAAAGCTATGAACTGCTGGGCGAGACCGAGGCGTGGATCACACGTTTCTGGACGCAGGAGCAACGCGATTGCGTCCGCTTGCGAACCTATCCCTTCACCCCGCCAGGCCTTGTCGCGCTGCTCGCCGACAGCCTGTTCTGGCTGCGGCATCGACTGGGTAGAGCCGCGCGGTGAAGGAGTCGGCCGCCTGGCGTTGGCTGCGCGACCAGCGTTACGCGCTGCCGCGCCGCGCGGCGCGATGGTTGCGGACGCCCGAGCCCGCCGATGCCGCCGCGCTATGCGCGCGGTTGCGGCGGCGGGAGTTCGCGGCGACCGTCGGCTATTTCCAGGACGACGGCGACAACCCGGATACGATCATCGCCGCCTACCGCGCCGCCGCGGCGCGGCTTATCGGCACCGGCGCCTATCTGTCGGTCAAGGCGCCGCCGCTCGGCTTCTGTCCCGCGCGCCTGCGCGCGCTCGCCAACGCGGGCGCGGCCGCAGGAATGCCGCTCATGCTCGACGCCCACGGCCCCGCCGACGCCGAGGCGACGATTGCGGCAACCGAGCAGCTGCTCGCCGACTTTCCGGGGACCGGCTGCGTGCTTCCCGCGCGCTGGCGGCGCAGCTCCGCCGATGCCGTACGCCTTCGCGACACGACGGCGCGCATCCGGATCGTCAAGGGCGAGTGGCCCGATCCCGATGCAGACCCCGCGGATACCGACGCGGCCTATCTGGCGCTGGTGTCGGAATTCGCCGGCCGCACTGCGCCGGTCGCCATCGCGACGCATAGGCCGGCGCTCGCCGCGCAGGCGCTCGACAGGCTGATCGCCGCCGGGACGCCCGTCGAACTCGAACAGCTGCGCGGGCTTCCACGGGCGCGAACGGTCGCCATTGCGCGGCAGCGCGGCGTGCCCGTGCGCCTTTATATCCCGTTCGGCCCCGGCTGGTGGCCCTATGCGATCGACAAGGCGCTCGCGCGCCCGTGGCTGCCGCTATGGATGCTGCGCGACATGCTGGGGCTGCGCGATCCGTCTCCAGGCAAAATGGGGCAGCCCGATTAGGGCCGCCCCAGTTGTGTCCGCCGGGGAGAGGGAGAGGGCGGACCGGAGAATGGTGTCTGGCTTGGGATGATGTCAGCGCGACGCCACCTGGCTGTCGCCCTGGGCTTCGGCCACGCCCGCGATCTTCAGCGCGGTGCGATACTGCTTGGCGGCGGCGCGTTCGTTGCCCGCTTCGCACAGCTTGTTGCCTGCGGCGACGAAGCGCTTCGCGCTGGCCTGCTTGCCGCTCTGGACGGTGTCGGCCGCGCCGCGCGCCTGCTCGGCGAGCGCGGTGCAGCGATAGTCGCCGCTCTGGGGCTGGGCGTGCGCCGGCGCAGTCGAGGCGATCAGGCCGGTGAAGGCAAGCGCCGAAGCCGCGACGATCGCGAAGGCGGAGGGGAAGCGGTTGAAAGAGGAGAGCCGATTGGTCATGGGAGAGATCCTTTCGTTTCGTTGTGCAACTTATTTAGCCGCGCTTGCGCCAATAGATAATCCTCTATAATCTGCAAGTGCTTTGAAGCAGGATTTAACAATCCCTCAGGGGGCGCTCGACGGGATCGAGGCTTTTCTGCGCGTGGCGGAACGGCGAAGCTTCTCCGCCGCCGCCGCGGACCTCGGTGTTTCACCCTCGGCGATCAGCCAGACAGTGAAGGCGCTGGAAGCGCGGGTGGGCGCTCCGCTTTTCATGCGCACGACGCGCAGCGTCGGTCTGACCCAGGCGGGCGAAATGTTCCTCGAACGCGCCGCGCCGGCCTATGCGGGGCTGACCGACGCCTATGAAGCGGCGCGCAATCTGGGCAACCGGCCGGCGGGACGGCTGCGCATCAACCTGATGCGCGGCGCGGTGCAGCCGCTGTTCGAGCCGATCATCGCCGGCTTCTGCGAAGCCTATCCCGACATCGAGCTGGAGATTTACGCCGACGACGGACTGGCGGACCTCAGCGCCGGCGGCTTCGATGCGGGCGTCCGGATGGGCGAAACGCTCGACGCCGACGTGATCGCAGTGCGCCTCACCGGTCCCTTCCGCTTCGTCGCGGCGGCGGCGCCGGCCTATCTCGACCGCCATGGGCGCCCCGAAACGCCGGAGGATTTGCGCGACCATCGCTGCATCCGCTTTCGCTATGCGACGGGCGGTCTGATGCCATGGACCTTCGAAAGGGGAAATCGCGAATATGAGGTGCCGGTGACTGGGCCGGTGATCGTCAACGACTGGATCGCGGCGATGGTCGCGATGCGCGCGGGTGTGGCGATGGGAATGCTGGCCGAACCCGTTGCAAAGACGATGGTGGCGAGCGGCGATCTGGAACTGGTGCTGACCGAACATGCGAGTTCGACGTCGGGGCTGTTCCTCTATTATCCCAGCCGCAAGCAGGTGATGCCGAAGCTGCGTGCCTTCATCGACCATGTGCGCGAATATCTTCCCGATCAGGTGAACGGCTGATGCCGCACCGGGGCCGTCTCGGCTGGGCGCGGAAACCCTTCCCTTCAACGGCAGCAGAAAAACTGTACTGGCGTTCGCCGTAGAATCGCGGCAGCACCTTCTCAACGAAAACAGTTGGGATGAAATCATGCTTGAACTTTCGGCGCTCGATCCGTCGGCGCTCCTGCCCTTCATCCTGATCGGTTTCGCCGCGCAACTCGTCGACGGCGCGCTCGGCATGGCATTCGGGGTCATCTGCAACACGCTGCTCGTCGCGGTGATGGGCGTGCCCCCGGCCACCGCGTCGGCGCGCGTCCATGTCGTCGAGGTGTTCACGACCGGCGTGTCGGGCATCAGCCACCTGATCCACCGCAACATCGAATGGGGGCTATTCTTCCGCCTGCTCGTTCCCGGGATCATCGGCGGCGTGACCGGCGCCTATCTGCTGTCGTCGATCGACGGCGCGGTGGTCAAGCCGATCGTCCTGACCTATCTGATCCTGGTCGGCGTCTGGCTGCTCGTCCGCGGCCTCCTGTATCCGCCGAAGATCCGCAAGCCCAAGGTGATCGCGCCGCTCGGCCTCGTCGGCGGCTTCCTCGACGCGGCGGGCGGCGGCGGCTGGGGACCGGTCGTCACCTCGAACCTGCTCGTCCAGGGCGCCGAGCCGCGCAAGGTCGTCGGCACGGTGAACAGCGTCGAATTCTTCCTGACCCTAGCGGTATCGGCCACCTTCATCTGGCACCTCGGCCTCGCCGACATCGCGGGCGCGACGCTCGGCCTGCTGATCGGCGGGGTGATCGCGGCACCGATGGGCGCCTTCATGGCCAAGCGCTTCTCGCCCAAGCTGATGCTGATCCTCGTCGGCGTCGTCCTGACGCTGACCAGCGCCTTCGGCCTGTGGCGAGCGCTGATCTGACCGGCGGCGGGGCGCCGGCGCTAGTTCGCTGGCCGCGTCTCGTCGATCTTGTCGACCCATTCGGGATAGAAGCTGGGTTCGCGCGCCGACCAGCCCGGCGCGGTGGCCGCCGATTCGCCGATCGACTGGAGCAGCGCCTTGCGCTTGTCGGGGTGGAGGTGCGGCAATGCGGCCGCGGCACAGAAGGCACCGGGCAGCCAGGGCCGCGCATGCGCGCCGAGCAACCGTTCGTACAGGAAGCGATAGGCCCCGAAACTCGGCAGGCGATCCTGCCCGAGGTCGAAGGCCGACACCGCGACCAGCGGCGCCATGAAGCCCTCCAGCGCGTCGAGCCCGCTGTCCTCCGGAATATGCGCGCGGATCGCGCCAAGCCGTCCATAGACCTTCGCCTGCACGCGGATCGCCGCTTCCTCGACGGGATCGCGCGACCAGCGCGCAACCGCGTCGTCGCGCTCCAGCCCGATGTCGAGCGAGCGGCGGATATAGCGCTGGGTGCCCGGAAGGAAGGCGGCGAATTCCCTGATCTCCGCGAGCGACAGATCGCCGGCTGCCGGTCCTGAACGCGTGGCCATGGTCGTGCTCCCGCTAAGCGCCCGGGGAGCCATCCCCCCGGAGGCCTGCACCGCGCACCATGCCACCCCGATGGTTAGCAGTCGGTTAACCATGATGTCGGCGATCGTTCAGCCTGTTGCGACGGGCGTTGCGCGCCGCGATGCCGCGGCCTAATCAGCAGGCTGTCCCCGAACAGCAGAAGACACGCAGGTCATCCATGTCGCACCAATCGCAGCCGGTCCTGTCCGCCACCGGCCTCTTCACCCCCGCCGAACGCATCAGCAACGAAGAACTGGTGGCCAGCTTCAACCGATATGTCGCGCTCTACAATCGCGACAATGCGGCGGCGATCGCGGCGGGCGAGATTCCAGCGCTGACCGAATCGAGCGTCGAGTTCATCGAAAAGGCCAGCGGCATCGGGTCGCGCCACGTCGTCGACAAGGCGGGCATTCTCGACCCCGCGCACATGGCGCCGCGGCTGCGCGAGCGCGGTAACGACGAATTGTCGATCCTTGCCGAGATCGGCGTCGCAGCGGCAAAGGATGCGCTGGCCCGCGCGGGGCGCGACGCCGCCGATGTCGATGCGGTGCTGTGCGCGGCGTCGAACATGCAGCGCCCCTATCCCGCGATGGCGATCGAGATTCAGCAGGCGCTCGGCATCGACGGCTTCGCTTTCGACATGAACGTCGCCTGCTCGTCGGCGACCTTCGGTATCCAGACCGCCGCCGACTATGTCCGGGCGGGCCATGCGAAAAGCGTGCTGGTCGTGAACCCCGAAATCTGTTCGGGGCACCTCAACTGGCGCGATCGCGACAGCCATTTCATCTTCGGCGACGTCGCGACCGCGATCCTGATCGAGGACAAGGGCTTGGCGCCCGCGGGGCACTGGGACATCCTCGGCACGAAGTTGAAGACGGTATTCTCGAACAATATCCGCAACAATTTCGGCTTCCTCAACCGTGCCCACGGCGGCATCGACCAGTCGGGACCGAAAACCGACAAGCTGTTCGTCCAGGAAGGCCGCAAGGTGTTCAAGGAAGTCGTCCCGATGGTCGCGGCGATGATCGTCGACGAAATGGCGAAGCTGGGGCTCGAAGGCGCCGACATGCGGCGGCTGTGGCTGCATCAGGCGAACACCAACATGAACCGGCTGATCGCGCAGCGGGTGCTGGGCCACGAAGCGAGCGACGACGAAAGCCCGACCGTGCTCGACACCTATGGCAATACGTCGAGCGCGGGGTCGATCATCGCCTTTCACCTGCATCACGACGACATGCAGGCGGGCGACACCGGCCTCATCTGCTCGTTCGGCGCCGGCTATTCGGCGGGCACGGTGTTCGTCAGAAAGACCTGACCGGCAAGCCCGCCGCCGCCAGCCGCGCATGCGCATCGGCGATCGTCGCCTCGCCGAAGTGGAAGATGCTCGCGGCAAGCACCGCGCTCGCCCCGCCCTCGATCACCCCGGCAACGAGATGGTCGAGGTTGCCGACCCCGCCGCTCGCGATCACCGGCACCGATACCGCATCGGCGATCGCGCGGGTGAGCGCGAGGTCATAGCCGTCCTTCGTGCCGTCGCGGTCCATGCTGGTGACGAGCAGTTCGCCCGCCCCCAGTTCGGCGAGCCGCACCGCATGCGCGACGGCATCGATCCCGGTCGCCCGCCGCCCGCCGTGGGTGAAGATTTCCCATCGCCCCGCCGCGACCTGCCGCGCGTCGATGCTGCCCACCGCGCACTGGCTGCCGAAGCGGTCGGCGATGTCGGCGACCAGTTCGGGGCGCACCACCGCGGCGCTGTTCACCGCGACCTTGTCGGCGCCCGCGAGCAGCAGCGCGCGCGCATCCTCGGCGCTGCGCACCCCACCGCCGACGGTCAGCGGCATGAAGCAGACCTCCGCCGTGCGGGCGACCATGTCGAGCAGGGTGCCGCGCCCCTGATGACTCGCGCTGATGTCGAGGAAGCAAAGTTCGTCGGCGCCCGCAGCGTCGTAAGCGCGCGCGGCCTCAACCGGATCGCCCGCATCGCGGAGATCGACGAAGTTCACGCCTTTGACGACGCGCCCGTCGGCGACGTCGAGGCAGGGGATGACACGAACGCGGACGGTCATGGAGCCAACCTTCCGTGTTCCCCGGCGAAAGCCGGGGTCCAGAGCGTTACGAAGCCGTCGTTGCGCGATAACACCCTGGACCCCGGCTTTCGCCGGGGAACACTGAGAGGCATGGCCTTCATCCCTGCCCCACGGCAATTGCTTCGACCAGATCGAGCCGACCGTCGTAAAGCGCGCGGCCGGTGATGACGCCTTCGATGCCGCTTGCGACATGCGGACGAAGCGCATGGATGTCGCCGATGTCGGCGACTCCGCCCGAAGCGATCACCGGAATCGCGACTGCCTGGGCGAGCGCCACCGTCGCCTCGACATTGCAACCTTTCAGCAGCCCGTCGCGGCCGACGTCAGTAAAGAGCAGCGCCGCGACGCCGGCATCCTCGAACCGCCGCGCAAGGTCTTCGACGCGCACGTCGGACACATCGGCCCAGCCCTCGGTCGCAACCATACCGTCCCTCGCATCGACCCCCACCACGATCCGTCCGGGCAGATCGCGCGCAGCCGATTTGACGAACTCGGGATCTTTCAGCGCGGCGGTGCCGATGATCACGCGCTCGACGCCGCGCGCCAGCCAGCGATCGACGCCCGCCCGGTCACGAATGCCGCCGCCGACCTGCACCTTGCCTGGAAACGCGGCGATGATGCTCTCGACCGCCGCGCCGTTGACGCTTTCCCCTGCGAAAGCGCCGTCGAGGTCGACGACATGCAGCCAGTCCGCGCCCGCCGCGGCGAACAGCCGCGCCTGCGCCGCCGGATCGTCGCCGTAAACTGTCGCGCGCGCCATGTCGCCCTCGGCCAGCCGCACCACCTGTCCGCCCTTCAGGTCGATCGCGGGGAAGATCGTCAGGGCCGCCATGCGAGAAATCTTTCGAGGGTGGCGAGGCCATAGGCCTGGCTCTTTTCGGGGTGAAACTGCACGCCGACGATATTGTCGCGGCCGACCGCTGCCGTGAAGAGACCGCCATGGCTGCTGGTCGCCAGCACGTCCACGGCGTCGGCGAAATGATAGCCGTGCAGATAATAGGCCTCGCCCGCCGCGATCACCGGATGCGCGACGGTCGGAACCACGTCGTTCCAGCCCATGTGCGGGATGCGCAGGCCCGGTTGCGGATCGAAGGCCCGCACCGTCCCGCAGATCCAGCCGAGCCCCCGGTGCCGCCCATGCTCCTCGCCCGCGTCGGCGAGCAGCTGCATGCCGACGCAGATGCCCAGGAACGGCGCCCCCTCGCCCCGCACGCGCCGCTCGATCGACTCGATCAGCCCCTCGATCGCCGACAGGCCGTCCATGCACGCCGCAAAGGCGCCGACACCGGGCAGCACGATGCGGTCGGCCTTGGCCACGACATCGGGATCGGCGGTGACGGCGACATTGTCCGCGCCTGCCGCGACGAGCGCATTATGCACCGAGCGAAGATTGCCTGCGCCATAGTCGATCAGGGCAATCACGCTCATGGACGGCTCCTAGAGCACACCCTTGGTCGACGGGATCGCGTCGCCCTTGCGCGGGTCGATCTCGACCGCCTGGCGCAGTGCACGCGCCAGCGCCTTGTACATGCTCTCGGCGATATGGTGGTTGTTCTCGCCATAGAGGGTTTCGATGTGCAGCGTGATCCCGGCGGCCTGCGCGAAGCTGGCGAACCAGTGCGGGAACAGCTCGGTATCCATCTCGCCGAGCCGCGGCTGCGAGAAACCCGAGTTCCAGACGCAGTGCGGCCGCCCCGAAATGTCGAGGATGCAGCGCGTCAGCGTCTCGTCCATCGGCGCATGCGCCTCGCCATAGCGGGCGATGCCGCGCTTGTCGCCGAGCGCCCTGGCCACCGCATCGCCCAGCGCGAGCGCCGAATCCTCTACCGTGTGGTGCTGGTCGATGTGCAGGTCGCCCTTCACCGTCATCGAAATGTCGATCAGCGAATGGCGCGACAGTTGCTCGATCATGTGGTCGAGAAAGCCGATGCCGGTCGATACCGAATAGGTGCCGCTGCCGTCGAGATCGACGGTGATCGCGATATCGGTTTCCCTAGTCGTGCGCTGGACAGAGGCGGTTCGCATGGCCGACGCCATAGCAGCGACTTTTCGCGTTGCAAGGCGACTCTCCGCTCTCGACCCCCCTTGACCATCGCCCGCGCGCCGTTCATCCCCCTCGCCCATGAGTGACGAAGTCCGCGACAGCCTGATTCCCTATGACGAGATCGTGCAGGACGCCCTGCGCGCCGTGGTCGGCCGCGTGCTGTCGCAGATCGTCGGATCGGACAGCCTGCCCGGCGAGCATCATTTCTATATCACCTTCAAGACGCAGGCGCCGGGCGTGTCGATCCCCGCGCATCTGGTCGCCAAGTTCCCCGACGAAATGACGATCGTGCTCCAGAACCGCTTCTGGGACCTGAAGGTCGAATCGGATCATTTCAGCGTCGGCCTGTCGTTCAACCAGACGCCGTCGATGTTGGTGATCCCCTATGCGGCGATCACCGCCTTCGTCGATCCATCGGTCGATTTCGGGCTCCAGTTCCAGGTCAGCGACGAGGATATGGAAGCGCCCGAACCGCATGACGAAGCCCATAACGACCGCCCCGACGTATCGGCCGAGGACGGGTCGAACGTGGTGACCGTGGACTTCGGCAAGAAGAAATAGCCGCCGTGGCCGACAATTGGCCGCCATCGCGCTTCTGGCAATATTGGGCCCTTGCGGGCATGGTCGTGCTGACCGCCGCCTTCTGGTGGGGGGTCGAGGGCTATGCCTTGTTCGAGGGGCCCTATCCCCGCGGGCAGATCGCCGACGGGCTGCTGCGCTTCAGCCTGCTGGTGCTGACCCCGGCGCTGGTGCTGGTCTGGATCGTCGCCGCCTGGCTGCGCGCGCGGGTCGGCGAGCGCGGTTTCTGGAAGCTGCTCAGCCTCGTCGCGCTGATCTGGGCTGGGGCGGTGATGGTGACGAGGATATTGATCCTATGAGCGACACGCGGATCGAAAGCGACAGCCTGGGCGAGATCGCGGTGCCCGCCGGCGCCTATTGGGGTGCGCAGACTCAGCGGTCGATCGAGAATTTCCCCTTCGGCGCGCGCGAGCGGATGCCGGTCGGGATCGTCCACGCGCTCGCGCTGGTCAAGCAGGCGGCGGCGCGGGTTAACCGCCGCCACGGCCTGTCCGCCGAAAAGGCCGACGCGATCGAGGCCGCCGCCGCCGAAGTCGCCGCCGGCGAGCATGACGACCAGTTCCCGCTCGTCATCTGGCAGACGGGCAGCGGCACCCAGAGCAACATGAACGCCAATGAGGTGATCGCCGGCCGCGCCAACGAGATGCTGACCGGCACGCGCGGCGGCAAGGTGCCGGTGCATCCCAACGACGACGTCAACCGCGGCCAGTCGTCGAACGACAGCTTTCCGACCGCGATGCACGTCGCCGCGACGCTGGCGATGCGCAGCCGCCTGCTGCCGGCGCTCGACCTGCTGATCGAGGCGCTGCGCGCCAAGGCGGAGGCGTGGGACGATATCGTCAAGATCGGCCGCACCCATCTGCAGGATGCGACGCCGCTGACGCTGGGGCAGGAATTTTCGGGCTATCACGCCCAGTTGCTTTTGTGCCGGACGCGCACCGAGCCGCTGGTGCAGCATGCCCTGCCGCATCTCGCGCAGGGCGGGACCGCGGTCGGCACCGGGCTCAACGCGCCCGCGGGCTTCGCCGGGGATTTCGCGGCCGAGATGACCGCGATCACCGGCGTCGCCTTCGCAAGCGCGCCGAACAAGTTCGAGGCGCTGGCGAGCCACGACATGCTGGTCGACCTGTCGGGGCGGCTGAACACGCTCGCGGTCGCGCTGACCAAGATCGCCAACGACATCCGCCTGCTCGGCTCCGGCCCGCGCGCCGGTCTGGGCGAGATCGACCTGCCCGCGAACGAGCCCGGCAGCTCGATCATGCCGGGCAAGGTCAACCCGACCCAGTGCGAGATGCTGACGATGGTCGCGGCGCAGGTGATCGGCAATCATCAGGCGGTGACCGTCGGCGGGATGCAGGGCCATCTCGAACTCAATGTCTTCAAGCCGCTGATCGGCGCCAATGTGCTGCGCTCGATCGACCTGCTCGCGACCGGCATGGAAAGCTTCGCGACCCGCTGCGTCGCCGGGATCGAACCGAACCGCCCGCGAATCGCCGAACTGGTCGAGCGCTCGCTGATGCTCGTCACCGCGCTGGCGCCCGAGATCGGCTATGACAACGCGGCAATGATCGCAAAACACGCGCACGAGACCGGTTCGACGCTGCGCGAGGGGGCGCTGGCGCTGGGTTTCGTCGATGCGGCGACCTTCGACCGGGTCGTCGACCCGCGCCATATGCTCGGTCCGGAACCCGAAGGCCGGGTCGCGGATTGATGGGGGAGGAAGGATCGTGAAGATGATGGGACGGATCGTCGGCGGCGTGCTCGGCAGCGCGATCGGGCGCCGCAAGAATAATCACCCGGTCGCAGGTGCCGTGATCGGCGCCGGGACGTTGTTCGTGGCGCGGCGGATGTTCCCGCAACGCTATGCCGTGCTCGCCGCGACCGCGGCCGCCGCCTACCTCACCAAGAAATGGGCCGACCGCGCCGAACAGCGCCGCGCCGCCGAGGAAGCGCATCGCATCGGCGACCGGCTGGCGCGCGAAGGCGTGGTCGACAGCTATGCCGGTATCGACAGCGCGGCGTCCGACGGCGAACAGCTCGGCGATGCCCTGCCCCCGGCGCTGCCGGTCGAAACGAATGGGCAGCCGTCGGTTCACTAAAACCGCTTCGTTATCGAAGATCAGCCCGCCTGCCAGTCCTTGATCGCCTCCACCGGCGATACCAGCATCAGGACGTTGAGCGTCAGATTGTCGCGGATCGCGAACAGGGTGAACAATTCGAAGGCGATCGCGATGGCGACGGTCGTCTGCCAGCGCATCCGGCTCGCGGCGAGGAAGCCGAGCAGCATGAACGCCGCATCGCTCACCGAATTGAGCACCGAATCGCCCGCATAGCCATAGGCCATCGTCACCTCGCGATAGCGGTCGATGATGATCGGCGAATTTTCGAGAATCTCCCACGCCCCTTCGATTCCGATCGCGACGGCGAGCGCGATCCACAGCGGCGCGCGCGGCATCAGCCAGCGCGACAGGCCATAGAAGAGGAAGCCGTGGATAACGTGGCTGAAGCTGTACCAATCCGAAATCTGCTGGCTGTTCTGGTTCGACTGGACGACCCCGTGCCACAGGCTGACGGTACCGCACGGACAGATCGGCGGGCGTCCCATCGCGATCAGGATCGCGGCGAGCAAGGCCAGCAGCGCGGCCGCGACCAGCCAACCTCTGCGCGTCATTCCCGCCATGATGCCCCTTCCCGCTTGACCGGCGCCCGCGCGCGCGCAATGAGCCCGCATGGCTGACAGCGTCCATCTTCACCGCCGCGGCGTGCTCTTCATTCTGTCGTCGCCTTCGGGCGCGGGCAAGACCACGATTTCGAAAAAGATGCTCGCCGCCGATCCCGACATCGCGCTTTCGATCTCCGCGACCACGCGGCCGATGCGCCCGGGCGAGCGCGACGGGGTCGATTATCATTTCGTCGATGTCGAAACCTTCAAGCAGATGGCCGCCGACGGCGAATTCCTCGAATGGGCGCATGTCTTCGGCCACCGCTACGGCACGCCGCGCGGGCCGGTCGAGAACCTGCTCGCCGCGGGCAAGGACGTGCTGTTCGACATCGACTGGCAGGGGGCGCAGCAGCTCTATCAGGAAGCCGGCCCCGACGTGGTGCGCGTGTTCATCCTGCCGCCGACGATGGCGGAACTCGAACGCCGGCTGCGGTCGCGCGGGACCGACAGCGACGAAGTGATCGCGGCGCGCATGGCGCGCGCGGCGAACGAGATCAGCCACTGGGACGGCTATGACTATGTACTGATCAACGACGATGTCGAAGGCTGCTTCGACGAAGTGAAGGCGATCCTGCGCGCCGAACGGCTGAAGCGCCGCCGCCAGATCGGCCTGATCGGCTTCGCCCGCGACCTGATCCGATCGGTGCCCGAGGCGGACAAGAAGCTTTAATAGCGCTAGGCTCCGTCCTCCGTTCATCGTCACCCCGGATCAAGTCCGGGATGACGAAGGTCAGGCCAGATCGCTAAATCGGCCTAGCCAGATTCGCCTCCAGCTCTGCGACCATCTCCGCGCGCAGCGGCTTCGCCTCGCCGTCGGTGCGGCAGACGACGACGGTGTCGCAGGTTGCGATCGCGCGGCCGTTCTGGAACATCGCCTGGATAAGCGTCCAGCTCGACGTGCCGATGCGGCCGATGCCGGTCGCGATCTCGACGGGATCGGGGAAATTGCCCTCGGCCAGATAGTTGATCTCGACCGCGGCGACCATCATGCGTTCGTTCGCCGCGCGCTCGCCCTGCGCGCGCAGGCGCCAGTTGAGCAGGACGCGACCGCTTTCGAACAGCGCCGCGAAGGCCACGTTGTTGAGGTGGCCGTTGACGTCCATGTCCTGGAACCGCGTCTGGAATGTTTCGCAGACGGGGTAGCTGGCGGCATCGAGCCGCCAGCCTTCCGGTTTAGCCATATCAGCGCGGCGCCATGCGGATGCCGCCGTCGAGGCGGACGTCCTCGCCGTTGAAATAGCCGTTCTCGATCATGCAGAGCGCGAGGGTGGCATATTCGTCCGGATTGCCGAGCCGCTTCGGATTGAGCACCGAGGCGGCGAGCGCGTCGCGGACATTCTGCGGCGCGGCGCCGAGCAACGGAGTGTCGAAGATGCCCGGCAGGATGGTGTTCACGCGGATATTCTCGCTCGCGAGGTCGCGCGCGACGGGCAGCGTCATGCCGACGACCCCGCCCTTCGACGCCGAATAGGCGGCTTGGCCGATCTGGCCGTCCTCCGCGGCAACCGAAGCCGTGTTGACGATCGCGCCGCGCTCACCGTCCGCCATCGGGTCGAGCGTCATCATGCCCGCGGCCGACTTGGCGATGCAGCGGAAGGTGCCGACGAGGTTGATCTGGATGATCCAGTTGAACGCATCGAGCGGGAAATGCTTGATGCTGCCGTCTTCCTTGCTGCGGCTCGCGGTCTTGATCGCATTGCCCGTGCCCGCGCAGTTGACGAGGATGCGCTCCTGCCCGATCGCGGCGCGCGCCTTGGCGAAGGCGGCATCAACCGACGCGTCGTCGGTGACGTTGCATTCGCAGAAGACGCCGCCGAGTTCCGCGGCGATCGCCTTGCCCTTTTCCTCCTGCAGGTCGAAGATCGCGACCTTGACGCCCTTCGCGGCGAGCGCGCGCGCAGTGGCGGCGCCGAGGCCCGAGGCGCCCCCGGTGACGACGGCGGAAACGGTGGAATCGAGTTTCATGGGATGTCCTTTCTGATTTCGTCATCCCGGCGAAAGCCGGGATCGCAGGCGCCGTGACGCCCATGTGGATAGCGGCCCCGGCTTTCGCCGGGGCGACGCCGGATTCTTACAGCCGCTCGACGATGGTGACGTTCGCCTGGCCGCCGCCTTCGCACATCGTCTGAAGGCCGTATTTGCCGCCCCGGGCGTCGAGCACGCCGAGCAGCGTCGCCATCAGCTTCGCGCCGGTGGCGCCGAGCGGGTGGCCGAGCGCGATGGCACCGCCGTGGACGTTGAGCCGTGCGGGATCGGCATCAAGATACTTGAGCCACGCGAGCGGCACCGGCGCGAACGCCTCATTGACCTCATAGGCATCGATGTCGCCGATCTTGAGCCCCGCCTTCTTCAAGGCCTTTTCGGTCGCGAACAGCGGTTCCTCGAGCATGATGATCGGATCGCCCGCCGTCACCGACAGGTGATGGACGCGCGCGCGCGGGGTCAGACCATGATCCTTGAGCGCCTGTTCGGACACGACCAGCACCGCCGAGGCGCCGTCGCAGATCTGGCTCGACGTCGCCGCGGTGATCGTGCCGCCTTCCTGGAGCAGCTTGACCCCGGCGATGCTTTCGAGCGTCGCGTCGTGGCGGATGCCCTCGTCGGCCTTGTGCCATTCCTTGCCGTCGGCGGTCTCGATCTCGACCGGAACGATCTCCCGATCGAACAGGCCCGCCTCGGTCGCCGCCCTGGCGCGGCGGTGGCTTTCGAGCGCGAAGGCGTCGAGGTCGGCCTTGGTGAAGCCGTGCTTCTTGACGATCATCTCGGCGCCCATGAACTGGCTGAACATGATGCCGGGATATTTCTCTTCGAGCCGCGGCGATTTGTAGTTGCCGAGCCCCTCCTTCATGAACAGCGTCGCGACGCTGCCCATCGGCACCCGCGTCATGCTCTCGATGCCGCTCGCCAGCACGACGTCCTGCGTGCCAGACATCACCGCCTGCGCCGCGAACATCACCGCCTGCTGCGACGAGCCGCACTGGCGGTCGATGGTGACCGCAGGGATGCTGTCGGGAAGCTTCGACGCGAGCACCGCATTGCGGCCGAGGTCCATCGTCTGCTGCCCGCCTTGCGACACGCAGCCGGTGATGACGTCCTCGATCACGTTGGTGTCGAAATCGTTGCGGTCGGCGATCGCGTCGAACACCGCTGCGCCGAGGTCGACGGGGTGGACACCGGCCAGCCGGCCGCCGCGGCGGCCGCCGGCGGTGCGGACGGCGTCTACGATATAAGCTGTAGCCATGGAGAATTCCTTTCTTGATCCCCCTCCCGCAGGCTGGAGGGGTTAGGGGTGAGCGCGAGCGGAGCGAGCATCCGGGGGTGAGATGGTCCACCCCGCTGCGACCAGGGAGCAAGCTCCCAGATCTCGCTGCCCCGCCCGCTTGCGGGCGGGGAAATCAGAGCTTCCGCCCGATCAGTTCCTTCATGATCTCGTTCGTTCCGCCGAAGATGCGCGTCACGCGCGCGGCGCGCCACGCGCGGGCGATCGGATATTCGTTCATGTAACCCGCGCCGCCATGGAGCTGGAGGCACTTGTCCATCACCTCCCATTGCAGGTCGGTGTGCCACAGCTTCGCCGCGGCGCCCTCCTCCGGCGTCAGTTCCTTCTTCATGTGGCGCGCGAGCGCCCAGTCGAGGTGCGCCCAGCCGACCTGCAGCTTCGCCTTGAGGTCGGCGAGGACGAAGCGGCTGTTCTGGAAATCGAGGATCGGCTTGCCGAACGCCTTGCGGTCGCGCGTATATTCGACGGTATCGTCGAACGCGCGCTGCGCCGAGGCTTGCGCGCTCACCGCGATCGAAAGGCGTTCCTGCGGCAGTTCGCTCATCAGATAGATGAAGCCCTGCCCCTCGTCACCGAGGCAGTTGGTGATCGGCACGCGCACGTCGTTGAAGAAGAGTTCCGACGTGTCGGCTTCGTCCTGCCCGATCTTGTCGAGGTTGCGGCCGCGCTGGAACCCTTCGCGCTCAGCCTCGACGAGGATGATCGATACGCCCTTCCACGCCGGCTGCACATCGGTGTCGGTCTTGGCGCAGACGAGGATCAGGTCGGCGTTCTGGCCGTTGGTGATATAGGTCTTGGACCCGTTGATGACATAGTGGTTGCCGTCCTTCTTCGCAGTCGTGCGCATCCCCTGAAGGTCGCTGCCGGTGCCCGGTTCGGTCATCGCGATCGCCGTGACGACCTCGCCCGCGACCATCTTGGGCAGCCAGTGCTTCTTCTGCTCCTCGCTGCCGTAGCGGACGATATAGTTGGCGACGATGTCCGACTGGAGCGAGAAGCCCGTGGTCACGCGGCCGTAATAGGCGCTTTCCTCGTCGACGATGGCGTTATAGCCGAAGTCGAGGCCAAGCCCGCCATATTCCTCTGGCACCGTCGGGCACAGCATCCCGATCTCGCCCGCCTTGGGCCACAGCGCCTTGGGGACGATGCCATCGTCGGCCCATTTCGCCTGGTTGGGGGCGACTTCCTTTTCGAGAAACTGGCGAACCGTCGCGCGGAACGCTTCATGATCCTCGGTATAAGCGGTGCGCGACAGATGATCGAGCGACATGGGTCTTCCTTTCCTGAGGGCGGCCGAGCGTTATCGGGGAGTCGGTCCGCGCAAGAACGGGCGCGCCGCGGCACGCCCTTCGCCGACCAATGGACCTTACGTTTACGTCCACGTCAAGTAGAAATGCCGCTACGGCACGAAACTCCTTCGTCGAGCGGATTTGCCGGTGCCGGGCGGCGACGCTATGCCATTGCTTATGGTCGAATTGCTCCTCGACGCCCACGCGCTGCTCGGCGAGTCGCCGCGCTGGCACCCGGGCGAATCGCGCCTCTATTGGGTCGATATCGACGCGCACCGCATCCACCGCACCGACCCGACGACGCGACGGACCGAGACGATGCAACTCGACGGGCCGGTCGGCTGCATCGCGCCGCGCGCGGGCGGCGGGCTGGTCGCAGGCCTGAAGGGCGGCTGCGCGCTGATCGACGTCTGGGGACGAGCGCCGCGCCCTTTCGGTCAACAAGTGCTCGCGGACATTCCCGAGCAGCGCTTCAACGACGGCTGCGTCGATGCCGCCGGGCGCTTGTGGGTCGGCAGCGTGACGCGCGACAAGACGAACCCGGCCGCCTCGCTCTATCGGCTCGACCCCGACGGGTCGCTGACGAAAATGCTCGGCGGCCTGCTGACGAGCAACGGCGCCGCATTCAGCCCCGACGGACGGACTTTCTATCACGCCGACACGCCGACGCACGCGCTGCGCGCCTATGCCGTCGATCCGGCGACCGGCACGCTGGGCGAGGGGCGGCTGTTCCACCAGTTCGAGACAGGCACCGGCCGCCCCGACGGCGGCACCGTCGATGCCGAAGGCTGCTATTGGTCGGCGCTGTGGGACGGCTGGCGCGTCGTACGCCTGTCGCCGGCCGGCGAACTGCTCCAGACCATCGAGCTGCCGGTGCAGCGCCCGTCGATGATCGCGCTGGGCGGCCCCGACATGCGCACTGCCTTCGTCACCAGCGCGGGCAAGGCGCTGTCCGACGAAGAACGCCGCGAGCAGCCGCACGCGGGCGGCCTCTTCGCCTTTCGCGTCGACGTGCCCGGCCTCATCCAGCCGGGCTTCGCCGGTTGACCGCCGCCTTGCATCGCCGCGCGGTCCCGGGCTAAGGCTCCCCCATATGGTTTCGCCCGAAACCAAAACCCCCGGGAGATGACCGATGATGCCGCGCCCCGCGCCCCCTCTCGCCCGCCGCCTGTCGATGCTGCTCGCATCCACCGCGCTGGTCGCGGGTTATGCCAGCATGGACAGCCAGATGAGCAAATCCACCGCCACCGAACCCGCCGCCGCTCCGGCCGCGGCCACCCCTGCCGCCGACAACCCGATGCTTGCACCGTGGACCGGCCCCTTTCAGGGGGTGCCGCCGTGGGACAAGCTCGATCCCGAGCTGTTCCCCGACGCCTTCCAGAAGGCGATGGCCGAAACGCGCGCCGAGGTCGAGGCGGTGATCGCCAACCCCGAAGCGCCGACGTTCGAGAATACGCACGTCCCGATGCAGCTCGCGGGCGACACGATGGACCGCGTCTATGCGCTGTGGGGCGTGCAGACGTCGAACAAGTCGAGCGACCGCGTCGAGGCGATCGACGCCGAATGGAGCCCGAAGCTTTCGACCTTCTTCACCGAGCTGTTCCTCGATCCGCGTCTGTTCGCCCGCTACAAGGCGGTCTATGACGCGCGGCATTCGAGCGGGCTCGACACGCAGCAGATTCGCATCGTCGAGCGCAGCTATGACGAGATGGTGCGCGACGGCGCCAGCCTGTCGCCCGCCGACAAGACAAAGCTCGTCGACCTGAATGCAAAGCTCGAAGGACTGTTCTCGGCCTTCTCGTCGAAGCTGCTCGCCGACGAGAAACTCTATACCTTCGTCACCGACAAGGCCGAGTTGGCGGGGCTCGAACCCGCATTCGTCGCCTCGCTCGCCGCGGCGGCCGAGGCGCAAGGCAAGCCCGGCCAATGGGCGATCAAGAACACCCGTTCGTCGGCGCAACCGGTGCTTCAGAATGCCGCCAACCGGAGCTTGCGCGAAAAAGTGTGGCGCGCCTTCGTGAACCGCGGCGACAATGGCGACGCGAACGACACCAACGCGACGATCGCCGGGATATTGAAGCTGCGCCAACAGCGCGCCGAACTGCTCGTTTTCCCGACCCACGCGCATTATCGCATGGCCGACACGATGGCGAAGACGCCCGAAAAGGCGATGGAACTGATGATGAAGGTCTGGCCCGCCGCGGTCGCGCGCGTGCACGAGGAAGTCGCCGACATGCAGGCGATCGCCGACGCCGAGGCGAAGGCCGGCAAGGGTCCGAAGATCACCATCGAGCCATGGGACTATCGCTATTATGCCGAGAAGGTCCGCAAGGCGAAATACGACCTCGATGAAAGCGAGGTGAAGCCCTATCTCCAGCTCGACAAGCTGCGCGACGCGATGTTCTGGTCGGCGGGGCGGCTCTACGATCTCGGCTTTCGCGAGAACACGGGCACCATCCCCGTTTTCGATCCCAAGGTGAAGACGTTCGAGGTCACCAACCTCAAGACCGGCGCGAACATCGGCGTTCTCTATCTCGACAATTTCGCGCGCGACGGCAAACGATCGGGCGCGTGGATGACCACCTATCGCAGCCAGCAGACATTGGGCGGCGACCGCAACGTGCTGGCGTCGAACAACAATAATTTCACCGAGGCCGCGAAGGGCGAGCCGACGCTGGTCAGCCTCGACGACGCGACGACGCTGTTCCACGAATTCGGCCACGGCATCCACTATCTGCTGCAGCATGTGACCTATCCGGCGCTCGGCGGCGTGCCGCGCGATTTCGTCGAGTTCCCGAGCCAGGTGAACGAGAATTGGCTGATGACGCCCGAGGTGCTGTCGACCTATGCGACGCACTATCGGACGGGCGAGCCGATCCCGCAGGCGCTGGTCGACAAGATCCTCGCGTCGGCCAAATTCAACCAGGGGTTCGAGACGGTCGAATATCTGGCAAGCGCGATCGTCGACATGAAGCTGCACGACCGCAAGACCCCCGTCACCGACATCGACGCGTTCGAGCGCGAGACGCTGGCCGAGATCGGCATGCCGAAGGAGATCGTCATGCGGCACCGGCTGCCGCAGTTCGGCCACCTGTTCAGCTCCGACAGCTATTCGGCCGGCTATTACAGCTATCTGTGGTCCGAAACGATGGACGCCGACACCTGGGCGGCCTTCACCGAAGCGGGCGGACCATGGGATCGCGGCGTCGCCGACCGGTTCCGCACCATCCTGCTGATGACCGGCAACGAAACCGACCGCGCCGACGCCTATCGCGCCTTCCGCGGTCGCGACCCCGACGTGAAGGCGCTGCTGCACAAGCGCGGCTTTCCGACCGACTGACCGGCATTCCGCCGCGAAGCAAAGGGGCCTTCGCGCCCCCCAAAAATCCAATTGACGCCGGCCAGATACGATATAAATATGATATCATCTTTATATCGGAGGGTGCCATGGGTGATTCGAATGTGACGGCCGCGCTCAACCCAACGCGCGAGGTGCGCGCGGCGACGGCCAGCGGCTATCTGATGCTGTTCGTCTGGCTCGTCCTGCTCGGCATCGCGATCTGGGCGGGGGTGAGCAACGCCACGGGGACCGAAGCGTCGTGGAAATGGGTGCTGCTGGCCGTTTCGGCGATTGCCGGCACGCTGATCCTCTGCGGCTTCTACCTTATCAATCCGAACGAGGCGGCAGCGATCCAGCTTTTCGGCAGCTACAAGGGCACCGACCGCGAGACCGGGCTGCGCTGGGTGCTGCCGTGGCTGACGCGCCGCAAGATCGCCGTGCGCGCGAACAACGTCATCTCCGACAAGATCAAGGTCAACGACCTGCGCGGCAATCCCATCGAAATGGCGGCGCAGGTGGTATGGCGCGTCACCGACACCGCGCAGGCGCTGTTCGACGTCGAGGATTACAAGGGATTCGTCCTCGCGCAGATCGAGGCCGCGGTGCGGTCGATCGGATCGCGCTACCCCTATGACGACATCGAGCATCAGGAAGTGACGCTGCGCGGCAACCATGACGAGGTCGGCGCCGAATTGCGCAAGGCACTGATCGAACGGCTGGCGGTCGCCGGTATCACCGTCGACGAATGCGGCCTGACCCACCTCGCCTATGCGCAGGAGATCGCCGGCGCGATGCTGCGCCGCCAGCAGGCCGAAGCCGTGATCGCGGCGCGCCGGAAACTGGTCGAAGGCGCGGTGACGATGGTCGAGATGGCGCTGCAGCACCTGTCGGAGAAGGACGTCGTCCATCTCGACGACGAGCGCAAGGCGGCGATGGTGTCGAACCTGATGGTGGTGCTGTGCGGCGAACGCGACACCCAGCCCGTCGTCAACACCGGGTCGCTCTATTGATCAAGACCCGTTCGCCCTGAGCCTGCTGAAGGACCGTCCTTTCTTTCGACGCCGCAAGAAAGACCGGGGCTTCGACAGGCTCAGCCCGAACGGGTTTGGAACAGAGGTCATGTCCCAAAATCCTCCCAGGAAAGCCTTCGCCCTCCGCCTCGATCCCGCGCTTTATGCGGCGATCGAGCGGCTGGCTGCGGCCGAGCTGCGCAGCGCCAATGCCGAGATCGAGATATTGCTGCGCGAGGCGCTCGCCCGGCGCGGCGTGGCGGTGAAGCAGTCGGAGGGCCCGCGGCGCGGGCGCCCGCCCAGGACCGGGGACTGACAGTCGCCGAAGGCGACCGGGCGCACGGCCGCTTGCTCCCCATCGGCTAGATGGTTAAGGCCGGTCGTCATGACCGCCGCACCCTCCGTCCGCATCGCCCCTTCGATCCTCAGCGCCGATTTCGCGAAGCTCGGCGAAGAGGTGCGCGCGATCGAGGCGGCGGGCGCCGACTGGGTTCACATCGACGTGATGGACGGCCATTTCGTTCCCAATCTGACGATCGGGCCGATGGTGGTGAAGGCGCTGCGGCCGCATTCGACGCTGCCCTTCGACGTGCATCTGATGATCTCGCCGGTCGACGGCTTCCTCGACGCCTTCGCCGCGGCGGGCGCCGACATCATCACCGTCCACCCCGAAGCGGGACCGCACATCCACCGCAGCGTCCAGCACATCAAGTCGCTGGGCAAGCAGGCCGGCGTCTCGCTCAACCCCGCGACCCCGGCGAAGATGCTCGACTATCTGATCGACGAGATCGACCTTGTCCTGATCATGAGCGTCAACCCGGGTTTCGGCGGCCAGAGCTTCATTTCCAGCCAGCTCCGCAAGATCGAAGCGGTGCGCAGGATGATCGACAAGTCGGGCCGCGACATAAGGCTGGAGGTCGACGGCGGCATCGACGCGGGCACCGCGCCGCTCGCGATCGCGGCGGGCGCCGACGTCCTCGTTGCCGGCACCGCGACCTTCCGCGGCGGGCCGGACGCCTATGCCGACAATATCCGGCGCCTGCGCGGCGCCTGAGCGATGGAGGGGAGACCGTTGACCGTTGCCCCCATCGACCCGACCCCCGATGCGGGCGACGACACACCGCCGCTCGACGACTCGATCGAGCCCGGCAAGCGGCTGATCCGCCTCCCCGCCGACAAGGGGCTGTCGCTCGGCGACCGCATCACCAACCAGATCACGCGGCTGACGTGGCGCACCCCGCTGCACGCCTTCCGCCTCAAGGGGCGCTTTCCGCTCAAGCTGCTCGGCGTGCCCGAGGACCCGGTTCCCGGCGACACGCGCGCGGGCACCGCGATCCGCGCCGGTCATTTCCTCCATCGCGGGCTCAGGCTGCCGCTCGCCACGCTCGATTTCACGGCGCTGGGCGTCGCGCCGAGCTTTGCCGATCACATCCACAGCTTCGCGTGGCTGCGCGACCTTGCCGCCACCGGGACGCGCGCCGACGGTGCGGCGATCGCGGAGGCGATCGTGCGCCAATGGCTCGCGGTCCATGGCGAGACCGTCAGCGAACCGGCGTGGAAAGCCGACAATACGGGGTGGCGCATCCTGTTCTGGGCCGCGCACGCGCCGCTGATCCTGTCGTCGAGCGATCTCGTCTATCGCTCCGCCGTGCTCAACCACCTCGCCCGCGCGGCGCGGCATCTCGACCGCGTCGCCGACAAGACGCGCCCCGGCGTCGAGCAGATGGTCGCCTGGATCGGCGTCGTCGCCGCCTCGCTGCTGATGCCCGGCGGCGAACCGCGGCAGGTCTTCGGCGAAGCGGGACTGCGCAAGGTCATCGAGACGAGCTTCTACGCCGACGGCGGCAATATCGCGCGGTCTCCGCAGGCGCAGCTCGATGCGATCATGGCGCTGTCGATGCTTGCGCGCATATACGACATGCGGCGGATCGACCTGCCGCCCTTTCTCCACGAGGTGCTGGCGCGCGCGGTTCCGGCGCTGCTCGGGATCGTCCACAGCGACGGCGGCATGGGAAGCTGGCAGGGCAGCGGGGCGACGCCGGCCGAAACGATCGCGGCAATCGTCGCGGCGAGCGGGGTGCGCACCCGCCCGCTCAAGCAGGCGCGCGACTGGGGCTATCAGCGGCTCGTCGCGAACAAGGTCGTGCTGCTCGCCGATGCGGCGCCGCCGCCGATCGCGCGCGTGACCGAGGCGGGCTGCGCCTCGACCCTGGCGTTCGAGCTGAGCGACGGGGCCGAGCGCATCGTCGTCAACTGCGGCGGCGCGGCGCTGACCGGCGCGACCATCCCCGCCGAACTGGCGCGCGGGCTGCGCACCACCGCCGCGCATTCGACGCTGGTCGTTGCCGACAGCAATTCGACCGCGATCCTGCCCAACGGCTCGCTCGGCAAGGGGGTGACCGAGGTCGAGCTCGACCGGCACGAAACCCCGCAGGGCAGCCGGCTGGAAATGAGCCACGATGGCTATGCGCGGCGCCACGGGCTGATCCATCGCCGCCTGCTGATCCTGTCCCCCAACGGGCGCGAATTGCGCGGCGAGGACATGCTGCTCCCCGCTCCGCGCAGCCGCCGCAAGGGCGACAAGCATTTCGCGCTGCGCTTCCATCTCGGCCGCAACATTTCCGCCAGCCTGACCGCCGACCGGCTCGGCGCGCTGCTGCGCATCGCCGGCGGGCCGCTGTGGCAGTTCCGCGCCTCCGAGGGCACGCTCGCGGTCGAGGAAAGCCTGTGGGTCGACGGCGAGGGCCGCCCGCATCCCACCGAACAGCTCGTCGTCACCGGCAGCGCCCCCGCCGGCGGCGTCAGCATCGGCTGGATCTTCAAGCATATCGGGTAAGCGGCTCCCATCGCGGTGAGCCTTGAATTTGCGCTAGGACCAATCGACATTCAGCTCTGGCGGCCTGCAAATGGCGGCTTTTCGCGCTTCCGCTGCTCACGTGCCGTCAGCACGCTGCGCTCCGAGTCGCGAAAAACCACCATTTTCGCCTCGCCATCTTCTGAATGTCGATTGGTCCTAGAGCATCG
>NZ_BCUA01000010.1 GCF_001591045.1 Sphingopyxis granuli NBRC 100800 | reverse complement strand
TAGGAGACATTCCGGTTTTCATGGCCAGACAGCAAGAGCGGACAACCCATCCACGGCCCAAAGCGGTCCAGGGAGGTCTCATTCGCATGGGGTGGATTGCCTGCGACCATCCTTAACTGATATGCGTGAAGTGTTGCGGACGCGTCGCAAATTTTAAGGGGGACCAATGAGTTCGCAGGCCCGTGTAGCGGCAAAGGATCTTGGAGCATATTACACGCCCGAAACAATGGCGGACGTTCTTGCCGAATGGGTAGTTCAAACGGGCGAAGAAAGGCTTCTTGAACCAAGCATCGGCGACGGCGCGCTCGTAAAGGCCGTGCTGGCCTGCTCGGCGCGGAAAGCTTCAAGGACCGCAGGTCTGCGCCTCATTGGGTGTGACATCGATCAGAGAGCCGTCACCGACGTTAGCGCTTGGCTTCCCGATGGCCATCATATGATCCGACAGAATTTCCTAGAGGCGGGTCACGCCCTTATCGGCAAGGTTGATGGGGTAATCTCCAACCCTCCGTTTACCCGCAACCATGCTCTTCCGAAGGCACAACGTGACGAGTTGAGAGAGCGATTTGGCTATAAGGGTGCTGCGGGCCTTTGGGTGCCATTCATTCTCCACGCCATTGGCTTTCTAAAGCCAGGCGGACGTTTGGCCGCTATTGTGCCGGGGGCCGCCCTCTTTTCGAACTATGGCCGCGAGACGCTGGAACGTATTTGTCAGAAGTTCGAGCATGTCGAAATACGCGAGATCGTCGACAAGCCTCTGTGGTCGCACCATGCCGAAGAGCGCGGCGCCATTATTTTCGCGCGCGGTTACGGAGAGGGATCATGCCCGCTTCCGCGCGCTACGCGATGGTCGGCCGCCGGCTCGCGTGTTGCAGACATCAAGCCGCGCTGTTTCGGACAAGCCTTGCTTGGCGCGCACCAACTCTCCGAAATTGCGTCGCTGTCGATTGGTGCCGTGACCGGGCACAACAAGGTTTTTCTTTTGTCCGATGTGGAACGAAAGGAAGCTGGGATAGCGCTCCATGATGTGACGCTCGTCGCGGCTCGCGCACGCCATGTTCGTAGCCTCGAGATTTCTGAGACAGACTTGCTCAATCTAGCCAAGAATGGCGAGCGGACTTGGTTGCTGACACCTCGCGATATCGAGCGCAAGCGAGTGGGTGTGAGGAAGCGACTGGCTCTCATCCCGCCAAGTAAACGGCGGTCCGTCCTATGGCTCAACAAGCGAGCGCCTTGGTGGAAGGTAGATCAGGGGCCGGGATGCGACGCGATTTTCACGTATATGAACGATGTCGGCCCCCGAATCGTTATCGGGACTGGCACACTTCGATGTACGAACACCCTTCACCAAGTTCGATTTTCGGCTGATCTCTCGGCAGATGAGCGACGAATTGTAGCGCTTAGCATGGTGTCAAGTTTCGGTCAGTTAGCGGCAGAACGTTTCGGCCGATCCTACGGAGGCGGCGTCCTCAAATTCGAACTGACCGATGCTCGCCGTTTCCCGATCCTCCTCCATCAGGGGATCGGATCGAAATCGGCATTTGAACGAGCGGACCACGCGATCCGGACCGGGGACATAGACGAGGCACGCTGCATTGCCGATGCGCTTCTCCTGCCGCCGGTTTTCGGAGCTTCGTGGCCGAAAGCCGCCGCTGAGATGATGAGCGAAGCCCTAAAGCTTCGCGATACGCGGCGCGGAACGAGCAAGCCGTGAGCGAGGAGCTTCGCTTCACCACCGACGCAGGTCTAATCAACCGTCTCGGGCGAGAATTGGTTGGGCGGCAGGAAACCGCACTCATCGAGCTTGTTAAGAATAGTTACGACGCCGACGCACAGAATGTGACTGTGACCCTCGAGCGTCACGCGCTGGTCATCGAAGATGACGGATCGGGGATGACCCGTGAGGAATTGATTGCGGGCTTTCTTCGCCTCGCGAGCACTCTCAAAGTTTCGGAACCTCGTTCCAGACTGTTCCGTCGCCAGCGTGCTGGTCGGAAGGGCATTGGTCGCTTTTCAACCCAGCGCCTCGGCGAGGTGCTCCGCTTGCAGACGTGGACCAACGACGCGGATCCGGGCATCGAACTGGTCGTCGATTGGCAGAAGTTCGAGAGCGGGCGTGATCTCGACGAAGTGCCTGTCTATCTGGGCGCGGAGCCGCCGCGCAAACAGGGAACGATCATCAGGATCGAAGGACTGCGCGATGACTGGTCGGATGCCCAGATACGCCGGTGCTGGCGCGGACTTCTGGCACTTCAGCAGCCCTTTCCGGTGGTTCCCGTCGAGCGACGTCCCAATGCCGATCCCGGCTTCAAGGTCTCGTTCCTTCGCGATGGCGGTTTATTCGACGACCCGAGCTTGGTTGCAGATTTTCAGACGGAAATTCTTTCCCATCATCATGCGCTGATCGAGTTTCGCGTAGATGACGACGGAATGGCCGAGTGGAGAATTTCGCAAAACAGCTTCGGACCTGATCGCGGATGGGCAAAGATCCATCACGAGCTACGCGATGCGACCGAACCGCCTAACTATTCGGTGCTGCGCGACGTAGCGATGAAGGCGCATTATTTCATCTTGGCGCCGGATCTTTTGCCGAATTTAGCGTATTCGCGCGTTCGGGATACGCTTCGCGCAGAAGGTGGAATTAGGCTCTATCGGAATGGCTTTCGGGTCATTCCATACGGGGAACCAGAAAATGACTGGTTGCGTCTGGACCAAATCTACGCGCAGCGCGGCGCCGTTCTGGCCCCGATCGCCAACCGCAACTTCTTCGGTATCATCGAAGTATACGATCCAGAGGGCGAACAGTTCGAAGAGCATACGTCGCGCGAGGGCCTAATTGAAAAGGAGGCATTTCTCGAACTGACTGGTCTTGCAACTGCGGTGATAGTGACGGCCGTCAATCGTATTGCTGAGGACCGGGGGCGCAAGCAAAGCGCCGGGGGATCGACTCAGCGCAAGGCCGACGAGAATCTGGAAAAACTGCGCGACGCGGCGCGCGCTGCCCGTGAAGCCGAAGAGGAACGAGCGCGGGAGGCAGTGGGAAAGGATACGAATGAGCCGCCTGCCGGCAATGCCAGCCCCGATCCTCATCCGAAGCCGGCAGGCGGCGAAAGCTCCGCGGCGCTAATAGAGGAATCGATCGATCTGATCGAGAAACAGCGGGCGGAACTTGCGGACGAAGCGGCGCTGCTTCGCCTCCTTGCGACGCTTGGCCTGACCACGTCGGAATTCAGCCATGAAACAGGGATGACATTCGAAGCTGTACGAATAGACTTCCAGTCAGTCTTCGAAATAGCGCTTAGCGCACGACCGGGCGACAACGCCTTTGCAACGCAGGCAGAGCGCGCAAAATCGATGCTGTCGCGCCTCGACGCGCTGACCGCCTATCTCAATGAGCTAGCCTCCGCACGATCGGTGCGTCAGTTGGCGCCCGTCAGCGTTAGTAAGGCGCTTGGCGAATTCGAGACCGGCGTGTCAAAGCTCGCGGAGAAGGCCGGAATCGGCTTGATGATCGATGTGCCTGCCTACGATCCACTTTACACGAGACCAATGCACGCGGCCGAGATCGCTTCCATCCTCCTCAATTGCTTCTCCAATTCGCTGAAAGCGCTGCGCCGAGTCGATAGTGAGCGGCTCATCCGCGTTGAGGCGGCGGCTGGCGAGGATCGCGACATCGTCATTCGCTTCAGCGATTCCGGAGACGGGATCCCGGACGAGCATAAGGAGAAGGTGTTCGATCTTTTCTTTACAACACGAACCGCGGCTCCTGCGACTGCCAGCAATGCCGAGCAGTTTTCGGGTACTGGCCTCGGCCTTTGGATCGTTCATCAGATAATTTCCAAGGCCGGTGGCGATATCGAGGTGGTTGACCCGCCAGCAGGCTTTTCAACGTGCCTCGAAATTCGGCTGCCCGCGGAGGAAGAGGACGAGGAATGAACGACAATTGGCGTCTGATCGACGACAGTCCCGAAGAGGCAGCTGCATTTGCCAACGGCCTCAGCAAAAGCGATGCGCTGAAGATCATGCCGATGGGCGCGCAGGAAGCCGCTGCTGCGATCAGCGCCGGCACATTCGCGCCATCAGGGGTGCTGATGGATGTCGATCTTTCCAACGAGGCGGGTAGCCAGCAGTCCGGGCCGGGTATGGCGCAGGACATCCGGGTGGCGCAACAGAAGCGAGCAGTTCCTGGATTCCCGATCGTGCGCTTTTCTCTCCGCGACAAGGTACTTGAGAATATCGGACATGATTCCAGCAGCGACGATATCTTCGATCTGAAGATCGAGAAGGATGGCCTAAGCACGCCCGAAGCCCGGACGGCGGCGCAGGCGAAACTCATCGGCGTGCGCGAGATTTACGACGCGCTGAGCGTTGAGGGAGCGGAGTTGCTCCAGATCATCGGTCTAACAGACGAGCAATGGTGCCAATGGGGAAGCACCAGCTTCCAATCGGACTTCGACATCGGTGATCGGGTTCATCTGAAAGCGGGTCCGCTCGTTCGAATGATGACGCATCCCGGTTTGCTGATTGACGAAGAGATGCTCGCGGTGCGCCTGGGGGTCGATCACGTAAATTCGAAGGGTTGGGAGAAATTGGCGGGCGAACTCGAACCCTATGCCTATCGAGGCGTCGCCGACGGCTGCTTCATACGCTGGTGGGCGCGGGGCATCGAGGATTGGTGGCAGGAAGTGATCGGCGCCGATACGCCGCTAGCCGGAAGCACGATCGCTCAGCGGTTGGAGCTTCTTTCGCCGATCATCGCCGACCTCGTGCCGCTTCAGATGCCAAAGGGTAGCCTTGGCGAACGGCCTTGGCGATACTGCCTGCTCACCAAGGAATCGCAGCAGCAGTTGATCCCGGTCGATCCCGCGCGCGCGGTAAAGGTGAAGCCCCGCAGTAGCATGCCCACGTGGCTCGACCCACTATATGCCGCCTTGAGCATTGCACTCCAGAACCGCGAAGATCCGAGACTGGACAAGGAGGATTTGCGGCGGCTCCAGATTTACATACGCGAGGGCTGAATGGTTTTTTCGCTGCCGGATGAGCTTGAACGGCTGAGCGCAGTTCTCCGGCGGGAGCCGGCCACCAACGCGACCGCGGACGCGCTCGACACAAATATGGGCCGGTTCCGTAGTCAGTGGATCAACAACCGCCAGATGAGGGGAAGCCAGCTTCCCCTTCCCGTCCCGAGAAATCAGGGCCTTCACCCGAACGGCTGCGAGCTTCAGGCATCGTATCTTGATTTTCAATTCGAGTGGGAAGAGGAAGAAGGAGCTCCTTGGCGAGCTGAATACCAGGTTCGGGTCGAGGGCTATCTCGACGCGGACGGCGCGCTGTTCGAACTTCAGGATCATTGGCGTCTCGACACCGACATGTATGCTCCCTGCAGGC
Organism: Sphingopyxis granuli NBRC 100800; assembly: GCF_001591045.1. GTDB lineage: Bacteria > Pseudomonadota > Alphaproteobacteria > Sphingomonadales > Sphingomonadaceae > Sphingopyxis > Sphingopyxis granuli. The sequence goes on along the minus strand of NZ_BCUA01000010.1, from coordinate 68,521 downwards.
GCGCGGCCGCCGACGGCAACGCCAACCCTTCCAAGGAGCCGCACCCGCTGTTTCACTTTCAGCGAGGGGGGCACGCCCAGGATGCATTTGCAGCAGTCGACTTTCTACCGGCGAACCCGTGCACCGTTTCCGGGGTATGGAAAGGGCTGATGCAGAGTCCCGGGCCACGAATTCCGGTAGTTCCGCTCGATCCATTATTGGCGATCGATTTCTGCCTCAGTCAGAACGACGGAACGATCTGGCGGCGCCTCCGCAACTTCCCCGAATACCTTGATCTGATCGAAAGCGCTCAATCGCGTCTTTGGTTGCCCTTTTTCGCCCAACTACAGGATCAGAAGTTCCGGCGAACATGGTTTGGCCCGTCAATGCTGGTCTAGCCAAGGCCCCCGTGCAACAGCCACGAAATGGCCGCTTTGGGGCTATGATAAGCGTTAGTCGCAATGGCCGACATCGGGCGCTTTACTCGCGCGCGCTCGTCCGACAATTGCGAACGGAATGTTTCGAGCAGCTGTTTCCTATCGAGCTACGGCCGTGATCAGGCATTGCTGATCGGATGATTATCGATTGCGACCGGTCGCTTGCGGCCAGGCTGCTCCATCGCGTTTTCGTCAAGGTTAATTTCGGCAACATGCGTAGCTCAAGGTCGCAGTCAACATAGTCCGCAACTCTCGCCCCACTTTCCCTCTAGGAATTGAGCCGGAAGCCGAATCTCTCTATGCGCCCCATATGGCAAAACGGCGAATGGGACTGCGGCATATTGAGGCCTTTCGCGCCGTCAATGTTACCGGATCGATGACCGAAGCGGCGCGCCGGCTCCACACCTCGCAACCACAGATCAGCCGGCTTGTCGTCCAACTGGAAGAAATCGTGGGCTTCCCCTTGTATCAACGGAACGGCAGCCGCCTCGTCCTGACGATCGAGGGCGAGCGCTTTGCCCAGGATGTCGAGCAAAGCTTTTCCGGCCTCGCCAGTCTTGAAGTCGCCGCGTCGCGGATTCGCGCCTTCAGCCAAAGCCGCCTCAACGTCGCGGCCATGCCGCGGCTCGCGGGCGGCATGCTGGCGCGGGCCGTTGCGCGCTTCCAGAATGATTTTCCGGAGGTGATCGTCGCCATTCATTCCGGCGACGCCGCATCCGTTCACTCCTGGATCAGCTCCGGCCAATGCGCGATGGGAATCGCCATGGTTTATGGTCAGGCAAAGCATGTGGTCGTGAAGCCGGTCACGCGCGTGGAATGCGTGGCGATCATGCCCGAGGGCCATCCGCTCGCACAGCGCGCGATGCTGGAACCGGCGGACTTCGATGGCGAGCCTTTCATCTCCTTTCCCGTCGGGAGCGATTTGCGCAATCAACTCGATGACATCTTCGCCGCCGCGGCCGTGACGCCCGTCGTCGTGGCCGAGGCAAGCCTTGGCGCCTCGGTTTGCGCACTCGTTTCGGCGGGACTCGGCCTCAGCATCATCAATCCGCTGGCCGCCGCGGAGGAAAGCTTTTCGGCGGGCCTCGTGACGCGCCCGTTCCAGCCCTCGATCGGGGTCGACATCGTCCTGATGTTTTCGGAGAAGGAAGCTCCGACGCGCCTGCTCGATGTCTTCTCCGACTATATGAGCGCCATGATCCGCGAGGAAATCGGGTCCGAGGTCATCTGATCCCGGCAAGGCCGCGCTTCAGCAACGGCGTCAGGACGAGCAGCAGCAGCGCGGCCGCCACGCCGATCCAGCCGATCCGCGAAAATACCAACACATAGATATCGAGCTGCGCCCTGGCATCGACGACGACGCCTGCCGCGGTATCGGACGCGGTCAGCTTCGCGATCTGGCCGGCGATGGCATAGGCGAGCGACGAGGCAAGGAACCAGAGCCCCATCATCAGTCCCGCCATGCGCTGCGGCGAAAGTTTCGTGACCATCGACAGCCCGACGGGCGAGAGACAGATTTCGCCGAGCGTATGCAGAAGATAGCAAAGGAAGAGCCAGACCAGCGGCACGAGAAGCGTGGTCTTCCCGTCCACTACGCTTTCCTGGGCAAAATTCGATGCGCCGAAGGCCAGCGTCAGGAAGCCGAGCCCCGTGAGGCACAGCCCGATCGAAAATTTGACCGGCACGCTCGGGTTGAGGGCGCGCCGGTCGAGCCACATCCAGAGCATGGCGAAAAGGGGCGCGAGGAGCACGATCAGCAGCGGATTGAAAAGAGCCGTCTGAGCGGCCGTCATGCGCAGGTCGCCGATGATGCGAAGGTCCGAAATGCGCGCGGCATAGAGCGTCATCGAAGAGCCGGCCTGATCCGAAAGCATCCGAAAGACCACGGCAAAGAGCATCAGCACGATCGCCACCACCATTCGCGTGCGCACCACGCCGCGATAATGAAAGATGCTCCAAATCAGCATCGCGGCAAAAGCGGTCGTGGATACGACCATCAGCAGCGCGGAGGTGATCTCGTCGCGCTGCACGAGCCACCACACCGGCCCGAGCGCGAGCATCGCCCCGATCCAGACCCATGCCTGCCAGGCCGGAGCATAGCCGTCCGGCGGGCCGCCCCGCCCTTCGAGCAACGGCGTCCAGCGCACCAGTATCGCGAGGCCGATCAGCATCCCGATCCCGGCGAGGCCGAAGCCATAGCGCCAGCCATAGACGACGCCGAGCCAGCCGCAGATTCCGGCTGCGAGCAGACTGCCGAGGTTGATCCCGACATAAAAGATAGTGAAGCCCGAATCGCGCGCCGGATCTTCCGGTTCATAGAGGGTTCCCAGCAACGCGGAGATATTCGGCTTGAGAAAACCGACCCCCACGATGATCAGCGACAACGCAAGGAAGAAGGCGGCCTCTCCCACAGGATCGCCGACCGTCACGATGCGATAGGAACCGGACGCGAGCATGGTCCCCGCGCCATCGGCGATCCGCGCGCCGTCCGCGCTGAACTCCAGGGCGTGGCGTCCCGTGGCGTCGGCAGCCGTCAGCGTGCGATCGCTGCCGCGCCCCTCGGCGACAATTTCCCATCGCTGGCCGCTCCCTTCCAGATATTCGCGGCCGCCCTGCCCTTCGAAAACCATCGTGAAATGCCCGGCGGTGAGGAAGAGGGCGCCGATCAGGACCGCCTTGCGCGAGCCGAGATAGCGATCCGCGACGATCCCCCCGACAAGCGGCATCAAATAGACGAGCGACGCATAGGCGGCATAAAGCCCCTGCGCCTTGCTGTCCGAAAATAGAAAGTGCTGCGTAAGGTAGAGAATGAGCAGCGCCCGCATGCCATAGTAGGAGAAGCGCTCCCACATCTCGACGAAGAAGAGCACAACCAGGCCGCGCGGATGGCCCAGGAAGCGCGGACGCACCGGCGGGGCCTGTTCGGCGCTCAAGACCGGTCCCTCACGGCACGCGCCCGGAACAACTGCCCGGCGGCGGTCGCGAAGGCGCGACCGGCCCGTTCTATGGCGTCGTCATCGATATGACGGTGGAGAACGCAGCGAAGCGTGTAACGCCTCCATGGGCGAACGAGCACGCCGCACGTAGCGAGAGTTTCGCACCATTCCGCCGCCGAATGCCCGCTCGCGGCGACATCGACGAGAAGGATGTTGGTTTCCGGGAAACGCGGCACGAGCGAAGGCTCGACCGCGTGGAGAAGATCGGCGAGCCGCGCGGTCCGCACATGATCCTCGATCAGGCGTCCGCGCATGTCGAGCGCGACCAGTCCCGCCGCAGCGACGATGCCGGCCTGGCGCTGCTGTCCGCCGAGCATCCGCCGAACCGCGCGCGCCTGCTCGATAAAGGACAGGGAACCGGCCAGCACGGCCCCCAGCGGCGCGCTCAGCCCCTTCGAAAGACAGATCGCCACGCTGTCGCAATGCGCAGCGATCCGATCGGCCTCCACATCCAGAAAAGTCGCGGCGTTGAACAGCCTTGCGCCGTCGATGTGGAGCGCCGCGCCGCGTTCGGCCGCGAGCGCATGCACTTCGGCCATATGGACGAGCGGCGGAACGGCGCCGCCCGCGCTGTTGTGCGAGGTTTCGAGCGCCAGCATCGCGGTCCGCAACCGCAAACCCCGCGCATCCAATGCATCATGCAGCGCCGCCATCTCCATGGTGCCGTCCGGTCCACCGATGGGCAGGAAGAAGGCGCCGGTCAGGACGGCGGCCCCGCGTTCGGCGTTGTAGAGGTGGGAGTCGGCCTGGACGATCACCTGCTCCGCCCTGCCCGCGTGGACGAGCGTCGCGACCAGATTGGCCATGGTGCAGCTTGGAAGAAAGAGTCCCGCCGCTTTTCCGAGAAGTTCGGCCGTCCGGCCTTCCAGCTCGCGCGCGGTCGGATCGCCATCGAGCGCGTCGTCGCCCAGCGGGGCGCTTCGCATGCGCTCGTACATCGCCTCGGTCGGCAGAGTCACTGTATCGCTGCGAAGATCGATGGCGGGAAGATCGGACGAGTCGAAGGTCAAGAGGTTCGGTCCTGATGGAGCGGTCGTGCAAGGCCGGCTTCGGCAAGAACCGAATGCAGGGCGGCGGCGATCGGCGGATGGTCGGCGGCATGGCCGCCGCCCGCAATGAGATGGAAATCGGCATGCGGCAGGCGCGCCGCCAGCCGCTGGGCGAAGATCGGTGGACACATCAGGTCGAGAGCGCCCTGGACGATCACGACCGGCAGATCGCCGAGCCGGTCGGTCGCGGCTTCGAGCGTCCCCGGCTCCAGAAAGGCGTTATGATACCAATAATGGATATGAATGCGCGCGCGGACCTCGAAATCGGGCGCAAGCAGCGCCTCGTCATCGACCGCGCCGCGCGGGCAGGGATAGGCGAACTGCTTCTCATAGAGATGCCAGCGTTTGCAGGCTTCGCGTTCGCCCGCCATGATGCGGCGGTAATAGGCCGCGACCGGCTCCTTCCGTTCTTCCAGAGTCAGCAGGTCCATCAGATAGGCGTGCGCGCGCGGCGCCAGGAAGCGCCGCCCGTCGAGCGCCCATTGATATTTTTTCGGCGTCCACTCGGTAATCCCGCGCAGGATCAGCCCGCGGCAATGCGCGCGGTGGGCGGCGGCATAGAGAAGCGCGAGCGTCGTTCCCCACGATCCGGCGAACACATGCCAGCGATCGATCCCGAGATGGGTGCGGAGGCGCTCGATATCCGCAACCAGATCGAAAGTCGTGTTGCGGTCGAGCGAGCCCGAGGGCTTCGACCGCCCCGCCCCGCGCTGGTCGAACTGGATCAGGCGCGTCCGGGCCGGGTCGAAGAGCGCGCGCACGGACGCGCTGCTGCCTGCGCCCGGCCCGCCGTGGATGACGAGGCAGGGCATTCCGTCGGCCTGCCCGCTCGCCTGCCAGTACAGTTCGTGTCCGTCGCCGGTATCGAGATAGCCCGCGTCCGCCAATGCTCGCCTTTCCCTCTCGCGCCCCACGCGGGCGGCCGTCAAAGCTCGACCCGGATGCCCGCGGTATAGGTCCGCCCGATCACGTCATAGAGACCGGGGCTAGTGCCGACGAGATCATTGGTGAGCGGCGGGTCCTTGTCGAACAGGTTGCCGACCCGGAAGAAGGCGGACACTTTGCGTTGCGGTGCGTCGATGATCCGGTAAGTGAGGGATGCATCGAAATAGGTCACACTGGGCACGCGCAGAACATCGAGATCCTTGGAGGTGAAATCGTTGTTGATCGCCGCCGACCCGATGAAGCGCGCCGCCGCATAGAGGTTCGCCGCCCCGATGTCATAGCTGACGGAGGCCAGGCCGCGCCAGTGCGGCACGCCATTGGCGCCGATGGTGAACGGCGCATAGACGCTGCCGTCGAGGCGCGTGACCGACGCGCCGTCCTGGAAATCGAGGCGTCCGACATAGTTCAGGACAGAGTGGAGCGAGAGCGTGCCGCCGCCGAGAGCCACTTTGTAATCGGCTTCGATATCGACGCCCTGCTCGCGGATCGTCTGCAGATTGCGCGGCACGATCGAGATGTTCGACACGAGGCCGTTCGTCCCGCGCGTGATGAGCGAACAGAGCGACGGCGTGTCGGTGTAGCAGCGCCGGACGATCGCGTCCGCCGACAAGGTGCTGATCGCCCCGTTCAGGCGGATATTATAATAGTCCGCCGAGACGCGAAGGCCCGGGATCGCGCGATCCAGAACCGCGCCGACGGTCCAGGTCGTCGCCTTCTCGGGATCGAGATCGGTCGATCCGCTGGTGATGGTCGACATCGAATAGGTCTGGTTCACCGTGGGATCGAAAACGCTGAAGGTGCCGCTGAGTCCGGCGGCGAACAGGTCGGCGCTCGAGGGCGCGCGGATGTCGCGCGAGACCGTACCGCGCAGAGTCAGCGTGTCAGTGATGGCCCAGGTCGCGCCCGTCTTCCAGGTCGCCACGGTTCCCGAGGTGCTGTAGTCGGTCAGACGCCCGGCGAGCGTCAGGTCGATCGAATGCGCAAAGGCTTCGTCGCGGGCCAGCGGAATGACGGCTTCGGCGAAGGCTTCCCGCACGTTGACCTTGCCGCTCCACGGTGTGCCGTTGCCGGTTGCGAGCGCGAACTGCTGGGAAAGCTCCGACAAGGTGAAATCGACCGCCTCGCGGCGATATTCGGCGCCCACCGCAATCGATACCGGTCCCGCCCAGGTGCTGAACGGATCGCCGCGCAGGGTAGCCGACACGACATCCTGCGCGATATCGGCACGGCGGAAACTATCGGTCGTGATATAGCCAACCGCCTGTGCAGAAGGACTACCGTCGCCGAAGAGATTGAGCGGCACGCAGCCTGCCGCGCGCGCGGCGGCATTGCGGCAGACGGCGGCGCCGGTCAACGGATCGGTGATCGCGTCGATCGCGAAACCATAGCGCGACGTGATCCGTACGCCCTGCGGCGACTGGCGCGTCATCGTGTCGCCGTGCGTATAATAGAGGTCATAGCTCCATCCGCCGCCGATATCGCCCGTCGCCCCTGCGACGACGCGCCAGGTCCGCGTCGTCGAAGGGACGCGGACATTGCCGTAATCGCTGCTGAAGCGGCCCATGGTGAAGCTGGTGATGCCTTGTGCATCCATCGCGTCCAGGATCGAGTCCGGCAGGAAGGGATTGTCGTTGCGAATGGTGATCGACGTGTCCTCACGCGTAGTGCTGGCCGCCGTCGCCTTTGCCTCGGCCCAGGAACCGTCGACATAGAGTTTCAGCGCGTCGCTCGCTTCGAAGCTCAGGCGGCCATAGCCAACCTTGCGCCTTGTCGGCGTCGCCAGAATATAGTTGGCCCGCTGATAGGCCCCGTCGCCGCCGAGTTGCGTGCGCGCGGTCGTCAAGGTGCCGTAGTTGAAAGGAAGCGGCACGCCGCCGGCTCCGAACTGGATACCCCGCAGCGGCCCCGAGTTGATCACGCCGCCATAGCTGGAGTTCGCGTAGCGCATGCCCGAAGCGACGAGGAGATTGACGGGCTCGTCGTTGGTCGCCGTGTACAGCGGGTTCGCGATGACGCCGCGCCCGCCAGCGGCCCAGCCGCGCTTGTAGATGCTCGTGACACCGCTGTTCTGCGCCGCCTCGGCCGACAGGATGAGCCGGCCGCGACCATCGGCGAAGGACGTGCCATAAGCCAGCGAAGCCAGATAATTGCGGTAGTCGTCATGGTCGGTGATGCCGCCCTGTATCGTGGCCTTCAGGCCCTCAAGGCGCGACGACAGCCGAAGGTTGACGACGCCCGCGACCGCGTCTGAGCCATAAGCTGCGGAGGCGCCGCCCGTAACGATGTCAACGCCGTCGATCAGCGCTTGCGGGATGACGTTCACGTCGACCATGCCTTCGACGACGCCGGGAACGAAGCGCTTGCCGTCGACGAGAACGAGGGTGCGCTGCGCGCCGAGGCCGCGAAGGTCGAGAATATTCTTGCCGGCGGTGGCAACCGTCGTGGTGCTGTTCGACGGAGTCAGCGTCGACCGAAGCTGCGGCTGTAGGTTGATCGCGTCCGCGATGTTGGGCGCACCGGTCTTCTCGATGAAGTCAGAACCGATCACGACGGTCGGCGTCGGCTGGTCATAACCGCTGCGCGCCACGCGCGAACCGGTTACGACGATATCGCTTTCGGCAGAGGCCTCGGCGGTTCCGGCGTTGGCATTATACGCCGGTTCGACTCCCTGAGCATAGGCTACTGGCGTCGAGGTCGCACCGACAAGCACTAGCGCCGGTACGAGCATCGTGCTCCGCATGAGTCCCGCTTTGCTCCGCATATTCATCGCTCCCAATCCCCTTGTCGGTCCGGGGCGGAGAGCCCCGTGTGCCTATGGGCGGCATAGTGCGGAGAAGGGTTTGGGATTTCCAATGCGAAGTTGATATTTCCCTATATCAGATTCGAATTTCATGTAGAGCGGTGGGTCGCGAAAAGGATTCTCGCTTTCAGGTGCATCCGAGTCGGTTAAATCAAACTTCATTCGCCGGTCTGTGCGTTAACGTACGACCGCTTTTGGGCATCGCCTAATGGCGGCCAGAATGGCGACAAGGAGGCGCAAACCCGACAAAGAATCGTCGCGCTTGGTCAGCTCAACCCCTGCACCGTTCCCCGTCACCCCCGAGGAACAGCGGCAGCCCTTCCGTGGTGATCCAGCGCGCCCGCGCAACGTGGGCGTCCCAGCAGCGGCGGGCGGCTGCTTCATCCTTGTCGGGGTCGCAGCCCAGAATGATGCTGCTTGCCTCGCGCCAGTCGCGGCCGTCGATGATGTCCCGCCCCTCGGCAACATCGAGAACGCGCGCATAGGTCAGGATATTGGCGCGATCATAGGGTAAGACGGTGTCGGGGAAATCGAGGTTTTCGGGGCGTGGTGGCGGTGTCACGGTCATATCCAGCGCTCCCGACAGTTCGTGTAATCCCAATATGGGATAATCCCAAAACCGACGCAAGGAAAGACCTCCTTTTGTCGGTTCTTTCATGGCTCGGTCGCTTCGCACTCCCAAACATCGCCAGCTCCAATCCGGCCTTGCCGACGCGCGCAAGGCAGCGGGGCTGACGCAGGTGCAATTGGCGGAGAGATTGGGTCGGCCGCAATCCTTCGTCGCCAAATATGAGGTCGGCGAACGCCGCATCGACGTCGTCGAGTTCTGCGAGATCGCCGATGCGCTGAAGCTGGATGCCAGCGCGTTGCTGTCGTCCATATTCGCCGACCGTTAGAGCCCCGTCACCAACAGCAATTCGGAAGGCCGCCGCCCGCCCCCAAAAGGCAGGGGCGGCGGCAAGCCGATGCCGGTCGCGGATTCGCGAACGGGCGTTCACATCGCAAAGGGAATGTCTAGGTCGCCAGATGGCGGTATTGACGCGGGGAGATTTCGTGGAGGCCGATTTCTCCGTCCAGCACGGCGGCGATGACGAGTTGGGTGCGGTTGTGGACCTCGTAACGGCCGCAGGCGGCTTCGATGTAGGTTTTGATCGTCGCGGGGGTCAGGCCGAGGATGGTGGCGATGTCGGTGTTGCTCTTGCCCTGGGCGGCGAGGATCGCGCATTCGCGTTGGCGGGGTTGCAGGCCGGGGGTGCGGATCGGGCGCGGACGGCGGCCGATGATGCGGCGGGCTTTCTGGAAGGCGAAGCCGCCGACCATCTGAGCGACGGCGATGTGGCGCTGCGTCAGGTCGGGGATACGCGGGCTACAGAAGTTGCAGGAGCCGCTGCGCTCACCCAAGACGAAGGCGGGGACGGTGATGCCGTGGGTGACGCCGTGCCGCGCACCGCGTTCGAGGAAGCGGTGATGATGCGGCGCCAGTTCGATCAGGTCGGCCAGTTCGCACCATGCAAAACAGGCATTGGCCGCGATGCAGGCGTGAACGACGGGATCGTCGCGATGATAGAGGCCGCCGAAATAGGCCGCGGCATAGTCTGCCGGATAATTGTTCATGTTGATGAGGCCGGGCGAGCCGACGCGGTGATCGTCGTGATGGATCATCGCATAGTGGCGGAAGCCGAGTTCGTGGGCGGCGGCTTCGAGCAGCCGCTCGACGTCGGCGAGGCCCGCCGCCTGCTGGATTTCGGCGAGGAACGCCGACGCAAAGTTCAGCGCGCCCGCGTCCAGACCCTGGCTCGGCAGAAAATCGCCGCCTTGCATCCTTTCACCTCCGGTTTGTCGTCGGGGCGGAGCATCATGTTGGCCGCCTTCGCTGCCGGACAAATGAGGCCGCCGCCCGGTGCCGGGACTGGCGGGACGGCGGCCGAGTTATCCCTCAGGGGAGAGAGAGTGCGAGAGACTGTTCCGCTAGGTCCAAAAAACCGGGCCGATGCTTGCCCGGGAGCAAGCGAGGCATCGACCCGAGTTTGTCCCCCAGTGGACTGGGCGGAGAGGACCTAGAACTTCTTCGCGATGCTGAATCCGATGATGCGCGGATCGAGCGTGAACACGTTGGTGGTCAGACCGCTGTCGTCGCTGTTCAGGAAGGCATCAGTGATCGGCGTCGAATTGAAGACATTCTTCACATAGGCCTCGATCGAAAGATCCTCGGGACCATCAACGCGAAGCGAGATGTTGAAGTTCGTCCAGTCGCGGAGGCGGTCATACGGATTGAGGTTGTATGCGCGCGCCCAGCTCTTCGCCTGCCAATAGCCATCACCGCGAATGGTGGCGCTCCAGTCACCGTCAAACGGGATGGTGTATTCTGCGCCGAGATTGACGGTCCAATGCGGTGAGTTGGGAAGTTCGTTCCCTGCCAGTTCGGTATAAAGTCCGGCTCCACCATTAAGCTCGGGATAGTTCGCGGGATCGTAGGTTTGGCCGGTCAGGGGGTCAATCAGGTCGCGACCGAACAGTCCGCCAAGCAGCCCGCCGACGCCCGTGCACATTTTCCAATTGCCCTGGATGCCATTGTTTCCATTAAGCCAGGCTTCCGCCATATGAGTCGGCACCACGCAGTTGGAAGGCAACTGTACCCATGGCTTGGTGACGGTGTAGTCTGGGTTTCCAAGCGTCCGGTTCATCGGATCGATCGATCTTTGCCCCTCGCCGATTTTTGTTTGGAGCCAGCCCACGTTTGCATTGAAACGCAGATTATCGACTGGTTCAAACTGGGCTGACAGCTCCGCGCCCCAAATTTTCGCATCGAAATTCTCGTTGACCGCTGTCCGATCGCGAATTTGGGACACTTGATAGTTCGAATAGTCGTAGAAGAATGCGCTGCCATTCAACGTCAGGCGGCCGCCCATCAAGGTATTCTTCATGCCGATCTCGAAGGCGTTCACGAATTCGGGATCAAATGTGGCACTGTAATTTACACCGGTCAGGTTCAAGAGTGGGAAGAATCCGGAACCAAACGTCGTGTAAAAATCGACCTGAGGTTGGGTCAGAAATCCACCTTCGATCAACTGCTCGGGTGTTGCGAACCCTGGCGTCGGTGGATTGATGCCACCGGCCTTATAGCCGCGGCTATAAGTGGCATACATAAGCGTGTGATCGGTAAATCCAAGGTCCGGCTGCCAGTCGAGGCCGAAGCGACCGGTAAACTCGCCCCAGGACTGTTTGATCGTGCCCGTGGACGGATAACCCTTTCCGACGAAGCCTCCGCCAGCATAGGTTGGCGTAAGCAAAAGCTGGCTCGGGACGACGGTGAACGTTTTCTTATCTCGGGTGTAGCGCAGCCCAGCGGTGAGCTTGAGATCGGGAGTGATATTGTAATAAGCCTCGCCGAACGCCGCCCAGCTCTTCAGCTCGTAAGGGTTGGAACTGCGAAAATAATTATGCCCTTCCCCGTCGATGTCCTCGACCGGATTTGGGTCAATGTAAGGGCAGTAGGAAACCCCCGTTGGCCCAGCCGGAAATGCGGGCGCCCACGCGACTGCATCACATGAATCCTGCGTGCCAGTGTAATTGAACGGAGGCATCATGGCGATGGCGGTGAGCACGTTGCTCATGACGTAATAGTCATTCTGCGTCGTGAATTTGGCGTAATTTCCACCAATGCTGAAGTTGAAAGGACCGGAAGATTCCGACTGCAGCCTGACTTCCTGCGTAAATTGTTTCGATTCAGAAGAAGAAACGTCAAATGCAGCGAGAGAGCTGGTGCAACCGATCTGGGGATCGCAAAAAATGCCGCCAGGTGCCAAATTTGTCCAAACATTAGGGTTGCCCAGGAAATCAACGAAATCTGACGTATCATTGAAGATAGGCACAGTGTTAAATCTATTGAAATCTTGGAAGCTATATACTTTATCTTTGTTGAAGGCGGTCTGGGAAGACAGCGTCAGGCTATCCGAAAGATCGACGTCCAAGTTAAATTCGAGAATGTCGGACTTCGCACGATAGCGCGGATCCCGAATGGACGCGATTTCGCGGAGGTCCCGCGACTGCATTAACCCGCCATAAGGATCGACGAGTGGGTTGATCAGATACCCTTTTTGGCCATTGGCAGTGTTGCCAATCCCGAACATTTCCGTCGCTGTCATCAAGCCGGAAATATATGACAAACCCAAGCCGTTTGGCGTCCCATATGCCTCGTCGTCGTACAGGCTGCCTGCTTTACATCCGGTGCTGAACATCGCGGCGCGGAGCTCTTGGACGGGGGCAAAAAATGAGCCGGGATTGGCTTCGCGCGTGGGGGTCGAGCCAATCATCGTAGGACTATCATCCCGGTGGCAAAGCTGCTTGCCAGTTCGCGACCGGTTGTCGTTTTCGCTAAAACGCTCCCAGATCAAATTTGCGCGGAGCCATGGCGCCGGCTCGAACCCCACCGTGGTGCGCAAAGACCAAAGGTCGCGGCCATTGATCTGGTTCTTCGTAATAGAGTTGTAATCATAGCCATCGCGCTGCGTCATCGCGCCAGCGACGCGCACCCCTAACACATCGGGAACTAGGGGGACGTTCAACATCGCCGTAATGCGGCGACTGTCGAAATTGCCGACCTCGCCCTTGATGCTTCCTTCAAATGCACCGAGTTTCGGTTTAGCCGAAATGAGGTTGAGAACGCCGCCGGTGGCATTACGTCCGTATAGCGTCCCTTGTGGCCCGCGGAGGATCTCGATCCGCTCGACGTCAAAGAACTCCTGCTCGAAAAAGCGATTGTTGATCAGGCCGATATTGTTGAAGCTAACAGCGACGCCCGGGTCAGTGGAAGCCGATATCGCCTTGGTGCCGATGCCGCGGATCGACAAATTGTAACTGGTGAAGTTGGACTTGCTGAACGTCAGGTTCGGCACGGCCCGCATGATATCGGAACCGCTCTCGATTTTCTGCTCCTCAAGGTTCTTCTGCGACAGCGCGGTGATCGCGATCGGCACATCCTGCGCCGATTCCACCCGCTTCTGCGCGGTGACGACGATTTCATCGGCGACGTAGGCGGCCCCCGACGCCTCATTTGCGCGTGGCGGGTGGATCAGGAACAAGCCCGACTGCCCGCGTTCCACGATCAGCCCGGACCCCCGGAGCAGGGCGTCGAGCGCCGCCTGCGCGGAATAGCTGCCCTTCAGGGCCGGCGCCGTCTTGCCGCGCGCATCGCGCGAATTGAACACCACTTGCTGGCCCGACACGCGGGCAAATGTTTTTAGCGCGGAGTCGAGATCCTGTGCCGGAATGTCAAAGCTGTAGACCTGCTCCTGCGCACAGGCCGGCTGAATTGCCGCGACCGTCGCCAGCGAAACCGCAAGCGCGCGCAGCGCCAGCGAATGCGTATAGAAACCCCGTCGTGCCATTACTGTCCTCCCCCATGTTCGGCTTTGCGCCGTCTCAGGGTAAAACGTGTCACCTCGCCGCAGGGATAGCGCGCGCCCTCACTTTTTTTCAGGCAAGCTTTTCAGGGTGATTTGGCCGGGCGAATATTCGGCGCGCACCGGGTTCATCCCCGTCACGCCTTCGACAAACGCCGCGGTGTCGCCCGCCGTGAACACACCGTTGACCCGGACATTCGCCACCTTTGCATCGCCGAGCACCAGTTTGCGGTTGGAATAGCGGTTCATCCGCGCTGCGGCGAGCGCCAGCGGCTCGTCGCCGAAACTCAACTGCCCCGATTCCCATGATGTCGATCGTTGCGGATCGAAGGAAACCAGCGTCGGCGGCGTGCCCGCGCCGATCGGGGCGATCATCTCCTGTCCCGGCTCCAGTTGCAGTTCCTTTCCGGCCGGCGCCGGCGCGGTGCGGTCGAGCACCGATACCCGCCCATGATAGAGCAGGACGCGCACTTCCTTGCCGACCATCTCAACGCTGAACGAAGTTCCGGTCGCCACCACCATCTTGTCGCCCGCGACGACGGTGAAGGGACGCAAGGGGTCCTTCGCCACATCGAACTTTGCGCGGCCGCGAACCAGGGTCAGCTCGCGTTGCTTGTCGCCCATGCCGACTTCGACCAGACTGTCGGCGTCGAGCGATAGTCTGGATTGATCGCTCAGCAGCGCAACGCGGCGTTCGCCGACCTCGGTCTGATAGGGCCGGGTGGAATCGCCCAGCATGAACATCGTCGTCACCGCCAACACCAGCGCCGCCGCGATCCCGCCGGCCCAATAGGAACGGGAACCAAGGCGCCGTGTCCAACGGCGGCGATTGACGTTGCGGTAGCTTTCCAGCGCGACGCTCCGCATCCCGATCGCTTCGGGAAGGCGGCCCGCGCTGTCGGCCGTTTTCCATGTGCGAACGACGGCCTGAAACGCGGCAGCATTCCGGTCATCACCCAGCCAGCGGTCGAAGGCTTCGCGCTCGCCGGGCGGCAATTGCCCTTCGGCGAGGCTCATGCACCAGAGCGCCGCTTCTTCGTGACGGTCGGGCTGGATATCGTCTTGCACGGCCCTCATTGCGCACCCTGCATCTGTTTGGTCAACAGCGCGGTCGCCTTGGCGATCTGTTGCTTTACCGCGCTTGTTGAGATGCCGAAGGTTGCGGCGATGTCGTCCTGACTCAGATGTTCGAGCCGATAGAGGATGAACATGGTGCGGGTACGCTCCGGCAAAGTCGCGAGGGCGGATAGGAAAACCGCCATCTCCTCGCGGCTGGCGGTGATGGTGTGCGGATCGAGGACGTCGAATTCCCGCTCCGGTTCGGTAAGCGCGGTTTCGCGATAGCGCTGACGCACAACGAGTTTGCGGACGCGATCTACCAACAAATTCTGCGCGGTGCGAAAAACGTAGACATCGGGTTGATCCGTCGTTCCTTTTCCGACCAGCAGTCTGGCGAAGACCTCCTGCGTCAAATCCTCCGCTTCAGCGTAGCTTTGAACACGGCGCAGGAAAAAGGCCATCAGCGCCGGCCTCCAGCGCTGATCCAGTTGATTGCCGGATTGTCCCTCGTCGGGCGGCAAATTCTCGTCCCTTCGTTGTTCCGATTAGAAAAACGTATGACGCGGCTGTGGGTCTAGGGAGAATTTTTGTCGGGGGCCAGAAAATCGACGCGAGCTGACGGGCGGCAGGCGGAAAGGTCATTCAAGAGGCTGCGATGCTACGCATCGAGCCAACAATCTGGATATACACACACACACACATACACACACACCCCTCACGCACGGGTGCATGGCGATTTTCCGCCGCGTTTCGAGGGTGCGATTAGACCGCTCTTGGAAATTTCGATCATAAAACCCACACAGTTCCACTGTTCTTCGAGAGTGCTATCCGCATCCTCGCCCTTTTCGCGTGGGGCTGGCGGCGCCAAGGGAAGGCACGGATTTCATTGAAAGGGATAATAAGATCATGCGAGACAGTAATTTATGGCGAACCGCCGCGCTGACTGTCTTTATCCACTTTCGTTCGTGTCCATCCAATAGGTGGTGAGGGTATGAGTGGGGGTATTGATAAATTATTTGACGATAATTTCATGTAATTATGATTTATATCAATACTTTAATGAAAATAGGTTAGAATCCTCGCGGGGCCCGCTGCAGAATCGGGCGTCGCGGTCGCCATGGGAATCTCCTGCCGGTGCGGAGGTTCAGGCGGGCACCACGCGGACCGGAATCGATTTGGCCGCTGGCGTGCCGCTCATCCGGTCGTAATGGTCGAGCGGCAGCAGCGGATTGAGTTCGGGGTAATAGCCTGCGACCGCGCCGCGCGGCATCGGATAGTCGATGATCGTGAGCGCATCGACCCGCCGCCGGACCGCGTCGGTGCTGATCGTTTCAAGCGCGACGGTCGCGCCCTTTTCCAGCCCGCGCGCGATGCGGTCGTCCGCGTTCATGAACAGGATCATGCGATCGTTGTAGACGCCGCGATAGCGGTCGCTGTAGCTGTAGATCGTCGTGTTGAACTGATCGTGCGAACGCACCGTCGCCAGCCTCAGCATCGCGGGGTCGTCGACCCGCGCGTCGACTTCCAGACCCGGCAGCAGCAGGAAATTCGCCTTGCCGTTCGGGGTCGGCCAGACCAGCCGCCGCGGCGGGATGTCGAGATGGAATCCCTTCGGGTCCCGGATCCGCGCCGGGAAGTCGGCGTAGATTTCGGGATAGACGTCGGCGATCCGGTCACGGATGAGGCCATAGTCGTGGATATAGGATTCCCAGGGAATCCGGCTGTCGGGAAGCGTCGCCATCGCGATGCGGCAGACGATCTCCACCTCGGACTTCAGATGTTCGCTCGCGGGCTCCAGCACGCCGCGCGACGCCGTGACGTTCGACATCGAATCCTCGATCGTGACGAACTGCTCGCCCGCCGCCGTCTCGATCCGTTCGGAGCGTGCGATCACCGGCAGGATGAGCGCGTCGCGGCCATGGACGAGGTGGCCGCGGTTGAGCTTGGTGGCGATGCCGACGGTCAGCGCCAGCCCGCGCATCGCCGAATAGGCCAGATCGGTATCGGGCACGGCGCGGACAAAATTGCCGCCCATGCCGATGAAGACCTTCGCGGTGCCCTTCAGCATCGCCTCCACCGATTCGACGGTGTGGTGCCCATGCTCGCGCGGGGGTTCGAACCCGAAGACATCGCGCACGCGGTCGAGATAGGCCTGCGAGGGCCTTTCGTCGATGCCGACGGTCCGGTCGCCCTGGACGTTGGAATGGCCGCGGATGGGGGAGATTCCGGCGCCCGGCCGCCCGAAATTGCCCTTGAGGAGAAGGATGTTCGCGACCTGCTGGACGAGCTGCGAACCCAGTTGATGCTGAGTCAGTCCCATGCCGTAGCAGATGATGGTCGCCTTCGAGCGGATGTAGATTTCGGCGCATCGCCGGATCTGGGCTTCCTCGACGCCGGAATGGGCGACGATGTCGGCCCAGTCGAGCGCCATCACCTCGTCGCGCACCGCCTCCAGGCCCGACGTATGCTCGGCGATGAAGGCGTGGTCGAGGACCGGCTCGCCCTGCGCCTCGCGCTCGAACATGACCTTCATCATGCCCTTGAGTATCGCCAGATCGCCGCCGATCCGGACGTGGACGAATTCGCTGGCGATCGGCGTCGAACCGAATGTGGCCATCTGGACGACGTCCTGCGGCTCGGTGAACTTGATGAGCGCGCGTTCGGGCATCGGATTGATCGCCACGATCGGGATGCCGCGTTTGCGCGCCTCGACCAGATTGGTCATCATGCGCGGCGAATTGGTGCCGGTATTCTGTCCGATGATGAAGATCGCCTCGGCATGCTCGAAATCCTCGAGCACGACCGTGCCCTTGCCGACCCCGATGGACGGCGGCAGGCCCCGGCTCGTCGGCTCGTGGCACATGTTCGAGCAGTCGGGAAAATTGTTGGTGCCGAACTGGCGCACGAAGATGGAATAAAGGAAGGCGGCCTCGTTGGGCGTTCGGCCGGACGTATAGAATTCCGCTTCATGCGGGCTGTCGAGCGCGCGCAGATGCTCGCCGATCAGCGCGAAGGCCTCGTCCCATGGGCAGGGCACATATCTGTCGCTCGCCGGATCGTACCGCATCGGCTCGGTGAGGCGTCCCTGCATTTCGAGCCAATAGTCGGATTTCTCCATGAGCGCGGTGACGCTGTGTTCGGCGAAGAACTCGCGCGTCACCCGGAACTTCGTGGCCTCATGCGCCAGCGCCTTCGCGCCGTTTTCGCAGAATTCCAGCGTCTTCTTGCAGTCGGCGTCGGGAAAGGCGCAGCTCGGGCATTTGAAGCCGCCCGGTTGATTCATGGCGAGCAACGCGCGCGACCCCTTGGTGACGACGCTCTGTTCGAGGAGCACCTTGGCGGTCGCCGCGGCCGCGCCCCAGCCTCCGGCCGGGCGGTCGTAGGGCTTGTAGCGCGGAGTGTCGTCAGCCATGATCAGCCATGTCCCATATGTCGGGGCAACTAAGCACGTCGGGCGCTCCTTTTCCACCGGCTATCGCATCCCGGTCTCGTGCGAGAATGGGGAAGCTGCGGCCGCGCGCGCCGAACCACGGCCGGTCCGCCAGACGATGCGTGAACGAGGTACGACGATCTTGCCCGAATTACGGACCATCGAACTTGCGGTGCGCCGGATCGGCCTGGCCGATCCGGGCGATTCCGAACTGCGGCGCAGCATTCCGATCGAGATGCCCGTCTCGATCGAGATTTGCGGAATCGGCTATGCGGTCATGATGGCGACGCCGTCCGATCTGCGGGATTACGCCCTCGGTTTCGCGCTCAGCGAGGGCATGATCGAGCGGATCGACCAGATTCTTTCGGTCGATGTTCACGCAGTCGAAGGGGGCATGGTCGCCCGCATCGCCTTGCCCGCCGAACATGCCGACCGGGCATTCGAGCGCGCACGGCTGCGCGTCACCGAAAGCAGTTGCGGCATCTGCGGGATGGAGAATATCGCCCAGGTCCTGAGGCCGCTGCCCGAGGTGAAGGCGCGGATCGCGACCGATCGCGGCGCGATCGCCCGCGCGCTGGCGGCGCTGCACGATCATCAGCCGCTGGGGCAGGCCACGGGCGCGGTGCACGCCGCGGCATTCTGTACGCCCGACGGCGCGATCCTGCGCGCCCGCGAGGATGTCGGGCGGCACAATGCGCTCGACAAGCTGATCGGGGCGCTCGCCGGCGAAGGCATCGACCCCGGCACCGGTTTCATCCTGCTCACCGCGCGTTGCAGCTACGAGCTGGTGGAAAAAACCGTTCGCGCCGGCTGCCCGGTGCTGGTCACCATCTCTGCGCCGACCAGCCTCGCGGTCGAACGCGCGGCGAAGGCGGGCCTGACGCTGGTTGCGCTCGCGCGGCCGGACGCGGCGCTCGTCGTCTGCGACCGTCACGGCAATATCGGATGACGATGCCGGAATCCGTCAGCCTCAAGCCCCTTCGGTGGAATTCGGAAAGGCCAGACGAGCCTTCAGGCCCCCGAGCGGACTGTCGGCGAGGATCAGCTTTCCGCCCATCGCGGCCATGGCGCGGTCGGCGGCCGCGAGGCCGAGACCGGCGCCGCCGGGCCGCTGCGCCGCTCCGACCTCCAGCCGCCGGAACGGCAGGATGGCTTCCGCACGCAGGTCGGGGGGAATGCCGGGTCCGTCGTCGTCGATGTCGATCGCTATGGATTCGGAGTCGGTGTGCATCGATACGTCGATCCGCCGCGCATGACGGCGGGCGTTGTCGATCAGGTTGGTGATCGCGCGCTTCATCGCCACCGGCCTCGCCATCGTCTCGAACCTGTCTGGCCCCTGATAGCGGATGTCGGCCCCCAGATCCGCGGCCGTGTCCACCGCGGTCGTCACGATGGCCGCAAGGTCGACGAGCCGGGGCGCTTCCTCATCGCCGCTGCGGAAATAGGATAGCGTCGACCCGATGAAATGTTCCATCTCGCGAAGGTCCACGGCCATCGCTTCGCGCGTCTCGGGGTCGTCGATCAGCGATGCGCGCAGATGCAGGCGCTGGATCGGCGTGCGCAGGTCGTGCGACACGGCGATCAGCGATTGCGTATGATCGTCCATCGTCCGGATCAGCCGCGCCTGCATCGCGGAAAAGGCGGCGGCGACGCGGCGGACCTCGGGCGGCCCGTCGATGCGGAAGGCGCCCGTGCGGCCGTGCCCGGTCGCGTCCGCGGCTTCGGCGAGATCGCGAAGCGGCCGAATGAGCGCGCGAACCATCAGAACCGCGACCAGCAGCACGCTCAGCGTCAGCAGCAGGTGCATCGCGACGACCATGTTCGGACGCGGCGGGGCGCCCAGAAAGGGGCTGATGCGGAACGTCACGAACGAACCGTCGGCAAGACGGCGCGCGCCGAGAAGGTCGCGCCGCCCCGGCGCGGTGGAGGGAATCAGCGTCAGCCGCAACTCGCCCGCGGCCAGGCTCGGTTCGCTGCGGGTCATCCGGTCGCGCATCGCGCCGAGCCGGACCGGCGCCGCGCCGATGTCGGTGATCACGGTCCGCGCCACCCAGTTGAGCGTCATGCCGTCGCCGGCGAGCGCATGCATCGCACGCCCCCGGTCGGGCACCGGCGCGGCGACCGCGACGCGCTCCGCCTCGACCAGCCGCGCGGCGATGCGGCGAACCTGGTCCGCCGAAACGAGTTCGGGTTCCTGCCAGCGGTGCAGCGCGATGTTGCCGAGCAGTTCGAGCAGCAGCGCCGCCGCCACGACGAGCGCGATCCGCCCGACCATCCCCATCGATCGCAGGTGCCGCATCGCCATCGTCAGTCGGCGCGGACGTCGACCGCGAGCATGTAGCCGCCGCCGCGGATCGTGCGGATGATCGGCCGCGATTTCCGTCCGTCCCCCAGCTTGCGGCGCAGGCGGCTGATCAGCACGTCGATGCTGCGGTCGTTCGGCGTGCCGATCCGGCTGCGCGTCATCTCGATCAGCCGTTCGCGGCCGATCATCCGCTGCGGATGGCGCAGGAGCGCCAGCAGCAGTTCATGCTCCGCCGCGGTCAGCTCGACCTCCGCGCCCGACGGCGAAATCAGCTCGCAGCGCCGCGAATGATAGCGCCAGCCGGCGAAGTCGAATTGCTCCGGCGCCGGAATGTCGAGCGGCACGTGTGGGTCGCTGATGCGGCGCAGCACCGCACGCACGCGTGCAAGGACCTCCGCCCGGCCGAACGGCTTGGCGATATAGTCGTCGGCGCCCATGTCCAGGCCCGTGACGCGGTCGCTTTCCTGTCCGCGGGCGCTGATCATGATGATCGGGACCTGGCTGCGCGCCCGCACCATGCGGCAGATGTCGAGGCCGCTTTCGCCCGGCAGCATGATGTCGAGCAGGACCAGATCGACCGGACGCTCGGTCATGGCGGCCTCCAGTTCGCGGCCGTCGGCGGCGCCGGTCACGTCGTAGCCGCATTCGCGCAGGATGCGGGCGAGCAGTGTGCGGACGCCCGCATCGTCGTCGACGATGACGATGTGGTGCGCGATAGCCGGTATCCGGACCGGCCGGTCGCCTGGCGCCAATTGTAACAAAGTGTTGCTCCTGCCTGTCATTCGCGCATTCCGGATTGACCGGACGCCCGCTTGGCATCAGGTCGCGCCCCGACATTCTTGCTAATTATTCGCAATATCGGGGGAATACAATGACCACTATTGTTCGCGCTCGCACGCTCCGCCTCGGCGAAGGCGCAGCCCTGTCCGTTCTGGCCGCGCTGATCGCCGTTCCGGCCGGCGCGGTCGAGGCGGACGATCAGTCCGACGCCATCGTCGTCACCGCGGCGGGCTTCGAGCAGAAGATCACCGATGCGCCCGCCAGCATCACCGTGGTGACCGAGGCGGAGCTGCGCCAGCGCCCCTACATCACGCTGATCGACGCGGTGCGCGACATCGAGGGGGTCGACGTCGGCGAGACGTCGGACAAGACCGGGCAGCGGACGATCAGCATCCGCGGCATGGGGTCCGACTATACGCTGATCATGATCGACGGTCGGCGTCAGAACAATCATGGCGACATCTACCCCAACAGCTTCGGCGGCAACCAGTTCAATCATATTCCGCCGCTCGACGCCATCGAACGGATCGAGGTCATTCGCGGCCCCGCCTCGACGCTCTATGGCGCCGACGCGCTGGGCGGGGTGATCAACATCATCACCAAGAAGGTTCTCGATCGCTGGAGCGGGTCGGCGACGATCGGCCGCAGCATCCAGGAGGATACGGCCTTCGGTGACGATATGACGTTCGACGCCAATCTCAGCGGCCCGGTGGTGCCCGGCGTCATCGGCCTGAAGCTGCGCGGCTCGATCTACAAGCGCTATCCGTCCGAGCCCGATTTTGCGCCGGCGGTCGACCCGGCCGGCGTATCGCACGTTCGCGGCCTGGGTTTCGGTACCGGCGGCAAGACGGTGAAGAACACCAACCGCAGCTATGGCGGCTCGATCAGCTTCACTCCGTCGCCCGACCACAGCTTCGTCTTCGACATCGATTATTCGAAGCAGGTCTATGACAACACGCCGATCGTCAATCCCGGCACCGGCGCGATCACCTATCCGCTCGGGACGCTCGACGGGATCGAGAGCATCTGGCGCGCGAGCGGCGGCGTCGTGCAGCCGCGCGTCGGCTATACCGAAGAACAGGTCTTCGACCGGCTCAACTGGGCCGTCACGCATCATGGCGACTGGGGCTTCGCGCGCAGCTTCGTCTCGCTCGCCTATGTGAAGACGAACAACAAGGGCCGCACCATGCCCTTCTCGGTCGCCGAGCGCCTGCTGCTGCAACAGATGTACAGCGGGACCGGCGCCTATGCCGGGCTGACGACTGCGCAGCGCCGCGCGCTTGCCGAATCCACCTTCCTGCCGCGCCCGCTTCGCACGCTGGAAAGTGCGCAATATACGCTCGACGCGCGCGTCGACATCCCGGTCGAGAATTTCGCCGGCCGGCATCATTTCGTGATCGGCGGCCAATATATCGACGGGGCGCTCGACGACGGGGTCTTCGGCCTCGAAGCATCGGTCGGCGGGATCGACGCCGTGCAGGACCACAAGATCTGGTCGCTGTTCGCCGAGGACAACTGGACCATCGTCGACGGGTTCACGGTCACCGGCGGGCTGCGCTACGACGACCATAATCTGTTCGGAGGGCATCTCAGCCCGCGCCTCTATGCCAACTTCGAGATCAACCCGACCCTGACGCTGAAGGGCGGGGTCAGCACGGGCTACAAGACGCCCAAGACCACCGATCTCTACGACGGCATTCGCGGTTTCGGCAGCCAGGGCACCAGTCCCTTCATCGGCAACCCCGATCTGAAGCCCGAGACCAGCGTCAACAGCGAGATCGCGCTCTACTGGAACCCGTCACCGCACAGCGGCATCAACGTCACGCTGTTCCACAACAAGTTCAAGGACAAGATCGCTTCGACAGTTGCCCAACCCTGCGCGGTGACCAATTTCGTGCGGCCCTGCGCCAATCTCGGCGACTATTGGGCCGTGCTGGGGCTCGGCGGCACGATCAGCGTGCCGATCAACATCGACAAGGCGCGCATCAAGGGCGCCGAGGTGGCGGGGCGCTACCAGTTCTTCCCCGGCCTCTCGATCCGCGCCAACTACACCTATACCGACAGCAAGCAGTTGACCGGCAATTCTGCGGGGCAGCCGCTGACCCAGACGGCAAAGCATATGGCCAATGCGACGCTCGACTGGCAGGTAGCGGATGGCCTGTCGGCGCAGCTTTCAGCCGAGCATCGCTCGCGTCGATATCGTGGTCTTGATGGGAGCGGCAATCATCTTTTCTACAAGAGCTATCAGGTGCTGAATCTGGGTGCGCAATATCGCATCAACGATCACCTGACCTTCGCCGCGCGCGTCAACAACCTGCTGGATCAGGACTTCCGCGCCTATGATGTCGATTTCGGTGTCCCGGATCCGGTGAGCGGTGCCTACTCGCCGACCTACGTTGATCACTACAACAACAAGGACAAGGCGCGCAGCTACTGGGTGAGCCTGAACGCGCGCTTCTAGGACAAGGGGGCCAGGTCCCCGTCGAGAGCAAGGCGAACGCTCCGCCGGTCGGCCGATTCCTTCCTGGGGATCGATCGACCGGCGGTTCTTGTTTGGGGCGTGCTCGTCCTTGAACGAAACATCTTCGTGTCCCCGCCTCCGCGGGAGCGCATGGTTGTCCGCCGTAACGATCACTCCTCGCTTTCGCGCTGGACCCGGAAGTCATTCAGTTCGCAGACCGCATCCGTGAGCAGGGTCCGCCCACCGATGCTTGGAGCGCAAGAAGCTCCGATTCCCGAACCACCCCCAATCCCCGATCGCGACGAATTCCCGGCCGCTCGCCTCATGATCGGCAGGGCTGCGAAGCGCAAAATCGCTCCACGAGAAATTTATTCACGCGCGTGATAGTGAATGTTGACTCATTCGAGAATGTGACGGATAAGAAGGACGGTTCGGCGGCAACGACCGCCAACGGGAGGGAGAGTTTGTATGAAGGCTCAGCTTTTCGCGTCCGCCTCGGCGGTCGCCCTGTTCGCGCTTCCGGTCTCGGCCATGGCGCAGGTCACGGAGGATGAGGCGCCGGCCGCTTCCTCCGCGCAAAGCAATCGCGGCGACAACGACATCATCGTCACGGCGACGCGCCGTACCGCGCGGCTTCAGGACGTGCCGCTCAGCGTCTCTGCCTTCGGGCAGGAGGAACTCGATGATCTGGGCATCGTCGGTTACGAGGGCATCGCCCAGAACACGCCCGGCATCGTCGTCAACCGGCCGACGCAGAATTTCAACAATTTCACCAGCCGCGGCATCAACACCAACGGTTACAGCGCCGGCCTGCAGAGCGCGGTCGCCATCTATGTCGACGAACTGCCGATCTCGGCGAACGGCAACTCGACCATCCTCGATCCGAATCTCTACGACGTCGAACGCGTCGAATTCCTGCGCGGGCCGCAGGGGACGCTGTTCGGCTCCAACTCGCTCGCCGGCGCGATGCGGATCATCACCCGCAGTCCCAACCTCAGCAAGTTCGAGGGATCGGCGAGCGTCGACCTGGGCGTCGTCGGTTCGGGCTCGCTGCGCCAGCGCTACAATGCGATGGTCAACCTGCCGATCATGACCGACGAAATGGGTCTGCGCGTCTCGGGCTATTATCGGAACGAGGACGGCTGGGTCGACAATATCGGCACCGGTATCAAGGATTCGAACAGCCTCGAAGCCTTCGGCGGACGCGCGATCCTGCTAATGCGGCCGAGCGACCGGATGAAGGTGAAGCTGCTCGTCTCCTACGAGAACAGCAAGCCGGCCGATTCGGCGCTGACCAACCCCACCCTTGGCAAGTTCGTGCGCAACTCCGACCGTCCCGACCTGTTCCAGGGCAAGCTCACCAACTATAATATCACGGTCAATTACGAGTTCGATTTCGCCGAGCTGGTCAGTTCGACGACGCTGTCCGACTATGACGCGTCCTTCTATGTCGACCTCGCCGGAACTTTCGCACAGGCTTTTCCCTTCGCGCTCGACGCCTATGGCTATGACGATCTTTTCGTTCAGGAGACACGGCTGGTGTCGCGCCACAGCGGGCCGATCGAATGGGTTGCGGGCTTTTTCTACTACGACAAACGGCGGACCGTCGATTTCGCCTATCGCTCGTCACTCGAATTCATCGCCCAGCGCAATATCATCGGCATGGAAAATGAGTATTATCAGCGTTTCAACAGCTATACGGACCAGAGGGAGATCGCCGGCTTCGGCGAGGTGACGGCGCATCTCAGCGACAATTTCTGGGTCACCGGCGGGCTGCGCTATGGCAAGACGGACGTCCAGACCTTCACCCGGGGCGGCGGCTATAATTATGTCGTCGCTGCGCTTCCGCAGTTCGGCTATCTGGCGGTCGGCGCCACGCCCGGCTGGAACAATGTCGTCATGCGCAGGGACCCGATTCCCTACGCCGAAGGGCTGAAAGTGTCCGACGACCGCCTGTCGTGGAAGGCCAGCGTCTCGTGGAAACCAGTGCCCGAACTGACCGCCTATGCGACGGTTTCGACGGGTTTCCGTACCCCGGTGGTCAACGCGCGCGCGGGGCTGGTCAGCACGATCAACCCCAGCGACATCGTCATACCCGACGGCGCGAAGTCGGACAGCGTGACCAATTATGAGGTCGGGCTGAAGGGGCGCTGGCTGGGCGGCAATCTGACCGCCAATCTTGCGGGCTATTATATCGACTGGAAGAATATCCAGGTCCAGGCGAACCGCGTGTCGGATTCGATCCAGTTCGCGACCAACATCGGCGCTGCGGAAAGCTATGGCCTCGAGTTCGAAGTGATGGCGCGGCCGCTTTCGGGGCTGAGTCTCGTGCTCAACGGCTCGTTCAACGAGGCGAAGGTGACGAAGCTGTCCGCGATCGAGGCGGCGATCTCCGGTGCCGAGCTGGGCACCCGGCTTGCCTCGCCGCATTTCCAGGGATCGGGAACGCTGCGGTACGATTTCCCGATCGGCAACGGGAAAACCGCCTTCGGGTCGGTCAACGTATCGCACGCCGGGTCCTTCCCGAACCAGTTCCCGAACGTGCCGGGCAATCCCAACGCGGTCAGCCCGACGTATGACCATACCGAGGCGTGGACCAATGTGAACCTGTTCGCCGGGGCGAAGCTGGGGGCGCTGAATCTGACCGCCTATGTCGAGAATCTCTTCGACGACACATCGATCACCTATGTCCATCCCGAAGCCTTCCTCGACGGGCGCTACGCCCGCCTGCGGCCGCGCACGATCGGCGTCCGCGCCGACTATCGCTTCTGATCGGCGCCGGAAGAAGGAAGCCGCCC
Source organism: Sphingopyxis granuli NBRC 100800 (assembly GCF_001591045.1). Taxonomy (GTDB): domain Bacteria; phylum Pseudomonadota; class Alphaproteobacteria; order Sphingomonadales; family Sphingomonadaceae; genus Sphingopyxis; species Sphingopyxis granuli. The sequence continues at coordinate 42,080 of NZ_BCUA01000010.1, read as the reverse complement.
ATGCGTCGCCTGCGGACCCTCGCTCTCGTTCTGGCCGTCCTCCTCCCGGGGGCGGCCGCCGCGGCCGCGGAACCGGCGGTCGATGCGCCCGCGGGCGTCGTGCGCGGCGTGCAGGACCGCGATCTGCGCGTCTTTCGCGGCATCCCCTATGCCGAGCCGCCCGTCGGCGAGCGCCGCTGGCGTGCGCCGGCGCCGCTGACGCGTTGGGAGGGCACCCGCGATGCCACCCGCTTCGGCGCCGCCTGCATGCAGCCGAAGCCGCAGGCGCCCAGCATCTATGGCTGGGACCTGCCGGCGATGAGCGAGGATTGCCTGTCGCTCAACATCTGGGCGCCGCAGGATGCGCGCGGCGCGCCGGTCTTCGTCTGGATCCACGGCGGCGCGCTGGCGTCGGGGTCGGGCGCCGACCCCATTTACGACGGCAGCGCGCTCGCGCGGCGCGGCATCGTCGTGGTGTCGATCAACTATCGTCTCGGCATGTTCGGCTGGTTCGCGCACCCGGGGCTCAGTGCGGAATCGCCCGACCATGTCTCGGGCAATTACGGTCTGCTCGACCAGATCGCGGCGCTCGAATGGGTGAAGCGCAATATCGGCGCCTTCGGCGGCAATGCGGGCAATGTCACCATCGCCGGGGAATCGGCGGGCGCGCTCAGCGTCATGTATCTGATGGCGGCTCCGGCGGCGCGCGGGCTGTTCCACAAGGCGGTGGCGCAGAGCGCCTATATGGTCTCCGCGCCCGGCCTGCGCGACCGGATCAACGGCATGGTCCCTGCAGAGGTGCAGGGCGCCGAACTTGCGGCGAAGCTCGGTGCCGCCGACATCGCGGCGCTGCGCGCATTGCCGGCGGCCGACATCCCGGCCCGGGTCGCCGCGACGGGCTATTTCCCCTTTCCCAATATCGACGGCAAGACGCTGTCGCGCCAGCTCGTCGACACCTTCGATCGCGACGAACAGGCGCCGGTGCCGATTCTCGCCGGCTTCAACAGCGGCGAGATTCGCTCGCTGCGGTTCCTGCTGCCCAAACCTCCCGCCGACGCGGCCGCCTATGAAGCCACGATCCGCGCGAACTATGGCGAACTCGCCAACGCCTTCCTCGCCCGTTATCCGGCGAAGGATATCGGCGAAAGCATGCTCGCGGCGACGCGCGACGCCATGTATGGCTGGACCTCGGAGCGGCTGGTGTCGAACCAGGCGGCGCTGGGGCAGGGCGCCTATTTCTATCTTTTCGACCATGGCTATCCCGCGACCGCGCAGTGGAATCTCCACGCTTTCCACGCCGCCGAGCTGCCCTACGTGTTCGGGACCGCGGCGCGGACGCCGCCCCTGTGGCCGAAGATTCCGGACAGCCTGGCCGAGCGCAGGCTGATCGCCGCGATCGGCGATTACTGGGCCAGCTTCGCAGCGACCGGCCGACCCATTGCAAAGGGCGGGCCCGACTGGCCCGATTATGCCGACAATCGCGGTTTCCTGCACATCGCCGACACGCCGCGCGCCGGGCACAATCTGTTTCCTGGCACGGCGGCGCTGCACGAGGCGGTCGTCTGCCGCCGCCGTGCCGCCGGGGACGTGCCATGGAACTGGAATATCGGCGTCGCGTCGCCGCCGCTGCCGGCGAAGACCGAGGGCTGCCAATGATCGACGGTTCGATGCAATATTACGGCCTGACGCTCGACAAATTCCTATCCCACGCCGCCAAATGGCACCCCGATGCCGAAGTCGTGTCGGCGATGGCGGTGGGCGGCGTGCAGCGGACCGGATACGCCGCGCTGCACGACCGCGCGCGCGGCGTGTCGGGCGCGTTGTGCGCCCTCGGCATCGGCCGCGGCGACCGCGTCGCGACGCTCGCCTGGAACACGCAGGGGCATGTCGAGGCCTGGTACGGCATCATGGGCATGGGGGCGATCTGTCACACGCTGAACCCGCGCCTGACCGCGGCGCAGCTTTCCGCGATGCTCGCGCAGTCGGGGGCGGCGCTGCTGCTGGTGAGCCCCGACCTGCTGCCGCTGGCGCGCGAGGCGAGCGCGAATCTGCCGTCGCTGCGGCGCATCCTGCTGCTCGACACCGACGCGGATGAAGACGGCGCCAATGCCTTCGACCCGCTGGTCGCGGCCGCGCCGCGCGACGCGGTCTGGGGCGATTTCGCCGAGGATACGCCATCGGGGCTCTGCTTCACCTCGGGCAGCACCGGCGCGCCCAAGGGCGTCACCTATACCCATCGCGGCTGCTATCTGCACACGATGCGCCAGCTCCAGGCCGACGTGCTGGGGCCGACCGCGCGCGACGCGATCCTTGCCGTGGTGCCGATGTTCCACGCCAACGCCTGGGGATTGCCGTTCGCGGCGCCCGCGGTGGGGGCGAAGCTGGTGCTTCCGGGGCGCCAGAGCGACGGCGCGCATCTCGCGCGGCTCATCCGTTCCGAAGGCGTGACCGCTGCCGCGGGGGTGCCGACCGTCTGGCTCGGCCTCGTCGAGCATCTGGAGGCCGAGGGCGGCGACGTGCCGTCGCTCGAGCGTATCCTGGTCGGCGGGTCGCCGATGCCGCCGGCGCTGATGGACCGGATCGAGCGCCGCCTCGGCGCCGAGGTGCAGACGAGCTGGGGAATGACCGAATTGTCGCCGCTCGGCACCGCCGCGCCGCCGGGCGATCCGCATCGCAGTGCGGCCGTTTCGGGCCGTCCGGCGATCGGCATCGACCTGCTCGTCGCGGACGCCGACGGCCGCCCGCTGCCCGAGCAGCGCGGGACGGAGGGGCATCTGCGCGTGCGCGGCGGATCGGTCGTCGAACGCTATTTCGGCCAGAGCGAACCCGCCACCGACGCCGACGGCTGGTTCGACACCGGCGACCTCGCGCGGATCGACGACGCGGGAAACCTCGTCATCACCGGCCGCGCGAAGGACCTGATCAAGTCGGGCGGCGAATGGATCAATCCGGCGGAGATCGAGGCGATCGTCGGCGCGCTGCCGCAGGTGTCGCTCGCCGCCGTCATCGGGCGCCCGCATCCCAAATGGGGCGAGCGGCCGGTCCTGCTCGTCACCTGCGATGCGGCGATCAGCGACGCCGAACTGCTCGAGCCGCTCGCCGGGCGGGTCGCGTCCTGGTGGGTCCCCGACACGGTCGTGCGCCTCGACGCGATGCCGCTCGCGCCGACCGGCAAGATCGACAAAATGCAATTGCGGCTCGATTACGGACAGGTGTAGGCCGAAAGGCCCCGCCGCCCTGCGAACGAAGGTTTCGAGAGGAATAGAGATTTGGAGTCCAAGGCAAAGAGTCGGACGAAACGGCCATCGAAAGCGGAGCAGCGCGCCGAAACGATCGAGCAGATTCTCGACACCGCCGAATATCTCTTTTCGCGCAACGGCCTTTACGGAGTGACGCTCAAGGATGTCGCCAAGCGGGTGGGCGTGCATCACACGCTGCTCAACTATTATTTCGAGGACAAGAAGAAGCTGTTCGATGCGGTGTTCGCCCGCCGCGCGGTGGTGACGAGCGAGCGCCGCATGAAGGTGCTCGACGATTACGAGCGGGCGTCGGGGGGAAAGCCGACGATCGAGGGCGCGCTCCATGCCTTTCTGGACACCGACCTCGACCTTTATATCGAGGGCGGCGAGGGCTGGCGCAACTATGGGGCGCTCAGCGCGCAGGTGGCGAACACGCCCGAATGGGGCGCCGGGATGATGGACGCCCATTTCGACCCGGTCGTGCTACGGCTGATCGGCATATTGAAGAAGGCGCTGCCCGAGGCGGCGGAGGAAGACATCTTCTGGGGCTATCACTTCGTCACCGGGGCGCTGATGCTGACGCTCGCGCGCACCGGCCGCATCGACAAATTGTCGCAGGGACTTTGCCGGTCGGACGATTATGCGGCGGTCAAGCAGCGCATGGCGCGCTTCATGGCGGCGGGCTTTCGCGATATCTGCGAACAGCGCGCAAAGGATGGAGCCTAGTCAAGCGGGCGGGGTGGGGCGCTTTCCCGTCTCCCGTCTGTTTCAATTTTCATTCACTCACAAGTGAGTTATAGTAGATCGGATAACGAGAGGGGCAGGATGACGAAGGCATTGCAGGATCGAGTGGCGATCGTGACCGGTGCGGGCGGAGGGCTCGGCCGGGCGCATGCGCTGATGCTGGCGCGCCATGGCGCGTGCGTCGTCGTCAACGACAGCGACGGCGCCGCCGCCGAGCGCGTCGCTGCCGAGATCGAGGCCGCGGGCGGCCGGGCGATGGCGGCGCCGGCGTCGGTCACCGACGCGGAGCAGGTCGCGGCGATGGTCCATGCCGCGACCATGGCTTGGGGCGGCATCGACATATTGGTCAACAACGCCGGCATCCTGCGCGACAGGAGCTTCGCCAAGATGGACCTTGCCGACTTCCGCCTCGTCGTCGACGTCCACCTGATGGGCGCCGCCACCTGTTCCAAGGCGGTGTGGGACCAGATGCGCGAGCGCCGCCACGGCCGCATCGTGATGACGACATCCTCGTCGGGCCTCTACGGCAATTTCGGGCAGGCCAATTACGGCGCCGCGAAGATGGCGCTCGTCGGGCTGATGCAGACGCTCGCGCTCGAAGGCGAGAAATATGGCATCCGCGTCAACTGCCTCGCGCCCACCGCGGCGACCCGGATGACCGACGGCGTGTTGGCGCCCGACGCGCTCGCCCATCTGGCGCCCGAGGCGGTGAGTCCGGGCCTGCTCGCGCTGGTCGGCGACGATGCCCCGACGCGCACGATCCTGTGCGCGGGCGCCGGCCATTTCGCGACCGCGAACGTCACGCTGACCGATGGCGCCTTTATCGGCCGCGACGACGATGCCGCGCTGCGCGTCATCTCCGAATGGGACCGCATTTCGGATCGGCGGGGAGAGATCGTTCCCGCTTATGGTTTCACGCAGGCCGAGCGCGAACTGACGAGCGCCGGCTTCACCGCGCCGACGATGGCGGTCAACCGCTGACAATCCCCGGGAGCAGGGCGGACGGGCCGGCGAAAGAGCCCGCCGCCGCTGCCGGGAGAAAGGGAGAAGGATATGGCAACCGACAGCGAAACCCTGCCCGCCGAAGGCAAGGGCCAGAACGAGACTCTCGTCATCGCCGCCTCGTCGCTGGGGACGGTGTTCGAATGGTATGACTTCTACCTCTACGGCCTGCTCGCGAGCGCGATCTCGATGCATTTCTTCGCGGGCGTCAACGAGACGACGGGGTTCATACTCGCGCTGATGGCCTTTGCCGCCGGCTTCGCGATCCGGCCGTTCGGGGCGCTCGTCTTCGGGCGGGTCGGCGACATCGTCGGGCGCAAGAACACCTTCCTCGTCACCATGGCGATCATGGGGCTGTCGACTTTCGCGGTCGGCTTCCTGCCGTCCTACGACACGATCGGAATCGCCGCGCCGATCATCCTGATGCTGCTTCGCCTGCTCCAGGGGCTCGCGATCGGCGGTGAATATGGCGGCGCGGCGGTCTACATCGCCGAACATGCCCCGCCGGGAAAGCGCGGCTTCTACACCAGCTTCATCCAGACCACGGCGATGATCGGCCTAATCCTCGCATCGACCTTCGTCGTGTCGCTGCGCCTGTTCATGGATGCCGACAGCTTCAATGCCTGGGGCTGGCGCCTTCCCTTCATCTTCTCGATCGTGCTGCTGTCGATCGCGCTCTGGATCCGGCTCCAGCTAGAGGAAAGCCCGGTCTTCCAGCGGATGAAGCAGGCGGGCGCCACGTCGAAGGCGCCGCTGAAGGAGGCCTTCGGCGAATGGCGCAACCTGAAGATCGTGCTGATCGCGCTGTTCGGGGCGGTGGCGGGGCAGGCGGTGATCGGCTTCGCCGCGCATCTCTATCCGCTTTTCTACCTTGAGAAGATCGCGAAGGTCGACGGGGCGACGTCCAATTTCCTCGTCGCCACCGCGCTGCTGATCATCATTCCCAGCTTCGTCTTCTTCGGCTGGCTCAGCGACCGGATCGGGCGCAAGCCGATCATGATGACCGCCTGCGTCATCGCGGTCTTCACCTATTTCCCGCTCTACAAGGCGCTGGTCGCCGCGGCCAATCCGGCGATGGCGGCGGCGGTCGAGCATGCGCCGGTGCAGGTCGTCGCCGACCCGCGCGAATGCTCGTTCCAGTTCGACCCGATCGGCAAGAACAGCTTCGACCGGACGAGCTGCGACATCGTCAAGGCCTATCTGGCGCGCGGCGGGATCAACTACGCCAATGTCGATGCGCCCCCGGGCACGGTCGCGACGGTGCGGATCGGCGAGGAGAGCCACACCGCGCCCGACCCCGCGAAGCTGAAGGGCGAGGCGAAGGCCCAGGCGATCGCGGCGTTCCAGGAAGAAGTGCATGCCGGGCTTTCGCGCGCCGGCTATCCCGCCGCCGCCGATCCGGCCGCGGTCGACAAGGGGCGGGTGATCGCGATCCTCTGCGTCTTCGGCCTGCTCGCGACGATGGTCTATGGCCCGCTTGCGGCGCTGCTGGTCGAACTGTTTCCGGCGCGTATCCGCTATACCTCGCTGTCGCTGCCCTATCATATCGGCAACGGCTGGATCGGCGGCTTCATGCCGACGATCGGCTTCGCGATGGTCGCGGCGACGGGCAATATCTATCAGGGGCTGTGGTATGCGGTGGTGATCGCCGCCATCACCGCGGTCGTCGGCATCTTCTTCCTGCCCGAAACCTACAAGCGCGATATCGAAGCCTGACGAGGGAGAAGGGCCGTGGCCGAAGCGGACGGATCGATCGGGCGGCGCGACCTGATGCGGGCGGCCGCAGGGGCGGCGGCGGCGCCCGCGCTGCTGGGAAGCGCGCCGGCGCTGGCGGCGCGACGGCCGGCGCCGCCCGGCTTCCTCTGGGGCACCGCGATCTCGGCGCATCAGAGCGAGGGCAACAACACGAACAGCGACGCCTGGCTGGCAGAGAATGTCACGCCGACCCTGTTTCGGGACCGGTCGGGCGACGCATGCGACAGCTATCATCGCTTCGACGAGGATTTCGCGCTTGCCGAACGGCTGGGTTTCAACTGCTATCGGTTCGGCATCGAATGGGCGCGCATCGAACCAAGCGAAGGCCATGTCTCGAACGCCGTGCTCGACCATTATGCGCGCATGCTGGAGGCGTGCCGCGCGCGCGGGTTGCGGCCGATCGTCACGCTCAACCATTTCACGACGCCCCTGTGGTTCGCCGCTCGCGGCGGATTCGAGGTCGACGACGCGCCCCGCTTCTTCGCGCGCTATTGCCGTACCGTCGCCGAGCGGCTCGGCGGCCTGATGCATTTGGCGACGACGTTCAACGAGGCGAACATCGGCCTGCTGGTCGCGCTTTTCCCTAGGTCCGAAGCGGCGATGAAGCTGACCCGCGAAGCGAATGCCGCGGCCGTGGCCGCCACCGGGTCGCCGCGCTTCTCGCGTCTCGCCTTCGCCGATCCCGCGATCGCGACGCCGATCCTGCAGGAAGCGCACCGTCAGGCCTATGACGCGATCAAGGCCGCGCGGCCCGACCTGCCGGTGGGGATCACGCTGACCACGCAGGATATCCAGTCGACGGGCGCGCCGTCGCTGGTCGCGCATTACGAGCGGCAGCTGTACGGCGACTGGATCGACGTCGCGCGCACCCATTCCGATTTCTTCGGTGTGCAATGCTACACCCGCCTGCGGTTCGACGAGCGCGGGATGGTCGCGCCGCCAGCGGGCGCCGAACTGACGCTGTCGGGCTATGAATTTTATCCGCAGGCGCTCGCGAACACGATCCGATGGGCCCACCGCGCGATCGGCAAGCCGATCTATGTGACCGAAAGCGGCGTCGCCGTGAACGACGACCGGCGCCGCATCGCCTTCATCGACCAGGCGCTCGACGGGGTGAGGGCCTGCCTCGACGAGGGGATCGCGGTCCACAGCTATATCTATTGGTCGCTCCTCGACAATTTCGAGTGGACGTCGGGCTATTCGATCCCGTTCGGGCTCGCCACAGTCGACCGGCAGAGCTTCAGGCGCACGCCGCGCCCGAGCGCCTGGCACCTGGGCGCGATTGCCCGTGCCAATCGCATCTAGATTTCGATTGGCTTGGGATTGCCCCCTTGCGTCATTGCGAGCGGAGCGAAGCAATCCAGAGCGGTGACCGCCTGCTCTGGATTGCCGCGCGACTTCGCCGCTCGCAATGACGAAGCTTTCCGGTGGCACCACACCAAAGATGCTGCGTCGAATATCCGACTCGCCATCCTGCTCGACACGAACGGATTTGGGTGATGCAAGCTAGCGCGCGCTGTTTCGGCCGACTGCCACCAGCAGCAGTTCGCGAAAAGCCGCCGCCGCTGCGGCGACGCTTGCCGCGTCGACGCAGCGTTCGTCGTCGCCCTCGACATGGTGGAAGCGATGGACGCCGAAGACTCCCGCCACCGATGGATAGCCTGCCGCGATGATCGCGGTCAGTTCGCCCGCCGACAGCGCTTCGCTGGAATAGGGGTTTTCGAGTCCCGCCAGTCCCGCGAACAGCCGGCGCGCGGCGGGCAGCAGCGGCGGGCTGGCGACCAGATAGCGCTGCGAATCCGCGCCGCTCAGCGGGGCCAGCCCGAACAGCCCTTCGTGCCAGTCGCGCGCCGCGACATTGGCGCCGAGGTGGAGCCAGAAATGCGTCTCCGCCGGTTTCGGCGCCACCGCCTTCAGCGATTCCTCGGCGCCCAGATTCTCATATTCATGCCCGCTGTTGCACAGGAAGGCGAGGTCGTGGTCGGGCAGCAGCGCGGGGGCGGTTCGGGCGAGGTCGAGCCACGCCGCGATGCCGCCGCCGCGCTCGCCGGCGCAGCCGAACCAGCCCGAACGTGGCGTCGATATGGTGATCCAGCGCCCCTTGCCGCGATCGAGCCGGCCGATGATGTTGAAGGCGGGCCGGCGACCGCCGCGCCCGGTCAGCGTTACCGTGGCTGTGTCGTGTCGCATCGCCGCGTCGAGGAAGGGGGCAGCCCGGGCGGGCGCGAGCAGGCCGACCGGCCCCGCGAACATCGGCGTGCGGCCATCGGCGTTGAGCGCGATGACGCCGCCGGTCGGACCGTTGGTGACGATCACCGCGGCCTTCGCTCCGCCTGCGAAGGCCGCATCGATGGGTGCGCGCACCGGCCTGGCCAGCGCCGAGGACCAGCGGCCATAGGGCAGATCGACCAGCGCGACCGCCCCGGCCAGCGGCGCATCGGCGCGGCCGTGGGCATCGACGCGGACCAGCGGCCCCGACACGCCGCCCGCGGGCGTCGGGATCACGATCGGCTGGGGATGGAGCGGCGCGCGCGCGTCGCCGGCGGCGATCTCGCATTTGCCCGGTTCGAACCAGGGGACGGACAGGGCCGGCTTTTCGGTCGCGAAACCCGCGCGCGCCAGTTCGTCCGCAAGCCAATGACCGCAGGCGTCGTCACCGGGGCCGCCCGATTGTTTGTTGCCGAAGTCGATGTAGGTCGCGAGATCGGCGGCGATCGAGTCGGCCGCGCCTGCGTCATGGGCTGCTGCGGCCGGGGCGGTAAGGGGCAGCGCCGCCGCCCCGACCAGGAAGCCGCGTCGCGTCGGATCCGTCATGCTGCACCTCTCCCGTCGTCCGTTCGTCCGCACTTGATATTCACTCTCTTGTGAGCGTAAATCGACGGGCGGGCGATGGCAAGCATCGCCGCCGGGAAGAGGAACGAAAGACATGCTGCTGTCCGGACGGACCTTCGCCCTCGTCTTCGGCGCTCCGCTGCTCGGCGCCCTCGCCGCCTTCGCCGTTCCCGTCGCCGCCGCTTCCGGCCGACCGACGGCCACCGTCGCCGAGGGCCGCGTCGCCGGCAGCCTGGAGGACGGGGTCCGGGTGTTCAAGGGGCTTCCCTATGCGCTGCCGCCGGTCGGGGTGCGTCGTTGGCGCCCGCCCGCTCCGCCCGCTTCGTGGCAGGGTGCGCGCGAGGCCCACGCCTTCGGCCCCGATTGTGTGCAGCCGCCCTATCCCGCCGACAGCGTCTATTTCGAGCCGCCGCGTCCGACGAGCGAGGATTGCCTGACGCTCAACGTCTGGGCGCCGCGCAGCGCGGCGCGCGCGCCGGTGATCGTCTGGATTCACGGCGGCGCGCTCCAGCATGGCGGCAGCGCGAGCCCGATGTACGACGGGCGCGAATATGCGAAGCGCGGGATCGTCTTCGTGTCGATCAACTATCGCCTCGGCATCTTCGGCTGGCTCGCGCACCCGGGGCTCAGCGCCGAAGCGCCTGATCGTGTCTCGGGCAATTATGGTCTGCTCGACCAGATCGCGGCGCTCGAATGGGTGAAGCGCAATATCGCGGCGTTCGGCGGCGACCCGGCCAATGTCACCGCGATGGGCGAATCGGCGGGCGCGCTCAGCGTCACCTATCTGCTCGCCGCCCCGCGCGCGAAGGGGCTGTTCGGCCGCGCGATCGTCCAGAGCACCAATATGCGCGCGGTCCCGCGGCTGCGCGATCCGGCCTACGGCCTGCCGTCGGCCGAAGCGATCGGCGCCGCCTTCGCCGAAAGCGTCGGCGCGAAGAATCCCGCCGCCCTTCGCGCCCTCGACGCCGAAGCGCTGACCGCCGCGGCGCTGCGTGCGCGCTTTGCAGCGCAGCCGACGATCGACGGCGCGCTGCTTCCGGCGCAGATCGTCGACGTCTTCGATCGCGGCGAGCAGATCAAGGTGCCGGTCCTCGCCGGCTTCAACAGCGGCGAGGTGCGGAGCCAGCGCGGCCTGGTGCCCCCGGTGCCCGCCGATGCGGCGGCCTATGCCGCGGGGGCCGCCCGTCGCTACGGCGATCTCGCGCCGGCCTTCCTGCGGCTCTATCCCGCGTCCGACATGGAAGAGAGCCTGATCGCCGCGACGCGCGACATCGTCTATGGCTGGGCCGTCGAGCGGCTCGTGCGGCAGCAGACCGTGGCGGGCGTCCCCTCCTATCTCTATCTGTTCGACCATTGCTACGACGCCGCGCGGGCGCGGAAGCTGTGCGCGTTTCACGCCAGCGAGATTCCCTTCATGTTCGGCAGCATCGGTCGCGCCGTTCCACAGGCGGCAAACTGGCCGGCGGCGACGGGGGACGACGATCGCCGGCTTGCCCGGCAGATGGTCGATTATTGGTCCAGCTTCGCCGCGCGCGGCATTCCGTCGGCGGTCGGTGCGCCCGACTGGCGTCCCTATGGAGAGGAGGAATATTTCCTCGAGCTTGGCGCATCGCCGGTGCTGCGCCGCGACCCCATGCCCGGAATGTTCGAATTCCGGGAGGAGATCATGCGGCGTCAGCGCCAGAGGGGCGAACAATGGTTCGTCAATACCGGTCCCGTCGACCGCGAATAGCGCCCGCTTCGTCGGGTCATCCCGATCCGTCCGGTGCCCTCACGCGGCGAGAGCGAACGCCTAGCCGGCGGCCTGCGGACAGGTCCCCGCGATGGCGTGGCCCGCCATGACATGCTGGGCGAAGAGGCGCGAATCGGTGAAGGAGCGGTTGACCGTCCCCGAATGGTCGAGCCCCGGATAGACGTGCCATTCGATCGTCGATCCGGCGTCGCAGGCCCCGTCGACGACCGATTTCTGCATCGCGGCCGGCGTGTCGACATCCTCCGCGCCGGTGCCGATGAACACCGGCGTCGCGATGTGCAGCGTCGGATAGCCGGCGTGGGTCAGCATCGGCGCATAGGCGCGCCAGAAATCGGTCTTGAAACTGTTGGCGCGGGTCAGCCCCGCCTCGACCACCGCACCGAACATGTCGACGACGCAGGTGTCGGCCGCGCGCCGATAGAGCGGCATCGCGCGATCGGTCAGCACCGCCGTGGGATCGTATCTGGGATCGATCTGCTCCGCCGCGGAGGCGATGTAGAGCAGGTAGGCGATCAGGCGATCGACCTTGTCCCCGTCGCCGCCGCTCGTCGCGCCCGCGACGGCGAGGTTGGGCAGGCCGGTGGCGATCGTCCCGCGCACATTGACGTCGGGCGCATAGTCGGCGGCATAGCCCGCCGTCGCGAAAGCCGCGCCGGCGCCCTGCGACTGGCCGACGAGCAGCACCTTGTTGGCGAGGCCGAAATCGCCCCCCAGCACCGCACGCACCGCGTCGAGGGTCGAATAGGCGGCGGCGCGGCTGTTGAGATAGGGGTGCGGTCCGGGTCCGCCGAGCCCCTGATAGTCGGTGGCGACGATGGCATAGCCCTCGCCCAGCCAATGGTCGAGATAGGTGCGGTCGCGCGCCGAGCGCGGGTTGCGCGACGGCGCGCAATCGTCGCCGATGCCGACGGTGCCATGCGCCCAGGCAATCAGCGGCCAGCCCCCCGCGGGCGGCGTGCCCTTGGGGGTGAACAGCGCGGCGGTCACCGGCACCGTGCCGCTGCCGACGACGCCGTCGGTCGAGCCATAGCGGATCGCGAAGGCCTGCGCCGCACCGTCGAGGCCGAACTCGGGCGCGAGCGGGCCGCTTTCGATCAACGCGCCCGCTGCCGGTGCGGGCGCCGCCTGCGCGGCGGGCGCTTGCGCCGCGAGCGCCGGGGTTGCCGCTGCGAGGCCGAATGCGGCGAGAACTGCCGCCGATCGCATCCATTTCGACATAATCTGTCTCCTGTCCCGTTCTTCAGAAGCGCGCGGTGGCCGCCAGATAATAGGTGCGGCCGAGCACGTCATAGGTGCTGGCGTCGGTCTGGCCGAGCACGCCGCTGACCACCGGCGGCGTCTTGTCGAACAGATTGTTCACTCCGAAGCGCAAGCTGAAGCGCTCGGCCGGGTCGACGCGCAGCGACAGGTCGAAATAGTCGTAAGCCTTGACCCCCGGCGTCGTGCTCGCCGCGTTCGTCACCTTCGACGCGTCGATCATCGCGCCGACGTGCCGCCAGCGCACCAGCGCGTTGAAGCTGTCGGTGCCGAAGGTGAAGGAGGTCGTCGAGCGCCAGCGCGGCAGCGTGGTTCCCGATCCGATCGTGCGGCCGAAATCCTGGAACGGTCCGCCGGGAAGGTTCTGGATCTCGAATTTGTCGAGATAGTTGATCACCGACGAAATGCCGAAGCGCCCCGACCCGTCGCCGGCCCCGATATCGGCAAGGCGCACCGACCAGTCGAGCTGCACGTCGACCCCGGCGGTCTTGTAGCCGCCGAGGTTCAGATAGGGCTGCAGCGCGTTGGTGATGCCGCCCGAATTGACGTCGCGGCCGATCAGCGCGCAGAAGAAATTGTTCGCGTCATAGCCGGGGTTGCTGCCATCGGCGTTGAAGCATTTGTTGAGCGACACCGACACCGGGATCGTCGCGATCGCGTCGTCGATCGCGATATTATAGTAATCGACCGACGCGCGCAGGTTCGACAGCCAGGGCGAGGCGGCGCGCGGCGACAGCACCGCGCCGACCGTCCAGGTGTCGGCCTTTTCGGGTTTCAGATTGGCGTTGCCCGACAGGAAGGCCGCGACCTGCGTGACGTTGTTGATATAGGAGTCGGCGAGCACGTCGGGCATTCCCTGCGCGACGCAGATCGCGCGCACCTGCGCCGCGTTGGCGCCGGTACGGAACGCGCTGCGCGTGTCGCACGGATCGCCGGCGCCGTTGGCGACCGAACCGATGGTCGGGAACAGGCCGGTGGTCGCGGTGTAGAGCTCGCCGACGTTCGGCGCGCGGATCGCGCGCTGATAGCCGCCGCGCAGGCGCACGCCGTCGACCACGGTCCAGTCGACATCGACCTTGTAGGTCGAAACCCCGCCGCTCTGCTTGTAGTCCGAATAGCGATAGGCGGCGTCGATCGTGAGGTCCTGAATCAGCGGAATGTCGTGGAGCAGCGGGATCAGCAGTTCGGCATAGGCTTCCTTCGCGCTCGTCGAACCCGCGGTCGGCGAGGTGCGCGCGATGGCGACGATGTTGCCCGTGATCTGCTCGGGATCGGGGGTGAAGGCGAATTCATTGTGGCGATAGCCGACGCCCGCCGCGAAGCGCAGTTCGCCCGCGGGAAGCTGCGCGATGCCGCCCTGCAGGTTGAACTCGACCACGTCCTGCTTCGTTTCGGTGCGGTTGCGCGTCACGCCGCTGATGAAGGCGACGCATTCGGGCGAATTGGTGACCGCGAACGGATTATAGCCGCCGGAGCAGATCGACGCGCCGCCGTCGGCCGCCGATGCCAGTTGCTGCACCTTGCTGGTGAAGACCGAGCCGTAGGAGATGTCGTCGACGATGCTCTTGCCGGTCGATCCGTACAGCTCCCAGGTGATGCCGCTGCCGCCGAAGGACCCCGATGCGCCGCCGAGGATCTGCCACGTCGTCGCCTCGTGATCGACGCTGCGCGGACCGGCTTCGCTATAGCGCTTGGTCACGACGACCGGTGCGGTCGGGTCGGTGCGCGAATCGAGGATGGGGTTCAGCGCGGCCGGGATGAACGGATTCGACCGCGGAACGCGGATCGTCCACAGCCCGGCGTTCGGGGCGGGATCCTGGATCGTCGTCGAGGTATAGTCGGTATAGAGGCCCTGGACGAACAGCTTGATAGTATCGCTCGCCTCGAAGGTCGCGCGGCCGAAGGTCGAGATGCGCTCGAGCGGAATCTGGGTGTAGGTCGTCGACGGCACCTGCAGCAGCGCCTGCCCGTTATTGTAGAGATAGGGCTCATCGTCGCGATAATTATAGACGCCGCGCCCGTTGGCGAAGAGCGTGCCGTCCGCATTGACCCCGATCCCCGACGAGGGGAGCACCGATCCCGGCGCGATACCATAGGCGGCGAAGGCGTCGTTGAGCGCGCCCTGGCTGGCGGGGTTCGCGCCCGGGGTGAAGATACCGAACGGGATCGTCCCCGACACGCCCTGATTCCGGCGGAAGAAGGCGCGGCTGTTGATGTTGACCGCATCGCGGTCGGTATAGGCGGCGCCGACGATGATGCGGCCGCGGCCGTCGGCGAAGCGGGTGCCGGCGCCGATCGAAATCTCGCGAATGCCGCCGTCGCCGCGCTCGGTCAGCGTGTTCTGGCCCGAAATCTCGATCCCGTCGAGGTCGCGCACCTTGAAGTTGACGACGCCGGAGATGGCGTCGGAGCCATAGACGGCCGAGGCGCCGCCGCTGATGATCTCGGTCCCGCCGACGAGGATCGATGGGATGGTGTTGATGTCGATGACCTGGCTCGAGTTCGACGGCTGCAGGCGACGGCCGTCGAGCAGCACGAGGTTGCGCTGCGCGCCGAGGCCGCGAAGATTGAGCGTCGCCTGCCCGGTCGCGTTGAGGTCGTTCGAGAAGGCGGTCGAGCCCGCCGAGAATTGCGGAAGCTGGTTGAGCGCGCCTTCGAGCGTTGCCTGTCCGGTCGCCGCGACGGCGTCGGCGCCCAGCGTGACGATCGGGCTCGCCGCCTCGAAGTCGCGCCGCGCGATTCGCGATCCGGTGACGACGATCTCGCTCGGGGCCGCCCCGGCCGTCGCTTCGCCGCCGCCCGGCCCATCCTGCGCGAGGGCGGGGGCGCCGGTGAGCGCCAAGGCCGACGCCGAAACCACGAGCAACAATTTGCGATTGTCCAACATTTTGAAGAGCCCTTCCCTGTTTGCCGGCAACGGCGGTGCGGGCTTGGCCGGTCGGGCGCGCCCCTCGTCATTATCGGTCGCTGCCATGCATGATTACGATACAATCATGCATCGAAAGGGGCTTTGGCGTAGAATCGGTGCGGGTGTCAAGCCTCGAACGGGGCGAGGGCGAGGGGCCGAACCGGCATTCGCGGGCGAAGCCCTTGACCCGGCGCGATATTACGATACATCTATGTATCGATATTATTCGTTCGCCTGGAACGGTGCGATCGGGCATTGCGAGTGCGGTGGAGATGGAAGTCACGATATTGGGCGACAGGGACACGACGGCGGGACGGCCGCGGCAGGCCGAACTCGACGAGCGGATCAAGGCCAGCGCGGTCGCCATATTGGGCGAGTTCGGCTTCGCCGGCCTGTCGATCAATCGCGTCTGCCGGCACGCGGGCGTTCCCCGCCCGACCTTCTATCGCCGCTGGCCTTCGGCCATCGCGGCGTTCATCGATGCATTCAACGATCGCTTCGACGATGCGCTGCTCGGCGATACCGGCGACGTGGCGGCCGATCTGCTTGCCTTTGCGACCGCTGTTCGCAACCGCTACCATGATCCGGTCATCGCGACCTGCCTGCCCGCCATATACGAGGCACGTCGCGTCGCGCCCGATCTGATCGCCCCGATTGCCGATGCCCAGCATATACGACGCAAGGCCAGTGTCACAATCCTCACGCGCGCGCTCGCCGCGCAGGACATCCATCCCGTCCTGCCGCCGTTCGAGATCATCTTCACCCTCGCTGCCGCGATCGACCAGGGCTATCTCACCGGCCGGCCGCTCGGCGACGATTTCCTCCAGCGCCTGGTGATCGCACTCCTGCGCTGAGCCAGCCCGCCACCTTTCCATCCCACAGCGGAGACCGCCCGATGCACAAGATATTGCTCACCCTGACCGCCGGCCTCGCGGCGCTTCCCGCCCTGGCGCAGCCCGCACCGACCGCTCCCGGCTTCGACGTCGCCGCCGCGCTGGCGCGCATCGACGCGACGATCGACAGGCAGTATCCGCATCTCGACGCGCTCTACAAGGATCTCCACGCGCATCCCGAGGTCGGCTTTCAGGAGGTGCGCACCGCCGCCCTGCTCGCGGCCGAGATGCGCAAGCTGGGCTTCACCGTCACCGAAAAGGTCGGCCAGACCGGTATCGTCGCGATCCTGAAGAACGGCGAAGGGCCGACCTTGCTCGTGCGCACCGAAATGGACGCGCTGCCGATGGAGGAAAAGACCGGCCTCCCCTATGCCAGCCGTGCCCAGCAGACCGTCGACGGCAAGCTGAGCTTCGTCGACCATAGCTGCGGCCACGACAGCCACATGGCCTGGTGGGTTGGCGCCGCAGCGGCGCTCGCGGCGATGAAGGACCAGTGGAGCGGCACGCTGATGTTCATCGGCCAGCCGTCGGAGGAAAATGTCAGCGGCGCGAAGGCGATGATCGCCGACGGGCTGTTCACCCGCTGGCCCAAGCCCGATTTCGGCTTCGCCGCGCACGTCGGTCCGATGCCGGTCGGCACGGTGGTGGTGAAGGACGGCGTCGTCAGTTCGGCCTCGGACGCGATCGACATCACCTTCCACGGCGTCGGCGCGCACGGATCGATGCCCGACAAGAGCATCGATCCGGTGATGATGGGCAGCCGTTTCGTCACCGACGTCCAGACGATCATCAGCCGCGAAAAGGATCCCAAGGCGTTCGGCGTGGTGACCGTCGGGGCTTTCGTCGCGGGGACGGTCAACAACATCATTCCCGACCACGCCGACCTGAAGCTGACTCTGCGCTCGCACGACGAGGCGACGCGCAAGCTGCTCGTCGAAGGCGTCGAGCGCACCGCGCGCTCGGTCGCGGCGATGGCGCGCGCGCCCGAACCAACGATCGCGCAGCCGACGGGCACGAACGCCGTCCGCAACGACGCGGCGCTGTCGGCGCGGTCGGCGGCGATGCTGACGACGGCCTTCGGCAAGGATGTGCAGTTCGTCCCCGCGAGCGCGGCGGGCGGCACCGCCAGCGAGGATTTCTCGGCCTTCATCGACGAAGGCGTGCCTTCGGTCTTCTTCGCGATCGGCGGCTACGATCCGGCGATGATCGCACGGTACGAGGCGGAAGGAAAACCGCTGCCGGTCAACCACTCACCCTATTTCGCGCCCGTGCCCGAACCGACGATCAAACGCGGCGCCCAGACGCTGGCGCTCTCGGCGATGATGATCCTGGCCCGCCCCGATCCGCGCAAATGACGCCACTCGCAACCACGATCCGGGCCGTTAAAACGAGCCGATAAGGGCGCTGGGACAACCGAATCAAAGGGATCGCTTCATGATCCCAGAACGGCGAAAACTCGCCAATGGTGACCCCTACGGGACTCGAACCCGTGTTTTCGCCGTGAAAGGGCGACGTCCTAGACCGCTAGACGAAGGGGCCGTCAGTCGGTGAAGCGGCGCCTTAGACGCGCGTGTTCCTGCGGTCAAGCGCGCCGGTGGCCGGCAGGGCAGAAATATCGCCGGCGTCGGTCAGTCGGCCCAGGCGGCATCCTCGAGGTGCAGTTCGGCGGCGGGGCGGCTGCCCCAGTCGTCGCGTTTCGCGCGGCCTGCGAGCCACAGCTTGCGGCCGCCGCGCGCGTGGAGCAGCGTCTGGCCGAGCAGGCTTTCGGCGCTGCGGAAGGCGATCGCCTTGAAACGCGCACCGTCGTCGCCGGAGACGATCAGGCGCAGGTGATCGGTGCCGACGATCCCCGCCTCGACGATACGCACCGGGCCGGTCGCGACGCGCGGCGCGGGCCAGCCGGCGCCATAGGGCCCCGCGCTGTCGATCGCTTCGCACCACAGCGGGCTGATGCCGCGCGGCGCGAGCACGGCGTCGATCAGCAGCGCCTTGTCGCCGCTCGCCCGCTCGACGTCGGCGGCGAGCCGGTCGCTTAGGAAGGCGCCGAGCGCGTCGATGCGGTCGGCGGCGACGGTCAGTCCCGCCGCCATCGCGTGACCGCCCCCTGCGACGAGCAGCCCCGTCTCCTTCGCGGCGAGCACCGCAGCGCCGAGGTCGACGCCAGCGATCGAGCGGCCCGACCCCTTGCCGATGCCGTCGTCGCCCAGCGCGACGACGATCGCGGGGCGGTGCAGCCGTTCCTTGAGCCGCCCCGCGACGATGCCGATCACGCCGGGGTGCCAGCCCGATGCGGCGACGAGCGCGACGGGAGCGTTGGCGCAGGCGGCGCTCGCCTCGATCGCCTGGTCGAGCACTGCGGCCTCGATCGCGCGGCGCTCCTCGTTCAGGCGGTTCAGTTCCTGCGCGATATCGGCCGCCTCTTGCGGGTCCGAGGTGGTGAGCAGCCGCACACCGAGGTCGGATTTGCCGACGCGGCCGCCGGCGTTGATGCGCGGGCCGAGTGCGAAGCCCATGTCGCTCGCGGTCGGAGGCTTGGTGAGCCGCGCCGCGTCCATCAGCGCCGCGAGTCCGATGTTGCCGCGCCGTGCCATCACCTTCAGTCCCTGCGTCACCAGCGCACGGTTGAAGCCGGTCAGCCGCGCGACGTCGGCGACGGTGCCGAGTGCAACGAGATCGAGCAGGTCGATCAGCGCGGGTTCGGGCCGCGATCCGAAGAAGCCGCGCGTGCGCAGCGTGCGGAGCAGCGCCGCGCCGAGCAGGAAGGCGACCCCGACCGCAGCGAGATTGCCGTGGAGTGCCGCGTCGGGAGCCTCGTCGAGCCGGTTGGGGTTCACGACGGCGAAGGCCTGCGGCAGCGTCGTCGCGCATTGGTGATGGTCGACGACGATCACCTCGACCCCCGCGGCCTTGGCCTCGGCGATCGCGTCGAAGGCCTGCGCGCCGCAATCGACGGTGACGACGAGCCGCGATCCGGCCGCGCCGATCCGGACCAGCGCGGCGCCCGAGGGGCCATAGCCTTCCATCAGCCGGTCGGGGATATAGGCGCCGACGGGGACGTCGAGCGCGCGCAGCAGGCGGACGAGCAGCGCCGCCGAGGTCGCGCCGTCGACATCATAGTCGCCGAAGACGGTGACCGCCTCGCGCGCCTCGACCGCGTCGGCGAGCCGCGCGGCGGCGGCGTCCATGTCGCGGAACAACGACGGGTCGGGCATGAAGGCGCGCAATGTCGGCGCCCGCTGGCGCTCGATATCGTCGCGCGGCACCCCGCGCGCGAGCAGGAGCTGGGCGACGAGATCGTCGGGGGCGAGGTTTTCGCCGCCCATCTGTGCGCTGGTCCGCCGCCAGCGCCACGGCTGGCCGAGAATGGACCGCGCGATGCCGAGCGCGGTGTCGGTCATGCCGCGCCTCCCGCCGCGAGGATGCGCGTGCGCAGCGCCTGCGCGATGCCGACCGGGATGGCGGGGATCGCATGGCTGCCGAGCGCGCTGCCGCCGGGTACCCCGAACACCAGCGTCGCGAGGCCGAGCGGGCGGAGAACGAAGTCGGTCCTGAGGTCGATGCTCTGCACCGAGGCGTGGGGCAGCAGGGTCAGCTTCGGTTTCCACCAGCCGCGGCGGATCGCGACCCGATCGCCGAGGTCGGCCCACAGGCGGAAGCGCGCGCCGACCAACGCGGCCAGCGCCAGAAGGACGGCCGCCGCAATCGCGAGGCTGCCGAGCGGTTCGCCGCGCGCGATCGCCACCGCGCCGCCGACCGCGGCTATCACGGCGCCGAGCAGCCCCCCGAGCGCAACGATATGGTGACTGCGTTCCCAGCGTGTTTCCCCAGGCGGACGATCGATCGCCACGGTCGCGAGCACCGGATCGATTTCGCGCAGCGTGCCGAAGGGCACCACCTGGTGGTCGCGCTCCTTCCCGCCGTCGCTTGCCAGGCTCTGGAGCCGCAGCTCGTGCCAGCCGAACCGCTCGCGCAGCCAGCCGGTGACGAGGATCGCGGCCTGCACGCGGCGCACCGGCATCGCGACGTCGGTGCGCGTCGTCAGCCCGCGGGTGCGGCGCAGTGCGCGCGGTTCGCGCGTCAGGCGGAAACCCCAGTTGGTGAAAAACATCGTCGCGACCCCGCCGGCAAAGCCGATGAAGAGCAGCGAGATCGCCGCGCCCAGCCCGGCGACCCAGCGATGCGCGACGAGCCAGGCGTCGAGGCCGTAGGCTTCGGCGACATCGATCCAGTCGACCGGGTTGAAGATGTTGAAGTCGAAGGGCAGCAGATTGTCGAAGAACTGCATGGCCGCGCCAAAGACCGCGAGCGCCGCGAGCGAGAAGTTGAACAGCCCGGCGATTAGCAGCCGGCGCGGCCCCATCGCGAAGAGCAGCCGATCCTCCGCGCCCGGCGCATCGGCGGGGGCAAGCGCAGTGGCCAGTTCGCTGCGGTGCGCGCGGATTACGCCGCGCAGCGCTTCCGCAGCGTCAAGACCGACCGCGTCGAGGCTTGCGTCATGGTCCTTGCCGCCGCCCGCCCCGGTCTCGAACTCGACCTTCGCGATGCCGAGCACGCGGGCGATCAATCCCTGCTCGATGCTGACGTCCTGGATGCGATCGAAGGGGATGGTGCGGTGCTGGCGCGCCAGCACGCCGCTTTCGATGACGACTTCGTCCGCCCCCACCGCGAAGCGGAAGCGTAACCAGTGAAGCCAGGCCGCGAGCAGTGAGAAAAGCAGGAAGAGCAGGAAGGCCGGCACGATATAGGCCCAGTTGCCGGTGACCCCCAGCGCCGCGATCGCGGGCAGGAAATTGAGCGAGCGCGGCCCGAGCTTCGCGATCGACAGCGCGAGCGTCGCGGGGTGGAGGCGCAGCCAGTGCGGCTCGGCTTCCGCGGTGGGCGGGGCGGCTGCGTCGGTCATGCGAAATCGGTGTGGATATGGCGGCGGATCGTCTCGCGCATCGCCGCGGCAAGGTCAGCGGGCAGGCCGGGCAGCGTCACCGTGCTGTTGTGGGTGCCTGACGTGTGGACGACCAGATGCGCGAGACCGAACCAGCGCTCGACCGGGCCCTGCCCGACGTCGATATGCTGGACGCGGACGAAGGGGACGATCGTGTCGGTGCGGAACAGCCAGCCGTGCGCGACGCGAAGCTGCCCCTCGCCGACGCGGTAGCCCCAGCGCTGCGCGCGCCGCGACGGCAGGATGGCGACCGCCAGCGCGCCGAGCAGCCAGCCGAGCACGGTCAGCAGGCCATAGGGTCCGTCGATCGCGCGGACGAGGAAGATGTCGGCCAGCATCGCGGCGATCGCCAGCGGCAGCGCGTTGAGCAGCGTCGCGATGCGCAGCACGTGGCGAAAGGCGGGATCGACCGGCGTCAGCCCGTCGACGGCGTTGATCGCCTCGGGCGCGAAGGGGTCGGTGGGGTGGGGGATGGCGGCGTCGCTCATCCCCCTCGATAGGCGCATGCGCCCTTAAGGCACAACCACATTGAAGCGCGGATCGGCGGGCGGATGCAGCGCGAACCACGACAGGAAGGCGGCGCGGTCGCCGTCGATGCGGATCGCACCCGACTGGAGCAGCGCCGGGAATTGCGCCTGCCCCAGCATCACGTCGTCGAGCGTCTTGCGGTCGATGGTGATCGTCGCGGTCGGCGCGGGGTCGGTGACGCCGTGGCGCGGGAATTCGACTCCGCCGCCGACGACCACCGCGACGGCTTCCCGGCTGTCGGGCAGCACGAACTGGAAGGTGCCGGCGAGCGCGGCGCCCTTTGCCGCGTCGAAGCGCGTCGCGAGCGCGTCGAAGAAGACCGCGGTGGGAATCGCGCTGACGAAGCTGCGGCTCTGGCCGTTGCCGGTGAGCGTGTCGAGCTCGGTCCCACGCAGCGTCGCGGCGGCGGCGAGATAATAGTTGCGCCACGCCCCCGATTCGGCCTGATAGCCAAGCTGGTCATAGGCTGAGGCCAGCGCCGCGCGCGCGTCCTGACTGTCGGGCTGTGCGAAGACGAGCTTGTCGAGCAGCTCGGCCGCCCAGCGATAATCGCCCGCCGCGATCGCCGCCTTCCCGGCGGCGAGCAGCTTGTCGGGACCACCGGCGAGCGCGACATATTTCGCGGCGCTCTGTTCGGGGGGCAGCGGGTTGAAATGCGCCGGATTACCGTCCCACCAGCCGAAATAGCGCTGATAGGTCGCCTTCATATTATGGTTGAGTGTGCCGTAATAATTGCGCGTCGAGAAATCGCGGCCCTGCACCGGCGCCTCGGCCGTCTGGTCGGCGAGTTCGTGGAGCGTCGCGCCGCGGTTGGCAAGGAACAGCGTGCGGTCGTGGACGTAGCGATAGGCGTCGCGCTGGTCGGCCAGCCATTTCGCCACCGCGCCCTGCCCCCAGGTTGGCCAGTGGTGCGAGGCGAGCGCGACCTCGGCCGTGCCGCCCCATTTGAGCAGCATCGCGTCGATCACCTTCGACCAGTGCAGCGCGTCACGCACCTGCGCGCCGCGCAGCGTCAGGATATTGTGGAGGTTGTGCGTGACGACTTCGGTCGTGTGCAGCGCCTTGTAGGCGGGGATATAGAAGACGAACTCGGCGGGCGCCTCGGTGCCGGCGGCGTCGAGGAAATCGAACGCCAGCCCGTCGATCGTCAGCGTTGCGCCCGCGGCGGGCACCGTCTCGGTCGGCTCCATATAGCCGATGGTGCCCGACGACAGCTTCGGTCCCAGCCCGGTGTCGACCTGCCCTGTCGGGCCGGGCGGCAGGATCGCGCCGAACATGTACAGCGCGCGGCGACCCATCGCATTGCCGGCGAGGACATTCTCCGCGGTCGCTTCCTCCGAAAAGCCGTGCGGGGCGATGATGCGGATATTCTCCCGGCGCACCTGTTCAGGCGTGACGACGCCGCCGACGCCGCCGAAATGGTCGCTGTGGCTGTGGGTGAAGATGACTGCGCGGATCGGCCGCTTGCCCGCCTTCGCCTCGACGGTGTCGGCGAACAGCTTCCAGCCCGCCGCCGCCGCCTCTTCGGTCAGCAGTGGATCGACGACGATCCAGCCCGATTCGCCGCGGATGATCGTCATCACCGAGATGTCGTAGCCGCGCACCTGCCAGATCTTGCCGGGCACCACCTCGAACAGGCCGTGCACCGCGTTGAGCCGCGCCTGCCGCCACAGCGAGGGATTGACCGTATCGGGCGCTTGGTCGGCGGCGAGGAAGGCATAGGGGCGGCGATCCCAGACGATTCGGCCATCCTTGCCGAGGATCACGCCGTCCGCGATCTCGGCGATCTTGCCGCGGGTCGCGTTCGTCATGTCGGCGGGGTCGTTCAGCGGCAGGCGCGCGGCTAGTTCGGTTTGCGCCGCGCGGGTCGCCTCGCTCGCCGCGTCCTGCGCCACCGCGCCGCTCGCCCACAGCAGCATTGGTATCAGGCCGATCGCACGCTTCATCGCATCCTCCCCTCGCTTTTCGTCCAGCTTGCGCCCCGCCCGGGGAGTTGGCAAGCCGATGCCCCCGTGCGCCGCGCCCCGCGTAGAGGATTCGCCGATGTCGAAATGCAAACTTCTTGTCATTTGGCACAGCCGAACCGGCGGCAGCCGCGCGCTGGCCGAAGCGGCGGCGGAAGGCGGCGGCGTGGCGGCGCGGCTGGTCCCCGCCGAACGGGCGGAGCAGGCCGACCTGCTGGCGGCGCAGGGCTATCTGTTCGTCGGCCCCGAAAATCTCGCGGCGCTGTCGGGGACGATGAAGGAGATGTTCGACCGCTGCTATTATCCGTGCCTCGGCCGGCTGGAGGGGCGGCCCTATGCGACGATCGTCTGCGCCGGATCGGACGGTGAGAATGCGCAGCGCCAGCTCGACCGCATCGCCACCGGCTGGCGGCTGCGGCGTGTCGCCGATCCGCTGATCGTCAATACCGACGCGCAGACGCCCGAGGCGATCCTCGCGCCCAAGACGATCCCCGAAGACCGGCTGGCCGAAGCGCGCGATCTGGGCGCCGCACTGGCCGAGGGGCTGGCGGCGGGGATTTTCTGAAAAAGCAACGCTCCTTCCCGCAAGCTGGAAGGGAGAATGAGTCGCTCACCCCTCGCGGTGTTCGCCCTTGACCCAGCGCACGGTGCCCGAAGAGGCGCGCATCACGATGCTTTCAGTGGTCAGGATGCCGCCGCGGCGGTGCTTGACGCCGCGCAGCAGCGATCCGTCGGTGACGCCGGTCGCCGCGAAGATCACATCGCCCTTCGCCAGATCCTGAAGGTCGTAGACGCGGTCGAGATTCTCGATTCCCCATTTGCGCGCGCGCTGCCGCTCGTCGTCGTTGCGGAACAGCAGCCGGCCCTTGAACTGGCCGCCGACGCAGCGCAGCGCCGCCGCCGCCAGCACACCCTCGGGCGCGCCGCCCGACCCCATGTAGATGTCGATGTTGGTTTCGGGGTTGGTCGTCGCGATCACGCCGGCGACGTCGCCGTCGGGGATCAGCGCGACGCCGCAGCCGATCGCGCGCAGCTCGGCGATCAGCGCCTCGTGGCGCGGCCGGTCGAGGACGCAGACGATGATGTCGGCGGGCGCGACACCCTTTTCGCGCGCGACCGCCTCGACATTCTCGCGCACGCTGTTGTCGAAGTTGACGATGTCGGGCGAATAGCCGGGGCCGACCGCCAGCTTGTCCATATAGACGTCGGGTGCATTGAGCAGGCAGCCTTCCTCGGCGATCGCGAGCACCGCGAGCGCGTTCGGACCGGCCTTTGCCGTGATCGTCGTGCCTTCGAGCGGGTCGAGCGCGATGTCGATCTTCGGCCCCTTGCCGGGGGCGGCGCCGACCTTCTCGCCGATATAGAGCATCGGCGCCTCGTCGCGCTCGCCCTCGCCGATGACGACGGTGCCGTCCATATAGAGCGTGTTGAAGGCCGCGCGCATCGCCTCGACCGCGGCGGCGTCGGCGGCCTTTTCGTCGCCGCGCCCGATCAGCTTCGCAGCGGCGATCGCCGCGGCTTCGGTGACGCGCACCATTTCGAGCACGAGCACCCGGTCGAGGTTGCTGCTGCTGTTCGTCATTGTCCTGACTCTCCGTCTGTATCCGTGTCGCGCCGCGCGGGCCTGCTGCGCGCCATATGGTCGCCCGCGCCGCTTGTCGAGAAGGCTTCGCCCGATTCGAAGCCGCCTTGACGGCTTTCCCTGCCAGCTGGGTGATGAGCCTTCCGGTGCCGGCGCATGTGGTCGGCACCGCGCCATATGGGTTTCACGCGAAGACGCGAAGGAGAAGAGTTGGGCCGTAAGGCCCCCTTTTCCTTCAGCGGCGCGTCTTGCCGCACGGCTGGACAAAAAGCCGCTTCGCGGCAAGAGCGACTTCTTCGCGCCTTCGCGTGAGATTTTCCCGCACGCCTCCGGCGTGTCAGAGCGCCAGTATCGGCATGTGCATCGGCGTCCCGACGACGTGGTCCGACGCCGACAGCGTCGCCAGCGCCGCGTGGATCGCGCTGGCCGGGCCGGCGTGGGTGACGAGCGCAATCACAACGCCGCCGTCCGCATCGTCGCCGCGCTGGATGAAGCTTTCGATCGACACACCCGCGTCGCGCATCGCCGTCGCGATCTCGGCGAGGACGCCGATGCGGTCCTCGACGACCAGGCGAACATAATGCTTGCCGACGCGCGCGCCCGCGTCGGCGGTGGCGGCCCGATCGAGCGCGTCGACCGGCATCGCGAAGGCCGGCCCATATTCGTCGCGTGCGATGTCGATGATATCGGCGACGATCGCCGATGCCGTCGGCCCCGCGCCCGCGCCCGCGCCCTCGAAGAACAGGCGGCCGACGAAATTGCCCTCTGCCACTACGGCGTTGAGCGCGCCGGGAACATAGGCGAGCGGGTGGTCGGCGGGCACGAGGCACGGCTGGACATGCTGATAGAGGCCGGTCTCGTCGCGCTCGGCCATGCCGATCAGCCGCACGCGATGGCCGAGCGCCTCGGCCTCGCGGATGTCCGCCGCGATCAGGCCGCGGATGCCGGTCGCGGTCACCGCGCCGATATCGAGCTTCGTCCCGAAGCAGAGCGCGGCGAGGATCGACAGCTTGTGCGCGGCATCGATGCCGTCGACGTCGAAGGTCGGGTCGGCCTCGGCATAGCCTTCGGCCTGCGCGTCGGCGAGCGCGTCGGCGAAGCTCGCGCGCTCGCGCTCCATCAGCGTCAGGATATAATTGCAGGTGCCGTTGAGGATGCCGTAGACGCGCGCGATCTGGTTCGCCGACGCGCCTTCGCGCAGCGCCTTGATCACCGGGATGCCGCCCGCGACCGCGGCTTCATATTTGAGCGGCGTGTCGCGTTCCTCTGCCAGTCGCGCGAGGTCCAGCCCGTGATGCGCGATCATCGCCTTGTTCGCGGTGACGAGCGCCTTGCCCGCGCCGAGCGCGGCGCGCGCGAGGGTCAGCGCCGGGCCGTCGGCGCCGCCGACCATCTCGACGACGACATCGACATCGTCGGCAGTGACCAGCGCGCCCATGTCGTCTTCCCAGCGATAGGCCGACAGGTCGACGCCGCGGTCCTTGTGGCGGTCGCGCGCCGACAGCGCGACGATCTCGATCGCCCGCCCGGCGCGGCGCGCGATCAGCTCGCGGTTTGCCTCGAGCAGCCGGACGACGCCGCCGCCGACCACGCCGATGCCCGCCAGCGCCACGCGCAGCGGGGGGCGGGACGCGGTGGGAGAGGGAAGGGGGGACATGCGGCTACTCCGTCGATGGCGCGGGCCATCGCCCGCCGTTGCCAGCGCCCCCTATCGGCTTTTCCGGCGGAAACAAGGGAACAAGCGCGATAGAATTTCTGTTCGCGCCGTAGCGGCGGCTACGCGGCATCAGCCGCCGACGGGTGCGCGGGTCCGCGTGCATTCGCCGAGCGCGCCGAGGATCATCGCATAGTCGGCGGCGGTCTTCTTGCGGTCCTCGGGCGCGGTGCCCGCCAGCTTGTCGAGCGGCAGCGCCTTGGGCAGGCCGCAGGCGAGGCGGTACCAGGCGAGCGTGTCGCGGCGCGGCACCGCCGCCGACCCGTCGACGATCTCCCCGAAGGCGGCCGCCCAGCGGCGCGATCCATCGGCGGCGGTGATGACGGTCAGCGAAACCGGATCGCCCGTCGCGGTGTTGAGGAACAATTGCGTCTCGCCCTCGCCAGGTAGCGTGCCGGGGACGTGGAAGCCGTTGGCGATGCCGGTGATCGCGGGCGGGGCGCCGGGCTTGACGAGTTCGGTCAGGATCGCGCGCAGCCGCGCCTCGGTCGCGGGGTCCCACGCGAGCTGCGCGTCGGGCGCGACGAGGCGGACGCTGCCGGTGTCGGTCGTCGTGCCGCTTGCGACCGGGCGCGCGAAGATCAGGACGGGTTGCTTGCTCTTCAGCTTCGGCGCCTTGCCGTTCGCCGCGAGCGGCAGGTCGACGAGGTAGGAGATGCGCGCGGCGAGCGGTCCGGAGCCGCGAATCAGGCTGACCACATCGGCTTCGATGAAGAATCGCACATGGCCCGCGGCGAGCCCCGGGGCCTGTTCGGGCTTCAGCGCCGCGGCCTTCCGGATGCGCGCGTGGATCGCCATCGGCGCCGCGACGGCAAGGTCGGCGAGGTCCGCATAGCTGTAGGGACTGGCGACGGCGGCGACCGCGGGTGCTGGTTTCTCCATGGCAAAAACGCTAGAGATTCCGGAGCTTATCAAAGCGAGGAGAGCGGCGATGGCGGGCGGAGTCATGCGCATGGATCGATCCGTTTCTGTTTGTCGGGGCGCTCGAAAGGCGCGCGGAAACCCTGCATTGGGCTATGGCACATTAACCGCTGATAAAGGGTTTGCGAACTTGCCGCCACCACGATAGGACGGGCGACGAAGCGTCCGGCAAGAACAGAACATGCCGGCTGCTAACCGTCGGGTCTCGCGGAATGGATCGGAAATTATCCGGGCATGTTGGCAACCCAACCCGTCGGGAAGGATTTTTGGTGTCAGGATGATCTAGCAAGGAGCGTCGTCCCTGAATGGCTTATGGTGATAATGTCGACCCTAAAAACAGGGTAGTGGCGATTGTCTTGGTTGGTCTGTTTACGGCAGTTCTGGGTTATGGCCTGGTCAACGGCCTGAATATCAGCATCGTCAAGAAACTCGCCGAGAAACTGGACGTCGTGGACGTCAACGAACCGCCGCCGCCGGAAGAACCGCCGCCGCCGCCGCCGCCGGACAACAAGCTTCCGCCGCCGCCGCCGGTGGTGACGCCTCCGTCGCCGATTCCGCCGCCGGTGACGTCGAACGTGATCCAGTCGGTGCCGAAGGCTCCGCCGGCTCCGCCGCCGCCGATCTATGTTCCGCCTGCGGCTCCGCCGGCTCCGCCGGCCCCCGATCTCAGCCAGGAAGGGACGCCGAAGGGCAACCCCGGGCGTTGGGCGACCAACGACGACTATCCGGCGCGCGCAATGCGTGAAGGCCGCGAAGGCACCACGGGTTTCCGCGTCAGTTACGGCGCCGACGGTCGCGTGACCTCGTGCGACGTGACCTCGTCGAGCGGCCATTCCGACCTCGATGCGGAGACCTGCAAGCTCATCACGCGCCGCGCCCGCTTCAACCCGGGCAAGGACCGCGAGGGCAATCCGAAGGGCGGCTCCTACAGCAACCGTATCCGGTGGCAGATTCCGCAGTAATCCTGCGCGTGTCGGCCACAGGCAACATCAGCTTTCATGAATATCACGATTTTTGAGAGGGAATAACCAATGCTTAATCTGATCGCAAATGCCGCTGCGGCGGGTGGCCATGCCCCGACGGGGATGACCCTGATGCCGGCATCGATGTGCACCGTCGGCGAGGGCGAGAGCCCCTACGGCCTCATCCCGGCGCTGTGCGAAGGCGGCATCGTGTCGCAGCTCACCTTCCTCGTGCTGCTGATCATGTTCGTCGGATCGCTCTACATCCTGTTCACCAAGCTGTTCGAGCAGAACAAGGTGATGAGCCAGGGCAAGACGGTCACCGCCAATTTCTGGCGCGCACCGACGCTCGCCGAGGGCGCCGCGAAGCTCGAGAAGAACAGTGCCTACCGCCAGGTGGTCGAGGACGGCCTGCGTGCGCATGAAGAGCATGGCAAGCTGACCAACCCGATCGAGGCGCACGACTGGATGCACGGCACGCTCGAGCGGTCGCAGGGCCACATCAACTCGAAGCTCAACGGCGGCCTGTCCTTCCTCGCCACCGTGGGTTCGACCGCGCCGTTCGTCGGCCTGTTCGGTACGGTTATCGGTATTCTCCGCGCGCTGGTGAAGATCGGCGCGTCGGGCCAGGCCTCGATCGACACCGTCGCTGGCCCGGTCGGTGAAGCGCTGATCATGACCGCGATCGGTCTGATCGTGGCGGTTCCCGCGGTGCTCGCCTTCAACTGGCTGCAGAGCCGCAACAAGGCGATCTCGCGCAGCCTGTCGACCTTCTCGAACGACGTTCTCGGCTCGATCATGTCGGGCGGCCAGGTGCGCCCCGTCGCGCCCGCCCCGGCCGGCAAGCCGGCTGCTCCGGCTGCGGCGCCGAAGAAGGCCTGAGGATTCGGCGAACCGGCGTCCGGCGCTCCTGCCGTCAGGGCAGGTCGGCGGGCGCCGGGTCGTCCCACGAAATCAATTTGTGACAGGATGCTGATCCTATGGCGATGAGTGTAGGTGAAATTAGCGATGAGGCCCCGATGTCGGAAATCAACGTGATTCCGCTCGTGGACATCATGCTGGTGCTGCTCATCATCTTCCTCATCACGGTTCCCGTGGTGTTGGAGACGGTGAACCTCAAACTGCCCGACGTGCCTTTCGAACCCACGACGACCAAGCCCGAGAACGTCAATATCTCGGTCCGCTCGGCGGACACCGACGGCGATGGCCAGCCCAACGCCGACAGCGCGTCGTGCGAAGTCTATTGGGGCCGGACCCCGGTCGATTCGCGGCAGCTGCTCGAACGCGGGCAGAAGAAGCTCGAGGATCTGATCGAGAAGATCGGCGGCGTGCAGAACATTACCGAAGAGAATTTCCCCGAAGTGCATATCCGCGGCGACGTCAACACGCCGTACCAGTGCATCGGCGGGGTGATCTACACGATGCAATATGCCGGTTTCCAGAAGATCGGGTTCATTTCCGAGCCTGCGCCTGGTTCGGCCACGCTGGGCCGCCTCTAAAGGCGCGATCCCCCCTAGTTTGAAGGAATAACGCCATGTCCGCAGCTGTGAGGGAAGACGGCAATGACGAACCGATGATGGAAGTGAACATGACGCCGCTGATCGACGTCATGCTCGTGCTCCTCATCATGTTCATCATCACCATCCCGGTCCAGACCCACGCGGTGAAGATCGACCTGCCGGTGCCCAACGACGCGCCGACCAATGTCGATCCGGAAAAAAACAAGATCATGATCGACCCGGCCGGGACGATCACCTGGAACGGCACGCCGGTCGATCTGGCGCAGCTCACCCAGTATCTTGAGCAGACCAAGACATTGCCGGTCGAGCCCGAGCTGCAGGTGCAGCCCGATCCCTATGCTCGCTATATCGTCGTCGATCGCGTGATGGCCGTCATCAAGCGCAGTGGCGTCGGCAAGCTCGGCTTCGTCGGCAACGAGCAATATGCCCGCGCCTTCTGATCGCTGATCGGCGCGAGCCGCAAAGAGAACGGGGCCGCGAAGCCATTCGCGGCCCTTTTTCTTTGCGTCTTTTCGCCTTAAGGACGCGCCATCCCGCCCGCACCGGTGCGGGGCATCCCACGGCAGTTAGGATAAGAGGTAAGCGCCCATGAAAATCGCCATGATCGGAACCGGCTATGTCGGTCTGGTTTCCGGGGCCTGTTTCTCCGATTTCGGGCACGATGTCGTCTGCGTCGACAAGGACGAAAGCAAGATCGATGCGCTGCACGCGGGCCGTATGCCGATCTACGAGCCCGGTCTCGACGCGCTCGTCGCCGCCAATGTCGCGGCGGGGCACCTGTCCTTCACCACCGATCTGGCGACGGCCGTCGCCGGTGCCGACGCGGTGTTCATCGCGGTCGGCACGCCGTCGCGGCGCGGCGACGGCCACGCCGACCTGTCCTATGTCTTCGGCGCCGCCGAGGAACTGGCCGCAACGCTCGACCATGGCTGCGTGATCGTCACTAAGTCGACCGTCCCCGTCGGCACCGGTGATGAAGTCGAACGCATCCTGCGCGAGAGCGCGCCGACGCGCGCGCACAGCGTCGCTTCCAACCCCGAGTTCCTGCGCGAAGGCGCGGCGATCGGCGACTTCAAGCGCCCCGACCGCATCGTGATCGGCACCGAGGATGCGCGCGGCGAGGCGGTGCTGCGCGAAGTCTATCGCCCGCTGTTCCTCAACGAGGCGCCGATTCTCGTCACGCGCCGCCGCACTGCGGAAATGATCAAATATGCCGCCAATGCCTTCCTCGCGACCAAGATCACCTTCATCAACGAGATCGCCGATCTGTGCGAGGCGGTCGGCGCCGAAGTGCAGGACGTCGCGCGCGGCATCGGGCTCGACAACCGCATCGGCGCGAAATTCCTCCACGCCGGGCCGGGCTATGGCGGAAGCTGCTTCCCCAAGGATACGCTCGCGCTGCTCAAGACCGCGCAGGATCACGACGTGCCGCTGCGCCTTGTCGAGGCGACGGTGCAGGCGAACGATCTTCGCAAGCGCGCGATGGGTCGCAAGATCGTCCAGGCGATGGGCGGCAGCGCGCGCGGCAAGACCGTCGCGCTCCTCGGCCTGACCTTCAAGCCGAACACCGACGACATGCGCGATTCGCCCAGCCTCGCGATCGTCCAGACGCTACTCGACGCGGGCGCGCGGGTGACGGCCTACGATCCCGAAGGCATGGTCATCGCGGCGCCGATGATGCCCGAGGTCGAGATGCAGCAGAGCGCCTATGCCGCGGCTGACGGCGCGCATGCGGTCGCGATCGTCACCGAATGGGATGCGTTCCGCGCGCTCGATTTCGACCGGCTCGGCGGGGTCATGGCCGATCGCCTGCTCGTCGACCTGCGCAATATCTATCGCCGCGACGAGGTGCTGCGGCACGGTTTCCGCCATATCGCTATTGGAAGCAGCGCCGAATGAGGGCATGATCGCGGACCGAAGCCGTCCGTCCACGCGGGTGGCACCGTGGCAGCAAGGGAGCATCGGAATGATCGAGCATCGGCGGATCGCGCATAGTCTGGTCTGGAGCACGGTCGCGCTCGGCGCGCTGGCGCTGACGGGGTGCGCCACGACGGACAAAGGCGGGTCGAGCAACCTCCCGACGCCCGATGCCTATGCCGAACTGCGCGACGCGCGCGGCGCGGACCGCGGGCGCGTCGACATCTTCCGCGATTCGTCCGGTCTACGGCTGGAGGTCGTGGCACGCGGCTTCGGGCCGGGCACCTATGGCATGCATGTCCATGCGGTCGGACAGTGCGCGGCGCCCGATTTCAGCAGCGCCGGACCGCACTGGAACCCGACCGGCGCGCAGCACGGCCGCGACAATCCGATGGGTGCCCACCATGGCGACCTGCCCAATCTGGTCGTCGAATCGGGCATGATCGGTCGCGCGACGCTGCACATGGTCGGATCGCGGCTGACCGGCGAGGGCGGGCTGCTCGACGCCGATGGCGCGGCGTTCGTCATCCACGCCGGCCCTGACGACATGCGGACCGACCCGGCGGGCAACAGCGGCGGGCGCGTCGCCTGCGGCGTGATCGCGACACCGGCGGGCTGAGCGCATCGGCCCGGTTTCCGCGCCCTGCCTATCGGTCTTGCCCCACACCCGAGGCGTGATCATCTAAATTTGCTGAGCCTTGTGCTCCCGCGCAGGCGGGAACCCAGAGCGGCGAAAGGCCTGCGCAGGCGTCATGACGCTCGTGGTCCCCGCCTGCGCGGGGACACGGCGATGCCCTGTTCGAGGATGACCACTCTCTAAACCGGCTCGCCCGCCGAGCGCGCTCGCTCGATGACGTGGGCGGCGGCGTCGGGAACGCGCCGATAGGCGATGACGAGCGCGACGAGGCCGAAAGGCACGATGACCAGCGTCGACAGCACCCCGGTCGACAGGCTGCCGGTCATCGCCGACACCTGTCCGGCCATATAGGGGCCGAGCGCGAGGCCGACGAGCGTCGTCGCGAGGAAGAAGGTCGCGGTCGCAGTGCCGCGCATCCGCGGCAGGACGAGGTCCTGCGTCGTCGCCGCTGCGGCGCCGAGCGCGCTGCTGGCGAGCAGGCCGCCCAGCGAGGCGAAGACGGTGAAGCGGATGAAATCGCCGTTGCCGGGCGTCGACGGCGTCGTGAAGGCGATCACGATCGGGACGATCGGCGCGATCAGGCCGAAGGCGACCACGAGGATGCGGCCCGCTTCGTTGCGCAACCGCAAGCGGTCCGACATGCGTCCGCCGAGGATGACCCCCAGGAAGCCGGCGAGCGCGCCCGAGCCGCCGACCCAGAAACCGACCGTACCGGCATCCTCGCCGAGCGCCTCGAGCGCATAGACCGGCGCGAAGGCGCTCGACGCATAGGAGATGAAGGCGACGGTGCCATAGCCGAGGATGGTGGCGAGGAACGCCTTCGATTCCCAGATCAGGCGAAAGGTCGGGGCGTCGCGGCTGCGCAGCGAACTGGCCCAGGAAAAGACCGCGTAATAGCCGAAGGCGATGCAGATCCATTGCAGCGTCGCGCCGGTCAGCCGGATCATCGCCAGCGCGCCGAGCGCGAGCAGCGCCGCCGCGCCGAGGTTGATCGCCAGCGCCCGCCCGCCGCGCGCCATCGCCGATAGGATGGTGAAGGGCGGGATCACCGCGTATAATTCTTCGAAAAAGCCCTTGAACGGCGTCGGCGAAGGCTGGGTCGGCACGCCGTCGACCAGCCCGCGCACCGGTTCGCGCAGCGTCGCGACCCACGCGGCGAGCAGCAGACCGGGGATGCCGACCGCCATGAACGCCGCCTGCCAGCCGACGAGCCCGAAGGGGCCGCCCTGCGGATAGGCTTCGTTCCAGCCTTCGACGATGAAGCCGCCGATCATCAGCGAAATGCCGCCGCCGAAATAGAGCCCGGCCGAATAGATGGCGAGCGCGGTCGCGCGCATATTCTTCGGGAACAGGTCGGAGATCAGCGAATAGGCCGAGGGGCTGGCGGTGGCCTCGCCGATGCCGACCCCCATGCGCGCCCCGGCAAGCTGGAACTTGTTCGCCGCGAGCCCCGATACTGCCGTCATCGCCGACCAGATGGCGAGGCCGGCGGTGAGCAGCCGGACGCGGTGCCAGGCGTCGGCGAGCCGGCCGAGCGGGATTCCGAACAGCGCATAGAAGACCGCGAAGGCGGTGCCGTAGAGAAAGCCGATATCGGCGTCGTCGAGCCCGAGGTCGCGCTTCAGGTCGGGCGCGAGGATCGTGATGATCTGCCGGTCGATGAAATTGAGCACATAGACGAGAAAGAGGATGCCGAGCGCATACCAGGCATAGGAGCGCGATGGGGGCAGCGGCGCAGCGCCGGCGGTCGATTCTGTGTCGCGCGCGGTTTCGACCATCTGGCAAGCCTCTCCCTGACCCGTTATCGCTTTGTCGCCTTCGCTAGCAGAGCCATGGGGGCGCGCAAAGTTGAAAACCGGTTCAACTTTATTTTCTTTCCAGGAGCCAGCACAGACCATGACCGACCGGCCCGCAATCCTTTTTCTTTGCCTCGGCAACATCTGCCGCTCTCCGCTGGCGGAGGGGGCGGCG
Source organism: Sphingopyxis granuli NBRC 100800 (assembly GCF_001591045.1). Classification (GTDB taxonomy): domain Bacteria; phylum Pseudomonadota; class Alphaproteobacteria; order Sphingomonadales; family Sphingomonadaceae; genus Sphingopyxis; species Sphingopyxis granuli. The sequence goes on along the minus strand of NZ_BCUA01000010.1, from coordinate 7,063 downwards.
CGCGCGGCCTTTGCCGCGGCGCAGATTGAGGCGGCGCTCGATTCGGCGGGCACCGGCGACTGGCATGTCGGCCGCGCGCCCGATCCGCGCGCGCAGGCCGAGGCGCGCCGGCGCGGGATCGACATCGGCGACCTGCGCGCCCGCCAGCTCGGGCGCCTGGATTTCCGGCGCTTCGACCTGATTCTCGCCGCGGATACGGCCAATCTGCGCGATGCGCGCGCACTGATGCCGATCGACGCGAGGGCGCGGCTGGCGTTGATGCTCGATCTTGTCCCGGGGCGCGCGGGGCAAAGCGTCGCCGATCCCTATTATGGCGCGGAGGATGGTTTTGCCGCGACCTGGGACGATGTCAGCGCAGTGGCCGCCGCGCTGGTCGCGACCTATGGTTCGAGCGAATAGCGCGCGACCGGATGATAGCGCGAGCCGTCATGGCCGAGTTCGCTTTCGTAGAGGACGACATGGTCGAAGGCGAAGGCGGGGCTCGCCAGATCGCCGTGTTGCGCGAGGAAGGCCGCGACCGGCCCCGCCGCACGGTTCAGGCGCGCGATGGTGATGTGCGGCACGAAGGCGCGCGGTTCGGGGGCGAGACCGACGCGCGCGAGGCGCTGGTCGACCTTGCGATGCAGCGCGGCGAGCGGCGCATGCGGCTCGACGCCGGCCCATAGCGTGTGCGCTCGTCCCTGCCGTTCGAACAGTCCGACCCCGGCGATGCGTGCGGTCACGGCGGAGGCGTGCAGGCCGCCGAGCGCCGCGGCGATGTCCTCGGCGCGATGGTGGTCGACCTCGCCGATGAAGCGCAGGGTGAGATGCAACTGGTCGTCGTCCTGCCAGCGCGCCGCCGAAACGCCGTGCATCGCCGCGAGCAGCATCGCGCGAATCGGGCGCGGTGGGCGCAGGGCGACGAACAGGCGATGCGTGGACATGGCGCCAGCATAGGCCGGGCGGCGGCCGATGCCATCCCGCTCGTCGCGCGGCAGCGGGCGCGGCGGGGAATGTCCGATGGCGTCTTGTCCGGTTTCGCTTGAAACGGCGGCGCGAAATGCCGATATTGCCCCCATGGCCGGTATGCCCTGGCCAGATATGGAGTAACAACAATGGCTAATTGGAACGACCCCAATATGGCGGCGTCCGGCTTTCCTGGCACCGCGCGCGGGATGGATCAGGCCGTCGATGCCGGCCTGCGGTCGTACATGCTGTCGGTCTACAACTATATGGGATCGGGCGTCCTGCTGACCGGTATCGTCGCAATGCTAGCCTATTCGACGGGCTTCACGCTGTCGCTGGTCGGCAGCCCGCTGATGTGGGTGGTGATGCTGGCGCCGCTGGCGTTCGTGATGGTGCTGAGCTTCGGCATCAACAAGCTGTCGACCGGCGCGGCGCAGGCGCTGTTCTGGGCTTATGCCGCGATCATGGGCCTGTCGATGTCGACGATCTTTCTGGCCTTTACCCAGACGTCGATCGCGACGACCTTCTTTGCGACGGCCGCGGCCTTCCTGGGCCTCAGCCTCTACGGCTATACGACCAAGAAGGATCTGTCGGGCTTCGGCACCTTCCTGATCATGGGCGTGGTCGGCATCCTGGTGGCGATGCTGATCAACCTGTTCGTCCAGTCGAGCGCGCTGAGCCTGGCGATCAGCATCATCGGCGTCCTGCTCTTCGCGGGCCTGACCGCCTATGACACGCAGAAGATCAAGAGCATGTACTTCTATGTCCGCGGGACCGATTTCGTCGGCAAGTCGGTGGTGATGGGCGCGCTGACGCTCTACCTCGACTTCGTGAACATGTTCACCTTCCTGCTCAACCTGCTGGGCAACCGCGAATAAGCGGACGCACGAGGCAAAAGGAGAAAGCCCGGCGGAGCGATCCGCCGGGCTTTTTCTTTCGGGTCGGGCGTGGCGCTCAGGCCGGCCCCGCCGCCCGCATTTCCGCTATCAGCGCATTGTCGATCTCCTTCGCGCGCTTGTAGCCCGTGCGCTCGCGCAGGGGCGCGACATAGGCTTCGAACGCCGGGCGCGATGGGATGGTGCCGAATTGCAGACCCCAGTCGATCTGGCTGCCGACATAGACATCGGCGGCGCTGAAGCGGTCGCGAGCGACGAAGGCCTTGCCCGCGACCGCGCCCTCCAGCGCGTCGAGCACGGATGCGAGCGAGCCGAAACCCGCCATCCGTTGCTGATCGGCCTCGGGTTCGAACCCGAACTGCTTCGCGGTGATCGCCTGTTCGAGCGGCCCGGCGGCGAAGAAGAGCCAGCGGTAATAATCGGCGCGATCGACCGGCGCGGGGGCCAGGCCCGCGTCCGGAAAGGCGTCGGCCAGATAGGCGCAGATCGCCGCGCATTCGGTGACGGTCCTGCCGGCATGGACGATCGCCGGAACCTTGCCCATCGGATTGATCGCCAGATAATCGGCGCCCTTCATCGTCGTCCCATAGTCGAGCAGCCGCGTTTCATGGGGCGCGCCGACCTCTTCGAGCATCCATCGGACGATCTGCCCGCGCGACATGGGGTTGGTGTAGAAGATCAGTTCGGCGGCCATCGCGCACCTTCCTTTCATGGCATATCCGGCACCCTTGTTTTGTCATGGCAGCAGGCTAAGGCAAGGGGATGAGCGACGAACGCATCTGGACCGCCGCCGTGCTGGTGATCGGCGACGAAATCCTCTCCGGCCGCACCCAGGACAAGAATGTCGCGCAGATCGCGACCTGGCTCGACGTGCAGGGGATTCGCCTGCGCGAAGTGCGCATCGTCCCCGATGACGAGGCAGAGATCGGCGACGCGCTGAACGCGTTGCGCGCACGCTACGACTATGTCTTCACCACCGGCGGCATCGGGCCGACGCACGACGACATCACCGTCGACGCGGTGGCGAAGGCGCTGGGGGTCGCGGTGGTGATCCATCCCGAGGCGCGCGCGATCCTCGAACGCTATTACACCACGCGCGGCGGGCTGACCGAGGCGCGGCTGCGCATGGCGCGCGTTCCCGATGGCGCCGAACTGATCCCCAACCGCATGTCGGGCGCGCCCGGCATCAGGCTAGGCAACCTGTTCCTGATGGCGGGGGTTCCGCACATCACCGCGGGGATGCTCGATGCGCTGACCGGCACGCTGGAGGGGGGCGCGCCGCTAGTCGCGCGCACAATCGGCGCCTGGGCGCCTGAAAGCGAGATCGCCGATGTCCTGCGCGCGGCCGAGCGCGATCATGCCGGCGTCGCGATCGGCAGCTATCCCTTTTTCCGCGAGGGACGCACCGGCGCCAATTTCGTCATCCGCTCGACCGACGCCGCCGCCGTCGCCGCCTGCGTCGCGGCGCTCACCGTGGCGATCGAGGCGGCGGGCTATGCGGTGACCGACGGCGGCATCTGATCGCCCGTCTCGCCCGCCGATCGCGTGACGCGCGGCAGGCGGCGTAGCATCGCGACGCGAGCAGGCCGAAGGCCGCCGCGACGAAGGCGCCGAACGTTGCGGCGTCGCGGTCGCCGAAGCGCGCGACCATCGGCAATCACCGGGAGCCAGAGAATGCCCAAAAATAGTCAGTTTTCTGGGCTTTTTCAACCATCAGCGCCCGCGCGCAGTCATCAAGATGGAGCGGGTGAAGGGAATCGAACCCTCGTCGTAAGCTTGGGAAGCTTCTGCTCTACCATTGAGCTACACCCGCGTTTCAAAGGCTCAACCGTTTTATTTCGCGCGCCGCTTTACGGCGCGTTTTACAGTTGCCTTCGCGATGCGTCGCCTTTGCCGCCAAAGCGGGCGCCGGTCAATCCACAGAATGCGGCTGCGGCCCGCACCCGTTCAGCGCGAGAAGAGCTCGAAGGGGGCCCAGAGCGCGGGGTGATCGGCGCGGGCTTCGCCGTCGCGGCCGGTGCGGACCGCCGCGATGGCGGCGCGCAGCGCGGCGGGGGGATCCTCGCCCGCGCGCATCCCCTTGACCATACCGACCGACAGCCGCCGCGCGATATCGTCGCGGACCGGCCAGTGGCTGGCCATCACCCGCTCGGCGCCGGCGAGGAAGAAGCCCTCGACGAGGCCCGACAGCTGCGGTCGGTCGGTTCCCGCCGCCCCCGCGGTGTTGCACGCCGACAGGATGACGAGCCGGGCCGGCAGGGTCATCCCGCCGATCTCGCTGGGCTTGAGCAGGCCATCGTCGCCGCCCGCCGGGGTCAGCAGTAGCGCGGGTTCGTCGAGCCCGTCGAGCTCGCCCGACAGCAGGCCGTGGGTGGCGAAGGCGAGCACCGCGCCCTGCGGTACCGGCATCGCCCGAAGCTGCGCCTCGGTCGCGTCGTCGCCGATCAGCAGCCGCGCGCCGTCATCGCCCAGCGCCGCGGCCAGCGCCGCCAGTTCGCGCGGCGCGCCGGGCAGTGCGGGCAGCTCGTCGATCGCGCGCGCCGTCCCTGCCGACCGCATCGCCATCAGCGTCCCGGCGCGCCCGCTCTCGACCCCGCCGAGGCCGATCAGCACCGCGTCCGCCGGCCCGGCATCGGGCGCGGCGTCGCCCGCGCGCGGCGCGCGCACCATCCGGCTGACCGTCGTCCGGTCGGCCAGATAGCCGGGCTTCCCGACGTCGGGAACGAGCAGCCCGAACGGCAGGGCGCCGAGCGATCCGTTGGCGATCACGGCCAGCCTGCGCGTCGCGGCGAGCCATTTTGCCGTCGCGCCGGGAAAGAGGCGGGCATGAAGTTCGGCGGCGGCAGCGCGGTCGAAGGTGTCCTTCTCGCCCGCGTCGATCGAGGCACGCAACCGGCCGACGAGCGCGTCGATCGGTGCGTCGGCGGCGATCAGATATTGCTGCGTCTTGCCGCCGCCGGCCGCGGTGACGAGCCAGGGTCCGCCAAGGTCGGTCATCATGACGGTTGCGGCCGCGCGCGAACCCGCTGCTTCGAGATCCGCCAGCCGCGACGGCATGAAGAGGAGCGCCGCCCGCTGATCGGGCGTCAGCGTGGCGTCGAGCGCGGCGATCGCCTGCCGGTTACCGTCCAGCTCGCGGGTCAGGCCGGCGAGGTCGAAGGCGGCATCCGGGCGCATCAGATTGGCGTCGAGCTTCGCTTCCAGTCCCTGGCGCGCGGCGAGGAGCTGGCGGCGCTCCCCCGCGATGGCGGCCAGCGCCGGATCGGCGGCGGCGGCGCGTTCGCTGGCGGCGACGGCGAGCGCATCGTCGAGGCTGCTGCGCGCCGCCCACTGCTGCGCCTCGAACGCGTCCTCGACCGCGCCGCGCCGCGCGAAAATCTCCGCCAGCCAGCCATAGGCCGGGCGCTGCCGCTCCGCCTGCGCCGAGCCGCGCGCGAGATGGGCATTGCCGGTCAGCGCGTCGAACAGCGCGCGCGCGTCGGCGACCAGATCGGTGGCCGGCCGGGCATCGCCGCGATCCTCGGCGCGCAGCAGCAGCGCGCGGCCGAGCAGCAGGTCGGGATGGTCGGGCGGCAGCATCCCGGTGCGCAGCGCCACCGCTTCGCGCGCGGCGCCCGCCGCCGCGGCCCAGTCGCCGTTCGCGAAGGCCGCCTTCGCCAGATTGTCGCGGGCGTTGGCGCGGTCGCGATGCCCCTCCGGCAGACGCGCGTCGCGGATCGCGATCAGGTCGCGCGCCAGCGCCGCCGCCTCGGCGCCATGGCCGGTGGCGATCAGCGCGATCAGCCGCGTGTCGCGCGCGGCGAGCGCGCGGTCGCTCTCCGCGCCGAGCTGCGCGTCGATGATCGGCGTCGCGGCGTCGAGAAAGGCGATGGCGTCGTCATATTGGCCGGCGCGGATCAGCGCCTGCGCGAACTGCACGCGCATCGCCGCGCTGTTCTGGTTGGGGCCGCCGCCCGCTTTCTCGATCAGCTCATAGGCGCGGCGGATCATCGGCATCGCATCGTGCGGCCGGTTCAGCCGGAACAGGATCGCGCCCAGATTGGCATAGAGGTTGGCCATCATCGGGTGATCGGCCCCGATCGCGTTGCCGAGGCGTCCGATCGCCTCCTGCGCGGTCGCGATCGCTTCCTCCGTACGCCCCGACGAATAGAGATAGACGACGCGATTGGCGTTCCAGATCGCGACGTCGCCCGGCACCGGATTCAGCGTCAGGCCGACCGCGATCGCTTCGGCGTTGCGCGCCAGCGCATCGTCGAGCCGCCCATGCTCCAGATAGGAGGCGGCGAGATTGGACAGGGTGGTGGCGTGATCGCGCGGTGCGACGCCCGCGGGATTGGCGGCATAGTCGGCGACCAGCCGCTCGTTGATCGCCAGCGACGCGGCGTGATCGCCCTTGAAATTGAGGATATAGGCGCGCAGGTTCAGCGCGTTGCGCCAGTCGGCGCGATAGGCGGGGGCGGCGGCGAGGATCAGGATGATCCGGTCCGCCTCGGCAAGCGCCTGGTCCATCTCCCCGGCCGCCGCGCGTCCCATCGCGACGTAGAGCGAGCGCGCGGCGATTTCGGGATGGTCCGGGGGATAGAGCCGGCGCGCCTCGACGAGCGCATCGGCCGCGGCGGCACGATAGGCGGCGGGATCGGCTTCCGAATCGGCAGCCTCAAAACGCGCGATCAGCGTGTCGAGCCTTGTGCGGTCAGGCGCGGCGGCGGGGGCGGCCGACGCGGCGGCGCTCCATGCCAGGCCCACCGCCAACAGCGCCGCGCGCGCGGGCCTCTTGCCCATTCCCCTGGTCATTGCGTCCCCCCTTTTGGTCCCCGTGACGGCCTCAATCGACCACCAGATAATAGCGCGCGGCTGCGGCGCCCGCGTTGTTGAGTTCGATCCGATAGCGCTGCGTGAAGACCGGCGTGAAGCGGCAGTCGCGCGCCGACGCCGGCGCGCGTTCGCAGACCAGCTTGCCTGCGGCGTCGTAAAGCCGCAGCCGCAGGTCGTCCCGCGGCCGCGAATTGGCGGCGACCGTCGCCGCCTGCCCCGACAGGAAGAGCTGTTCGAGCTGCGTCGCCGCCCCGGGCGCCAGCGTGCCGCGAACATAGCCGGGACCGAGCGCGCGGCCGCGCAGCGGCGGGACGTCGCCCGGCACCGCCGCGCGCCACAGCGGCACCGGATCGGGCGCCCTGGGGTCGAGCGGGCGGGCGCTGCGCCGCGTGATGCGCGTCAGCGCC
>NZ_BCUA01000009.1 GCF_001591045.1 Sphingopyxis granuli NBRC 100800 | reverse complement strand
ATCCGGGGTCGCGATGGCGAACCGGGTCAATCCAATGTCATCATTCTTTATGGTCTATGGGGATTCGGGTTTCGGCGCGCTGCCTCATTCGTTCGTCATGCTGACTCGTTTCAGCATCCATGGCCGGACCTTCCCTTTTGTGCCGCCTTTCATTCGAGCGCAGACCATGGACCCTGAAACAAGTTCAGGGTGACGAATGGGAGAAACTGCACAGAACGCCAAATCCCCACAGACCATAGTCATGGGCTGCACTTTTTCGCCGCCCCGCAAATACTCCATCACGGCCCGTTCCCCGGCGAAAGCCGGGGTCCAGATGGCGCTGCTCCGCGTGGACCCCGGCTTTCGCCGGGGAACAGCTACCTGTCCGAAAGGGATAATTGCCAAACAAGTTCAGGGTGACGAAAGGGAGAAACGGTGTCGAAACCGAATCGCCACGGGCCTTGGAGCGGCGTCAGCGATCGTCCGGTCCGGTGCAGGTGAAATTGCTTGCCGACCGCGTCGACCCCGAGCCGCGATACACCGCCTTCCGCGGATAGGGGCAGAGCGGTCGCTGCATGGCGATCTCGCCCGTATCCTCGGCCGAAAATTTCGTCGCGATGACATGATCGGGCGCCTCGCCGCTGTCGGTCCAGGCAATCAGGGCCGAGAAAATGTCATGCTTCGCATCGTCGGCCGGCGGTCGTGGTGGGATGCCGAGCGTGGCGTTGAAGGCGTCGGGGCCGGTGCCGCCGCCGCAATGCATCATGCCGGGCGCGAGGAACAGGCGCGCGCTGTCCGCGAGATTGCGGCCGCCACCAAGCTGCGCCGCCTGTCGTTCATAGAATGCGATCGACTGGCCCGGCGCGACGAGCGTATCGGCCAGACCGTGATAGATGATCAGCTTGCCGCCGCGCGCGGCGAACGCCTCTAGACTGCCGCGCGTGGCATCGTTCACGATGGGGTCCAGACGCGCATCGACGGCGGGCATGTCGCGATCGAAATCGAACCCCTTCCAGTCCCAGTCGGCGCCGAACACCCATTTGAAAAGCGCGCCGAAAGGCGGCTGGCCGTTGATCGGCGTTTGCAGGAAGGACCAGCCGAAGGTGTCGGGCATTTCGCTTCCCGGGAGCCAGCCGAAATAGCTCGCCTTGCCATCGCGGCCCGTCGGTCCCGAATAAAAGGCGCGCGCGGTGGCCACTTCGCCTGTCGTCAAACAGGCGTCCGACGCCGCGCCCTTGCATTGCAGAACCGCGGGATCGAAGCTGCAACTCAGCGGATCGGAGATGAACCGGTCCCCCGCCAGACCGTGCCCCTGCCGCCAGCAGGTCGCGATCGCCGCCTTGTTGAGCAGCTTCAGCTTGGCGTCGGAGAGCAGGCTGCCGGGCGCGCGATGCGCGGCGGCATAGTCCCAAAGCACCGCGGCATGGCCCCAGGTCCGGTTGATGACGGGCGCGCCGACGAGGATTCCGTCGTAATCGGCCGGATAGTAGAGCGATTCGATCAGGCCCTGCTGGCCGCCGGTCGAGCAGCCGGTGTAATAGGAGCGCCGGGCGTCGCGGCCGTAAAAGGCCCTGGTGATCGCCTTTCCGGTCACGGTCATCACATGCGTCGACAGGCGGCCCCAGTCGCGCCACTTGCGCGGTTGGCCGATCAGGGCATCGCCCTCCAGCGGCGAGGCGGGCGCGGTTCCCGCATCGGTCGTCGCGGTCGCAAATCCGCGCCGCAACCCGTCGACCATCCCCGAATAGCCGCCAGCGAGAACGCCGGCGAAGCCGCCGTTTCCATTGCCGTGAAAGACGCCGGTCCAGTCCTGGGCGGGCAGCCAGATTTCGACGCCGATGTCGGAATCGGGCGCCGAGCGCACGCGCGCGACGACGCGGCAGAAGCTCCGGTAACCGGGCGTCTCGCCCGCAATCGTCGTCTCGGCCGCCTTGGCCGGAACCAGCGCCGCGCTGACGATGCTCGTATCGGGGAGCCGCAGGGCGGCGAGGCCGTTGCAACGCGCGGCGACGGCATCCGGCGCCGGGGTCGGCGCCAGGGCCATCGCATCGCTCGGGACCATCCACCCCATGATGAGGACCGCGGCGGCGGCAAGGCTGTTTTTCCGTTTCATGTCTGTCTCCGCAAAGCTGTCACCTTCACTTCGTTCCCCGCTTCCCCGGCCCTTCACACAGGATTGGCTTCGCGCCGCTCCAGAACGGCGGCGGGAGACGCCCGCCCGATCATCCGGGCGAGCCACAGGAACAGCAGCGCCGCGATCAGGTACATGGGCGCCAGCGCATAAAAGGCCATCTGCAAGGCATGCCCGCCATATTCCGGGCGGAAGAAATCGCTCGCCATGCCGACGAAGGTCGGGCCGAGGCCAAGGCCGATCAGGTTCATCACCAGCAGCAGCAAGGCGCCCGAAATGACCCGCGCATCCGGATCGACCTCTCCCTGCACGAAGGTGACCGTCGCGGGCAGGAAGAAGGAGTTGAGGAACAGCGGCACGCAGAGCAGCGCCAGCGCGACCTCCCAGCGTTCCGCGGTGGCGAAACCCAGGAAGAAAGGCAGGGCGAGCAACAGCGACAGCGCCGGAATGCTGGCATAGGCCGCCTTGTTCCGGACCCCGAAGCGGTCGATGAGGCGGCCGGAGACGAAAATGCCCGCCCCCATGCCGATGCCGACGGCCAGCGCATACCAGATCGCGACCTCCTCCAGCGTCATCCCCTTCTCGCGCATCAGGAACAGGGTGGCGAAATTGCTGAGGCCATAGGTGATGAAATTGGCGGCGCCGCTCGCAAGCGCGGTGACCGCGAGAATCCGGTTGCCGAAGAAGCTGCGGATCGCCTGCCCGAAGCCCTGACCGGGCTCCGCGGCGTCGGCGGAAACGGGCGCCGGGTCGAACTGACCGCGCGCGGGCTCCGGAACGATCAGGTAGACGAGCACCGCCGTGAGCACGCCGACCGCGCCGACAACATAAAACGGCACGCGCCAGTCATAGGCGGCCGCCAGCGAGGCGCCGAAAGCCACCCCCAGCGCGGAGCCGAGCGGCGGACCGAGATTGAAGATGCCCATCGCGGTTCCCCGCTGTTCGCGCGGGAAGCTGTCGGAGATGATGGCATAGGATGGCGGCACGCCGCCGGCCTCCCCCACGCCGACCGCCATGCGGGCGACCACCAGCTGCCCGTAATTCGCCGCCATGCCGCACGCCGCGGTCGCGGCGCTCCACAGGCCGCAGGCGAGCGAGAGGACTTTCACCCGGTTCGTGCGGTCCGCCAGCCAGCCGACCGGGATCGCGATGAAGCAGTAGAAGAGCGCGAAATAGAATCCCGTGATCCGGCCCAGCTGGCTGTCGGTGATCTGCAAGCCGTCCTGGATCGGCTTGGCGAGAATGGAGACGAGCTGGCGGTCGAGGAAATTCAGCACATAGACGAAGCACAGCATGCCGAGCACCAGGCCGCGATGGCCGGGCGCGCGGCTATCCGCGATGCCCGGCCGATCCGGCGATCCGTTCCTGTCCATATGCCTTGCACCTTCCCTGCCCATTGTTTTCCCGATCCGGCCGGCGCGCGCCGGCGGTTCGCGCCCTTACATCGCCTCTCCCGCGTGCGGCGCCATCTTTGCGTCCATGTCGCGCCGCCAGCGCTGCGCCCGGTCGATGTACCAGGGCAGCACCTCCGGGGTGGCGGTCGCGTCGGCATTGATCACCTTCGCCACGGGCCAGCCGCCGAACAGCCTTTTGATCGGCAGTTCCTGCTTCTTGCCCGACAGCGTGCGCGGAATGCCGGGCGCGGCGATCAGCCGGTCGGGCACGAAACGCGGCGACAGGCTGGTGCGAATGGCGGTCGCCACCGCCGCCTCCATCGCCGCATCGACGCTATGTCCCTCGGCCGGAACGACGAACATGATCAGCTGGCTGTCGCCGTCCGGGCCCTCGATGTCGACGATCATCGTGTCGGCGATCTGGGGCAATCGTTCGACCGCCGAATAGATTTCGGCGGTGCCCATGCGCAGGCCGTGCCGGTTGATCGTCGCATCGCTGCGCCCCGAGATCGTGCAGCCGCCGTCGGTGCCGATCGTCAGCCAGTCGCCGTGGCGCCAGATGCCCGGCCATTCGGCGAAATAGGATTCGCGGTAGCGGCTGCCGTCCTCGTCCCCCCAGAAATACAGGGGCATACTCGGGAAAGGGCGCGTGCAGACGAGTTCGCCGACTTCGCCGATCACCGGCTTGCCCCGCTCGTCCCACGCCTCGATCGCGGCGCCGAGGTGGCGGCACTGCAATCGTCCCGGCGTGTCGGGAAGCTCCGGATTGCCGGCCATGAAGGCGGCCGCGATCTCCGTCCCGCCGCTGACGTTGCACCACCAGATATCGGGGCGGCCCAATCCGGCGAATTGCGCCGACCCCCAGCGCTGGACGTCGGGCGGAAGCGGCGAGCCGGTGCTGCCGAGCGCGCGAATGGATTCGAGGCCGCCGATCCGGGCCAGGTCGAGCCCGGCCTTCTGGCAACTCGTGAAAAAGGCCGCGCCGGCCCCGAACCAGGTCACGCCGCTGCGCGCCGCGAACCGCCACAGCCGGGTCCAGTCGGGAGTCCCCTTGGGCCCGCTGGGCGATCCGTCGAACAGGCAGATGGTCGTGCCGCTGAGCAGGCCGCCGACCTGAATGTTCCACATCACCCAGCCGGTGGCGCTGTACCAGTGGAAACGGTCGCCGAAATTATTCGGGACGTAGCTCGGTGCGAGGTCGAAATGGAGCTGGCCCGCACAGGTCGCGAGCAGGACCCCGCCATGTCCGTGCACGATCGGCTTGGGAAGGCCGGTGGTTCCGCTCGAATAGAGAATCCACAGCGGGTGATCGAAGGGCAGCCATTCGGGTTCGAACGCCGCGACCTCGGCATCGTCCCGCGCCACGGCCTGTTCGAAGGCGACGGCGCCCGGCACCTCGTCCTTGCCGAATCCGCTGTCGATGACGAGCAGCACTTCGATGCAGGGCAGTTGACGCCGGATCTCGGCGACGGCGGCGCTGCGGTCCATGGCCTTGCCGCCATAGGCGACGCCGTCCACCGCGATCAGCACCCTGGGCCTCGTCTGGCGGAAGCGGTCGAGTACCGCATTGGCCCCCATGTCGGGCGAGCACAGCGTCCATATCGCCCCCAGGCTGGCGCATGCCAACAGGCCGACCACCGCCGCCGGGATGTTGGGAAGATAGGCGGCCACGCGGTCGCCCCGCCCGACCCCGTGCCGGCGCAGCTCGAGCGCCAGCGACGCCGCCTGCCGCCTGAGGTCCGCCCAGCTGAGGACCGCCCGGTCGCCGCGTTCGTTCTCGGCGACGATCGCGGGCTGGCCGGCGGCGTCGGCGGGGACCGCATGGCGAAACACGTGCCGGGCGTAACTGACCTGCGCCCCGTCGAACCAGCGCGCGCCCGGCATGGCGTCTTCGCCGAGCACGGCCGCGAACGGCGTCGGGGATTCGATCCGATAATAATCCCAGATGCTGCGCCAGAAGCCTTCTAGATCGTCGACCGACCAGCGGCGCAGATCCTCATATTCCGCGAATTCCAGATCGTGCGTGGTCTTGAGCCAGTCCGAATACAGGCGGATCTGCGGAACGGGAGCCGGGGCGTCCGCGCTGTTGCTGGCATGACTCATAACAGACCTTGTTTCATTTCAGGGAAATAGGACGAGGAGCGCTGCACCGGCCCCAGTTCCGCTCGATCAGGCGGGTGAACGACGGGCGGCGACCTCATCGAAGATCGCCGCCCATGACATCAGAAGGCGGTGCGCAGGCTCATCGCCGCATAGCGGCCGATCGCATTATAGGCGCCGCCGATGCCGTCCGTCCCGGGGAAGAAGGGCGGCTTCTTGTCGAACAGATCGTTGATCTGCAGCGCAATCTCCGTTCCCTTGGCGAAACCCGTATCGGGCAGCCGCAGGGACAGGCGCAGGTCCACCGTGGTGTAGCCCTTCGAATGATAGAGGCCCGACCCGGTCGGCGTCGCAAAGGAAGCGGTGACCCCGCTGCGATGATTGACGAAGTTGACGAAAGTGACCGGCCCCGCCGTGACCCCGAGCGTCGTGCGCAGCGTGGTTCGCGGGATGCCCGCCTCGAGCGAATCGCTGACCGCCGAGGTCGGCGACAACCGGGTCCGGTATTTCAGGATATAGTTGCCGGCGACGCCGCCGAAAATCGTGCCGAAACCCGCCGTATGCCGGTAACGCACATCGAAATCGATCCCGTTCGTCTTGCGGATGCCGAAGTTCCCCTGGCGCAAGTCCAATATGTTCTCGATCGTCGGCACCGCCGAGAAGGTGTAGAAGAAGGGAACGGTGTCGGTAATCGCCGCCGCGACCTGCGCGGCGGTCGGGTCGCGGATGACGAGCGACGCAAAGGTCGGGTCGGTGAAGAGCAGCGCGCCGAGGCCCGACGGCGTGCCGATGACGTCATTATATTTGATGTCGTAGAAGGTCGCGCCGGCGCTGAATCCCGGAGCGAAACCGGGCCGGAAATCGACGCCGAGCGAAAAGGTCCGCGCCTTTTCGGGCTTCAGATTCTGGTTGCCGCCGTAAAGCAGCATCGTGTTGACCTGTGCCGCGCCGCGCAGGGGATCGCGGGCGCCGAAAGCATCGACGAGCGCCGCGGCAGCATAATAGGAACCGACAGTCGATCCGAGGTCGCGAAGGCCGGGCGCCCTGAACGAACGACCGTAGCTTCCGCGAAAATTCAACCCGTCCACCGGCTCCCAGGTGATGCCGACCTTCGGATTGGTCGTCGAACCGAAATCGCTGTAATGATCGTAGCGCCCCGAAAGCGACAGCGCGAGGCTGCGGAGCATCGGCGAGGCATTGCCTTCGCCGACGATCGGCACGAACAATTCGCCGTACAGCGACTGGACGCTGCGTTTCAGATCCTCAGGGAATCCGACGCCGCCGCTCGATCCGCGCTGATCATATGTTTCGCGGCGATATTCGGCGCCGAGGGCGACCTTGACCTCGCCGCCCGGCAGATCGGCCAGCGGGCCGTCGACCTTCACGGCACCGATCCGGGTGCGCTGATGGTTGGTGAAGTCGGTCGGATTGTCGAGAATGGCGGCGACGACGGTCGGGCTGGTCCCGCTACCGAACGGATCGAGCGCCGTCGCGGTCGTGGTCCCGGCCGCCGCCGCCGTCAGCGCGGTGGTGTCGATCCCCGGCTGGAAGGTGTCGTTGCGCGACCAGTTGAAGGTCCCGTACAGGCTCGCCTTGAAGTCGCCGGGCAGCTTGACGTCGATCCCGGCCGTCGCATTGCCGGTCCTGACGCGATAGGTCTGGTCGAAATGATCCGCGCCGACCAGATTGTCGGGGCGAAAATCGACGAACTCGAACAGGGCTCCGGTGCCCGGCGGGGCCCGGAAGAAGGGGTTGGTCGCGGTTATCAGAACGAATGTCTGGCCGGGCAGCGCGGCCTGCACCACGTCCTTGCGATCCGAATAGAGCAGATCGCCCCACAATGTGACGCTGGACGACAGATCCTGCCGCGCCGAAACGAACAGGCTGTGCGTGCGGTTCTCCGGAACGAGATCGACCGGTCCGCGCGGGTCGCAGGTGTTGAGGCCCGGCGCCAGGCCGGGCGCGGCATAGATCGGTCCGGTGAACAGGTTGACGTTGGCGTCCGGGCACACCGCCGAACGCGTGTCGATACCGCCGGCCGCCCGGAAGTCGAGCGACCGGTACCGGCGGTCCGCCCCGGTGATGTTGCCATTCTCCGAATATTGATAGGCCGCGACGAACGAGCCGCTGCTCCATTCGTGCCCGAAAAGGACGCCCGCGTTGAGGGCGTGATAATCGTCCGCGAAACCGTAGCGGACGTTGGCCTCGATCCCCGATACGCGCTTGCGGGTGATGAAGTTGACGACGCCCGCGACCGCGTCCGAGCCGTAGATCGCCGATGCGCCGTCGGCGACGATCTCGACACGCTCGATCGCGAGTTCGGGTAAGAAGGGATAGTCGGGATTGGTCTGCTGGGTGCTGCCAGAGATCAGGCGATGCCCGTTCATCAGCGGCAGGGTCGCGGCGGACGGCAGTCCGCGCAGGCCCGGCGCGAAGGAGCCGAGCCCGCCGTTGCTCGTGCGCGGGGCGGTGTTGAAGCTGTTGAGCTGCGGCACGGTCGCCAGCAGTTCGGGGGTGCTCGCCGCGCCGATCAGCTTTGCGTCTTCGCGCGACACGCTGATGAGGCCCGATCCGGTCGGCGGAATGCCGCGGATGCTCGTGCCGGTGACGACGATCTCCGTATCGGCTTGCGCCGCGCTGTCCTGCGCCTGGCCGCTGTCGTCCACGGTCTGGGCGTGGACGGCGGCAGGGACGCCCAGCATGGCCGCCGCGATTGCGGACCCGCACAGCATGTGCGCGCGGCGTCCCGTGAGAATGGTTCTGATCGACATGATGTTCCTCTTCCCTGGCTAGGCTTTTCCTGGCGCCGGGCTCTGCCGGCTTGATGTCGTGCTTATGATTTGCCAGAGCGGTTTGTAAGAGCATTAGCGGACATCGCTGTGTCTTTGGCGGACACGCGCTATTTGGGGGAACGATATGCCTGTCGATGATGGTCCGGGCGCACTCGCGAACGGCAATGGGCGCGCCGGCTTCCCCTCGCTGAATCAACGCATCTTCGCGCCTTTCAAGCTGGCGACCGTGATCGACACGGTGGCGGGCCGCGGCATCGCGCCGGAGACCGTGCTCGACCGCACCGGCCTGACGCTCGCCGAAGTGCGCAATCCCCATACGCTGACGTCGATCGGCCAATATCTGATCGCCTGCCAGAACATCGTGTCCGCCGGCGCCCAGTTCAGCGATGCGTTCGCGATCGGTTCGCGCCTCCACCTGTCGGCCTATGGCATGTACGGCTATGCGCTGATGTGCTCACCGACGATGCGCGACTTCTTCGATTTCGCGGTGCGGTATCAGCCGCTCGCCACCCCCACCGTGCGCCTCGGCTGGCGGATCGAGGGGGAGTTCGCGATCTGGCAGTTTCACGAAATCTATCGCGACGTAATGAGCAGCGACGTGCGCACCTTCCTCGTCCGCCAGCAGATGAAGATGACGTACACGCACATCCACGACACGGCGGGGTCGGACAATCTGCCGGTCCGCGCGCTGTTCGCGCTCGCCGAAGATGCCCATTCGGCGGAGGACGAGCGCGAATTGTCCTGCCCCTGCCTGTACGCACAGGAGGCGAACGAGCTTCACTATCCGATCGGCATCCTCGAGCAGACGCCGGAACTGGGCAATCGCCTCACGAGGACGATGCTCGAGGAAACATGCGACCGGCTGATCGGGCAGTCGCGGATGTCGTCGGGCCTGTCGGGCGAGGTCTATCAACTGCTGCTGCTCACCCCGAACCACTTTCCGTCGATGACGGCGATCGCGGACCAGCTCGGCCTGCAGGAGCGCACGCTTCGCCGCCGCCTCGCGGCCGAGGACACCAGCTATGGCGAGATCGTCGACGACGTGCGCCGCAAGCTGGCCATCGAATATCTGCAGACGACCCGCATGAGCGTCGACGACGTGGCCTGGAAAGTGGGTTTCAGCGACAGCGCGAACCTGCGCCGCGCGATCCGCCGGTGGACCGGCAAGACCATCGGCGAAATCCGTGCGGGGTGATGCGGGGGCGCCGACCGCTGCGATCGGGATGAATTCGGACCGCGCGCAGAACCGGCTGCCCCCAGTCGGTTCCCAGCCCAGAGTGGAATTTCGACCCAAAGGCTTGACCCTGTAGCCGCTACAGGGCGCATAAAGGCGCGAATCGACCAAGGGAGATTTCGTGGACACGATCGATCGGAAGCAGGCGAGGAAGCTGATCGCGGGCGAGCTTGATCGCTATCGCGCCGCGCGCACTGCCGGTGATGGCCGTTCCGCCTGGATCGCGCTCGAACGTGCGCATGTCGTCGCGCAGTCCTTTTTCGCGCTTCACCTCGCTTCGCACTGGCGCATGCTCGGCTACGCGCTCGCGCTAGGCGATGGACGCGAGGCCGCCGGGCAGTTGTTCCGTCTCGCGCTCGTGCCGCTCGGCTCGCTCACGGGGCGCCTGCCGGTCGGCAATACGGGCCGGGCCCGGATCAGCGCCTTCAAGCCGATGCCGATCCCATCCGACCTCGAAGCGCTGATTTCGCAGCGCGACAAAATGGCTTCGGGCCGATAAGGGAAGCAGTCATGCCGGGTGCGATGATGCGACTGCTGATGATCATCGGGGTGCTGCTTTGCAGCATGCATCTGGCCGAACCCGCGTCGGCGCATGCCACGGCCGATGATGCCGCCTTCCATCTCTCGGTCGATGACGGCGACCGGGACAGTCAGGAGCCGGCGTCGAAGCTGGTGCATGGCGGCCACCATCATTGTCCCGTCGCGCCCGACTTGCGGTCTGCATCCGATATCCCATGGACATTCGCGCGCGCGCCGCTGTTCGCGGCCGGCGTCACGCAGCTTCCCTCACGCACCCTGCCTCCCCTTCTCGATCCACCTCTCGCGATCTGAGCGCGCTCGCCGCGTCGTGCGGCGATCCCCGGATCAATTGAGGATGGATCTTATGTTCAGGTTCGTTGCTGCCCTGGTGGCAGCCACATCGTGCGTCGCAATCGCGCATGCACAGCAGGCCGGCGTCGTGAGCCGGCCAATATCGGAGCCGTTGCTGACGCTCGACGATGCCATCGCGCTTGCGACCGGCAGCGCTCCGGCAGCGGAAGCCGCGACGGCGGAGGTCGATTCGGCCGAGGCCGGACGCCGGGTTGCAGGCCTCAGGCCCAATCCCGCGCTGCTGGTCGAGGTCGAGAATTTCGTCGGCACGGGCCCCTATAGCGGGGTCAACGGCGCCGACGTCACCGCCAGTCTCGCCATTCCGCTCGAACTCGGCGGCAAGCGACGAGCACGGATCGCAGTGGCCGATGCCGAGGCACGCCGCGCGATCCTCGCCCGGACGATCGTACAGGCCGATATCAGGCTGCAGGTCACCGAACTCTATATTCAGGCCACGGCAGCCAGGATCCGGTTCGCGATCGCCGAGGACCAGTTCCGGATCGCCAGCGATACGGCGCGTGCCGCGACCGTTCGCGTGCAAGCGGGTCGCGCCTCGCCGCTCGAACAGGAACGCGCCGAAGTCGCGCGCCTCAACGCCGAAGTCGATGTCGACAGGACACGGCGTCTCGCGGACGCTGCGCGCGCCAATCTCGCGCGGCGGGTCGGACGTCCGATCACCGGGCCACTCGACGTCAGCATTCTCGGCGGGCCGACAAGCGGAACGGTGGGTCCGCCGCGCCCCGCTTCCTCGGCGGGCACGCTCGCGCTCGCCGCGGCCGAAGCCGAACTCGCGACAGCAGACGCGGGCGTGCAACTCGCAAGATCGCAGCGCGCGCCTGACCTGGCCGTCGGGCCGGGGGTCCGCCGGATCGAGGCGACCAACGACGTCGCGGCGGTCTTCAGCATCTCGATGCCGCTGCCGCTGTTCAACCATGGACGCGCCGCGGTCGACCAGGCCAGCGCCAGACGGCGCCGTGCCGATGCGCAGCGCCGCATGACCGCGCTCGACGTCGAGCAGCAGATCGGCGACGCCGAGGTCGAAGTGCACAATGCGGCGGCCGCAGCGCGGGTTGCCAGCGGCCCGGCGCTCTCGGCGGCGATCGAGGCCGCGCGGATAGCACGCATCGGATACCGCGAGGGCAAGTTCGGACAGCTCGAATTGCTCGATGCCGAACGGACGCTGATCGAAACGAGATCGGCTTCGATCGAAGCGCTCGCCTCCTATCAACTCGCCAGGGCCCGGTTGGAGCGCCTCACCGCTCCCGCGCCCATCGAAGGGAATTGAACCCATGAATATCACCATCAACCGAAAGCTGCTCTCCGCCGCGCTGGTGCCACTCTTGCTCACAGCGTGCAGCGGCAGCGAGAACGCCAAGCCCGCCGACGAACATGGCGAGACAGAAGGCGGCCACGCCGAGGAAGGCCATATCGCGCTCACCGCAGAGCAGATCCGGATCGCAGGCATTACGCTCGGCCGGCCGGCCGTCGGCAGCTCAGGCGAGCTCCAGCTTCCCGCGACGATCGAAGGCGATCCGCAGGGAACGCAGGCGGTGTCGGCGGCAATCGGCGGTCGCGTCGTCGCGCTCAATCGCAATCTCGGCCAGAGCGTCGGCCGCGGGCAGACGCTCGCGATCATCGAGAGCCGCGAGGCGGCACAGCTTCAGGGCGAGGTGCAGGCGGCGCGCGCGCGACTTGCGCTCGCCGACTCCAACCTCGCGCGCGAGGAGCGGCTGTTCGCGCAGCGCGTCTCGCCCGAGCAGGATGTCATCGCGGCGCGGACGGCGGCAACCGAAGCGCGCATCGCCTATCGGCTCGCGCAGCAACAGGTGGCGGCGGCCGGCGGCGGCGGCGGCCAGCTCAATCGCATTGCGATTGCGGCGCCGGTTTCGGGACAGATCATTTCGCGCAGCGTCGTGCTCGGCCAGACGGTCGCGGCGGACGCCGAACTCTACCGCATCGCCGATCTGTCGAGCGTGTCGCTCGCGCTGAACCTGCAACCCGCCGACGCCGGACGCATTCAGCCCGGCGCCGTCGTCACAGTCAGCGCGCCGGGACGGCGGGCGACGGGCAAGATCGGCTTCGTCTCGCCCGCGCTCGATCCGGCGACGCGCCTCGTGCCCGCCATCGCGATCCTCGACAACCGGGCCGGGCAATGGCGTGTCGGCGAAGCGGTCACCGCTTCGATCGCGCTCGCGGGCGATGGCGGCGATACGTCGATCAGCGTTCCCTCCACCGCGATCCAGACAGTCGATGGCAGGAGCGTCGTGTTCGTCCGCACCAAGGAAGGATTCAGGGCGGTCCCGATCGTTCCCGGCGACCGTGCCGGCCCGAATGTCATCGTGCGATCCGGCCTCAGGGGCAGCGAAGAGATCGCAATCACCAACAGCTTCGCGCTCAAGGCCGAGATCGGCAAGGGCGAAGCAGGGCATGAGGACTGAGCCATGATCGCCCGCACCGTCACCTGGGCGGTCGACAAGCGCTGGCTTGTCGTCCTGCTCACCGCCATTTCCGCCATTATCGGCGCCTTTGCGCTCTCGCGCCTGCCGATCGACGCGGTTCCCGACATCACCAACAATCAGATCCAGATCAATGTCCGCGCGCCGGCGCTCTCGCCCGAACTGATCGAGAAGCAAGTCGCTTTCCCGATCGAGACCGCGCTCGCGGGGATTCCCGGCCTCGAATATACCCGCTCGCTGAGCCGCAACGGATTTGCGCAGGTAACGGCCGTCTTTACCGACAGGACCGATATCTATTTCGCGCGGCAACAGGTCGGCGAACGGTTGAACGAAGCCGCCGAGACGATGCCGGACGGCGTCCGCCCCGAAATGGGGCCGATCGCGACCGGGCTCGGCGAGGTCTATATGTGGACGGTACGGCTTGCGCATCGCAAGGACGACGTTCACAAACCCGGCGAACCCGGCCTTCAGCCCGACGGCAGTTACATGACGCCCGAAGGCGAGCGGCTCGTCACCGAAGCCGACAAGGCGACCTATCTGCGCACCGCGCAGGACTGGATCGTCACCCCGCTTCTGCGCACCGTTCCCGGGGTTGCCGGGATCGATGCAATCGGCGGTTATTCGAAGCAATATATGGTCGTCCCCGACGTGCAGCGGCTCGCCGCGCTCGGCCTCGGTCTCGCCGACCTCGCCGAAGCGCTCGAGCGCAACAATACCGCCGTCGGCGGCGGCGTGGTCGAGCGCAACGGCGAAGGGCTTGCGGTCCGCTCCGATGCCCTCATCCGCGACGCCGCCGAGCTTTCACGCACCGTCGTCGCGACGCGGGCGGGGGTTCCGATCACGCTCGATCAGGTTGCGAGCGTCCGCACCGGGCAGGCCGTCCGGATGGGCTCGGCGTCCGAAGCGGGCACGGAGGTCGTCGTCGGCACCGCGATCATGCGGATCGGCGAGAACAGCCGCACGGTCGCGACGGCGGTCGCCGACCGGCTCGCGGGCATCAACGCCTCGCTCCCACCCGATGTCATCGTCGAGCCGGTGCTCGACCGCACCAAGCTCGTCAATGCGACGATCTGGACGGTCGGCAAGAACCTGACCGAAGGCGCGCTGCTCGTCATCGTCGTCCTGTTCCTGCTGCTCGGCAATTTCCGGGCGGCGCTGATCGCCGCGCTCGTCATTCCGGTGACGATGCTGCTGACCAGCTTCGGCATGCTGCAGGCGGGCGTTTCGGCGAACCTGATGAGCCTCGGCGCGCTCGACTTCGGCCTGATCGTCGACGGTGCGGTGATCATCGTCGAAAATGCGCTGCGGCGCATGGCCGACCTCCAGCACCGGCACGGCCGCATCCTGACGATCGAGGAGCGGCTGGCGACCGTTGCCGCGGCAGCGCGAGAGATGGTGCGGCCATCGGTCTATGGCCAGGCCATCATCATCCTCGTCTACGTGCCGCTGCTGACGCTGAGCGGGGTCGAGGGCAAGACCTTCATCCCGATGGCGCTGACCGTCATCATCGCGCTCGGCTTCGCCTTCATCCTCTCGCTCACCTTCGTGCCCGCCGCGATCGCGATCTGGCTTTCGAAGCGGGTCGAGGAGAAGGAGGGGCGGATCATGACCTGGCTCAAGCAGCGGTACGAACCCGGCCTCGACCGGGCGATGGCCAGGCCGAAGCTGACCATCGGCGCCGGAATCGGCGGGTTCGTTGTCGCGATCATCGCTTTCCTCTCGCTCGGGCAGGTGTTCCTGCCGCAGCTCGACGAAGGCGATCTGATGATCCAGGCCTTCCGCGTTCCCTCGACCTCGGTCGAGCAGAGCCAGGCGATGCAGCTGCCGATCGAGCGCATGCTGTCGAAACAGCCCGAGGTCGCGATCGTGTTTTCGAAGACCGGCACCGCAGACCTCGCGTCCGATCCGATGCCGCCCAACGCCACCGACAATTTCGTCATCCTGAAACCGCGGAAGGAATGGCCCGACCCAAACCTCGCCAAGGCCGATCTCGTCGAGCGGCTGGAGAAGGAACTGAACAAGTTTCCGGGCAATGCCTACGAAATCACGCAACCGATCCAGATGCGCTTCAACGAACTCATCGCCGGGGTGCGCGGCGACGTGGCGGTCAAGATATTCGGCGACGATTTCGACGCAATGAATGCGACCGCGCGGGAAATCGCCGCGATCCTGCGCACCACGGAAGGAGCCACCGATGTTCGCGTCGAGGAAACCGAGGGTCTTTCGATGCTTGACATCCGCGCCAACCGCGACGCGATGGCGCGGCTTGGCGTCACCGCGCAGGACGTGCACGATGTCGTGACCGCGACGATCGGCGGACGTCAGGCCGGCACGATCTTCGAGGGCGACCGCCGCTTCCCGGTCGTCGTGCGCCTCTCGGATACGCAGCGTTCGGACTTGTCGGTGCTTGAACAGATACAGGTTCCGGTCGCTGGCGGCGCCTTCGTCCCGCTCGCCAGCGTCGCCGATATCACTATCGTCGACGGGCCGAACCAGATCAGCCGCGAAAACGGCAAGCGCCGCGTCGTGGTGCAGGCCAATGTCCGCGGGCGCGCGATCTCGGACGTCGTGGCCGATGCAAAAGCGGCGATTGCCAAGGATGTTCGCCTGCCGGCCGGCAGCTATCTCGAATGGGGTGGTCAGTTCGAGAATCTGGCCTCTGCGCGTGACCGGCTCCAACTCGTCATTCCGGCGTGCTTCGTGCTGATCCTGTTGCTGCTCTATGGCGCGCTTCGTTCGCCGCGCGACGCGGCGATCGTGTTCACGGGGGTTCCGCTGGCGCTGATCGGCGGCGTGCTGGCGCTGTTCCTGCGCGGGATGGACTTCTCGATTTCGGCAGCCGTCGGTTTCATCGCGCTGTCCGGGATCGCCGTCCTCAATGGTCTCGTGATGGTGTCCTCGATCCAGGATCTGATGCGCAGCGGCGTCGCGCGCGCCGAAGCCGCGCGCCTGGGGGCGCTGCAACGCCTGCGGCCGGTCGTGATGACCGCACTCGTCGCCAGCCTCGGTTTCGTGCCGATGGCGCTTGCGACGGGCGCGGGCGCCGAAGTCCAGAAGCCACTGGCGACGGTGGTGATCGGCGGGTTGATCTCGGCGACCCTGCTCACCCTTTTCGTGCTTCCGACCCTCTATGCGCGTTATGGGGGAGAGCGGGCGAAGTCAGAGGAAAGGATCGAAGATGGCGCATTCGCATAGCCATGACGAGGGCGATCACGCCGGGCACGATCATACGGCCGGGGCCAACGCCCGCAGCCTGACGATCGCGCTGGCGCTGACCGGCACCTTCCTGATCGCGGAACTGGTGGGGGCGTGGCTGTTCAACAGCCTCGCCCTCCTGTCCGATGCCGCACATATGTTCACTGATGCGGCAGCGCTCGCGATCGCGCTTGCGGCGATCCGTATCGGGCGGCGGCCCGCCGACGACAGGCGCACCTATGGCTACCGCCGTTTTGAAATCCTTGCCGCGGCGTTCAACGCGCTGCTCCTCTTCGCGGTCGCCGCCTATGTCCTCTATGAAGGGATCAGGAGGTTCGTCGAACCGCAGGAGGTGCAGTCGCTCGGCATGCTCGCGGTCGCCGTGGCCGGGCTCGTCATCAACCTCATCGCGATGCGCGTGCTCGCAGGCGGGAAGGACGAAAGCCTCAACGTCAAGGGCGCCTATCTGGAGGTGTGGGCGGACATGCTCGGCTCGCTCGGCGTGATCGCCGCCGCGGCGCTGATCTATTTTACCGGCTGGAGCTGGGTCGACCCGATCGTCGCGATCGCGATCGGCCTGTGGGTGCTGCCGCGGACCTGGATATTGCTGCGCGACACGACGAACATCCTGCTGCAAGGCGTGCCGCGCGGCGTCGATCTTGGATCGGTTCGGGCGAGCATGGCCAAGGTCGCCGGGGTCATGGAGGTGCACGACCTCCATCTCTGGTCGATTGCGGGAAGCGACATGAGCCTGACGGCGCATGCTGTCTTCCAGCCCGGCAGTGATCCCGAAACCGTGCGGCGAGCGATATCCGAGATGCTCCATGACGAGTTCGGTATTTCGCATGCAACCATCCAGATGGAATCCGATGCCGGGCAGTGCCTGGAACCCGTGCATCCTTAATGAAAACAGACGCCGTTATGCGGACGATACCGTAACGCGCGCGCTGCCTCGAGCTTTGGCTTGCTCCGCCCACGGCGCGAAACCGCTTGCATGCCGTCAAGCAGGCACCTAATGGCTGCTATTGATAATCCTTTTCAATATCGCGAATAGAGCGTTCCGTGCAGCGATCGACCGTCCGGACCTGGTTTCTCATCCATAAGTGGACGAGCATCGTCTGCACGGCTTTTCTGCTGATGCTGTGCACGACCGGCCTGCCGCTGATCTTCCACGACGAAATCGACGCGCTGACCGAAGGCCCCCCGGCCTATGGCATGCCCGGCGTCGGCTCGTCGCGCGAAGCGCCGGGCCTCAGGCCGCTCGACGAAATGCTGGCGAAGGCGCTTGCCGCCCGGCCGGGCGAAGTCCCGGTCTTCATGGCGTTCGACAACGATCAGCCGTCGCTGACGATCACCACCGCGCCGCGCCCCGACTCCCCTGCCCAGGATATGACAATCCAGCTCTTCGATCGATCGACCGGCGAGCGGACGGGCGCGGTCGACGAGGACGGGGTGATGCACTTCCTGCTCCAACTCCATACCGACATGTTCCTCGGTCTGCCCGGCATGCTGTTCCTCGGATTCATGGGGCTGCTGTTCGTGGTCGCGATCGTCTCCGGCGTCGTGCTCTATGCGCCCTTCATGAAGAAGCTCGACTTCGGGACGCTACGCACGTCGCGCAGCGCCCGCGTCAAATGGCTCGACTATCACAACCTCCTCGGCATCGTCGCGCTCGCGTGGATGAGTGTCGTCGGCGCAACCGGGGTGATCAACGCGCTCGCGACCCCGATCTTCCAATATTGGCAGACAACCGAGCTCGCCGAGATGACGAAGGCCTATGCCGGCAAGGGCGCGGTGCCGCCATCGCGTTACGGCTCGATCGACAAGGCAATGGCCGCGGCGCGCAAGGCGATCCCCGGCAACAATCCGCAGTTCATCGCCTTCCCCGGCGGCAATTTCAGCAGTCGGCATCATTATGCCGTCTTCTTCCAGGGCGACACGCCGCTGACCGAGCGCCTGCTCACCTCGGCGCTGATCGACGCCGAGACCGGGGAGTTCACCGACGCACGGCCGATGCCCTGGTACACCAAGGCGCTCGCGCTGTCGCAGCCGCTCCATTTTGGCGATTATGGCGGGCTGCCGCTCAAGATCCTGTGGGCGATCCTCACCCTCTTCACGATGATCGTCCTCGGTTCGGGCCTCTATCTCTGGCTCGGAAAACGCCGCAGCGGCACCGACGCGCTCGTTCGCGAGGTCGAGAGCGGCGGCACGCTGGTGCCTGCCGAATGAGGAAGAAACATGGCCTCGCCGCGATCTTCGCAGCACCGCTTCTCGTTGCGCTCGTCAGCATCGCGGGCCTCGTCGTCGCGCTGACCGGCGACGGGCTTCGCGACGCCGCTTCTTGGGCCGCACTCGCCATACCCGTTTTCGCCGTCGGCTGGGCCATGACGTTCCGCCGCACCTGACATCCGACCCGCGGCGTGAAGCCGCATCAAAAAAGGGGAATAACATGTCCAGTCTCTCGCTTCGCGGCATGATCGGCCTGACCGCCGGGGCATCGATGCTCGCGATCGCGGCGCCTGCCATCGCGCAGAACGCGGCCGGCAGCGACGACATCGTCGTCACCGCGCAGCGCAACAACCAGACGAAGGTTACCGCCGGCGGCAATGTCGGCGTGTTCGGCACCAAGGCCGCCGAGGATATTCCGTTCAACATCCGCAGCTACAACGAGGCGCTGATTCTCAACCAGCAGCCAGACTCGCTGGGCGAAGTGCTGGAAAACGACCCGACGATCCGCACCGCACTGGGCTTCGGCATCGCCGGCGAGGTCTTCGTCATCCGCGGCTTCGACCTGTCGTCGGACGACGTCGGCTTCGATGGCCTCTACGGCATCACGCCGCGCCAGCTCGTCGCGCCCGAACTGTTCTCGTCGGTCGAGGTCATCAACGGCGCGAGCGCCTTCCTGAACGGCGCCGCGCCGGGCGGCAGCGGAACCGGCGGCAGCGTCAACCTGATCGCGAAAAAGGCCGAACGCGACATGGCGCGCGCGACGCTCGGCTATACTTCCGACGCGCACCTGTCGGGCGCGGTCGACGTGGCGCGCCGTTTCGGCGCGGGCGACGAATGGGGTTTTCGCATCAACGCCTCGGCGCGCCGCGGCGACATCGCGGTCAACGATGAGTTTCATTCGAGCTATGTCCTGGGCGCGACGCTCGATTACGACAGCGGCCCGCTGCGCGCCGCCTTGAATCTCAACTATCAGCGGCTGAACCAGACATATTGGCGCGGGCAGGTCAGCATCGGCGCGGCCATCCCGCGCGTGCCCGATGCCGACACCAATTATTCGCAGCCGTGGAGCCAGATCCTGACCAAGGACTTCTTCGGCACCTTCAGCCTCGAATACGACCTGTCCGACGCGGCGATGCTCTATGCCAAGGTCGGCGCACGCGACGGCCGCGAGGACCAGACCACCGCCGGCATCACCGTCACCGATCCGGTGACCGGCGCCGCCACCGGCAGCGGCTCCTATGTGCCGCGGGAGGACAATAATGAAGCGGCCACCGCGGGAATCCGGATCAAGCTGGCCGGCGGCGGCGTCAGTCACGAAATCAACGCCGGCGTCGCGGTGAACTGGCAGGTCAACCGCAACGCCTATGATTTCGACCTCGTCGGCTATGCCACCAACCTTTACGATCCCGTCGTCGCGCCGCGACCGGCGCCCAACCAGTTCGTCGGCGGCGATCTCGACAATGTGTTTCCGATCGCCCGCAGCCGCCTGTCGAGCGTCTTCGTCTCGAACACGCTCGGCCTCTGGGACGACCGCATCCTGATCACCGGCGGCCTGCGCCTGCAGGAGATCAAGACGAAGGGCTATGCGTATAACGACAGCACCATCTTCGATCCGGTATCTTTCAATGCAGGCGACCAAACCAGCGGCTACAAGGAATCGGCCGTAACCCCGGTCCTCGGCCTCGTCGTCAAGCCGGTGTCCGGCGTATCCCTCTACGCCAACCGGATCGAGGGGCTGGTGGCAGGTTCGAGCGCGCCGCCGACCTATGACGACGATGGCCTGCCAGGCACGGCCCCCCTGCCCGTCGTCAACGGCGGCGCGGCGCTGCCGCCGGTCAGGTCGAAACAATATGAGGTCGGCGGCAAGCTGAACTTCGGCCGCTTCAATGCCGGTCTCGCGCTGTTCCAGATCGACAAGCCCAACAGCTTCGTCGATCCCGCCACGCTGATCTATGGCAATTACGGCACCCAGCGGAACCGCGGCATCGAGATCACGCTCGACGGCGAGCCGGTCGACGGTCTGCGGATCATCTCGGGACTGACCTTCAACGACGCCAAGCTGCGCCGGACCGAGGGTGGGCTGAACGAGGGCAATGACGCGGTCGGCGTGCCGGACGTGCTGGCGAATGCCAACGTCGAATGGGATTTGCCCTTCCTGCCCGCGCTGACGCTGGTCGGCCGCGTCGTTTATACCGGCAAACAGGCGGCCGATGCGGCCAACACGCTCGAACTGAACGACTGGACCCGCTTCGACCTCGGCGCGCGTTATGTCGCGCTGGTCGGCGACACCCCGCTGACCTTGCGCTTCAACGTCGATAATGTCGCGAACAAGCGCTACTGGGCTTCTGCCTACAACGCCTTCAGCGCCTTCGGCTCGCGGCTGCTGCAGGGTGGCCCGCGCACCTTCAAGGCGTCGGCCTCGATCGAATTCTAGGAAGCATCCGTCCGCCCGGGCGCCGTAGGGCATGCAAGTGAAGAGCCGGGCTGGCGGAGCCTTTCGTTCGCCAGGCTGCTGACTGGCGCCCTTTGGCGAGAATTCGTGGAAAGCTGACGCGCCGCGAGCTTATGTCACTGCGGTAGGAGGACAAGGCAGGCACCGCCTGCGCTAGCGATCATCTATTGAGGACAAGATCCCCCCATTCCATTCGTTCGGCTCGCGGAATCTGGGTGGTTGGGCAATATGTGTGCGTGACATGTTCGCCGTCATCATATTCGACGGTGAAACTGGTGCGGCTCCTGACCGCCATTACCTGACTGTCCGTGTAGGATTTTCCGCTGGGATCGACCGCGCGATAGCTTCGCTCGTAGCGACCGTGACCCAAACTCCTGAAGCCAAGGGTTTCCGTACTGCCATCGGCGGCGCTCTGGCGCTTCTCGTCGATATACATCAACGTCAGATAGGGGTCTGCGACCGCCGCCGCGCAGCTCGTTTGGATGGCGTAATATCCCTTCTCCATCGGAGGAAATTCAATGGAACCCTGGATATGCGACGCGGTGCTCGCCTGTCCGGTTGCGGCGCCGGCCAGTTGCGGCCGCTCGGCGCGGATCGTCGCCTGCATCTGAGGAGAAAGCTGCGCGAAGGCGCACTTCCGATAGGCCTCTTCCGAGATCATCTCGCCGCCCGAGGCACCGCCCTGACTGACCTGGATGCTGGAAAACCGACCGTCGCCTTCCGCTTTTATCCCCAGAATATCCTCGTCGCCATCTGCATTCTCCGCATTCCAGACGAGTGTGTAGCCACGATAATAATCGTAGAAATCGCTGTCGCGTGACGGGGCTCCGACACGGTGGATAGGATTGACCTCCGAATATGCGCCAGCGCCGTTCGCGCCCGGCTCGGCCTGTTTGACATATCCGTAATTCGCGCCATCGTAGAAGAAGACCAGCGATGCGCGCGCGCAGCTTCCTCCCTCGACATTGCCGTAGATGCCCTGCTCGATCGGCAACGCCCCAGCCGCGACGGCTGGAGCCCCTGTCGCATTGGCGGCGGATTGTGTCGCCAGGGTCGCTGCATTTGCGCTGTCATGTGCAGGGGATTGCGACCCGCACGCCGCCACGGCGACGACGGCCAGGCCAAAGATACCGGTTCTCGATATGCGGAAATGACACGAGGACATATAGGCCGCTCCATTTCTTGTCTGATCGTAAGTGAGGCTGGCTTTTCGAGGGGTTCCATTGCCATATCGGATGCTTGTCGCCGCTGGTGCCCCGCCGACGCCCCCCGGAACCCTAGAAATCAGGGCATTTCACCAGCACAGAGATGGTGCCGTCGGGGCCTTTCGCGCGGATACGACCGTTACCCAATGGCTCCACCTCGAACACGGCCAGGTCCCCTTCGGATTTCCTGGTCGACCGGGCTTGCAGGATCAGCCGGTTGCCCAGCAGCTTCCAGTCGCCCGCCGCCTCGTTCCCCACGACGAAGGTGCCATCTTCGCCGAGGATCATCGTCGACGCGGCTTCGCAGGATCTATTCTCCCGCGACCAGCTTCCGACCATCGCCTGGCGGAACAGCGGCGCGGCGCCCGAGGAGGGCGGCGGCAAGGATGGCGCCGGTGACGGCGTCGGCGGGGTCTCGGCTGGATTGTCGGCGACGTCCGTTCCGCCCAGCCCGCCGAACAAGGCGCTGCCGGAAGACGCGCCTGCCGGCGTGCCTTCGCCTTCGGCCTCGCCCGTCATGGCCGGCGGGGTATCCTGATCCGGGCTCGCTTCGGGGGCTGCGGGCGCGGCGACCGGTTCGGCTCGGTCCGAACCTCCTTCCAGCCAATACCAGCCCCCGCCCAGCAGCAAGGCACAGGCGGCCAGTACGAACAGGCTGGACCCGCCACCCCTGTCCGTTTCGCCCCGCAATCCTCCTTTATCCTCCACCCCCATTGCGGCGCCTCCCTGTCCGGACCGGCCGACGGACGCCGGCTTTCATCGGCGGCACGATGCAATGGAAAGGCGCCTCGGCGCACGTGACAAAATCTGTCAGGCGGCGCGGGTTCAGTTGGTGAAGATGCTGATCGCTCCGGCGCTGCCGCCGTCGGGCGCGATGGTATCGACGACGACGCTCTGCGGGCTGAGCGGACGCCAGCGGCACAGAACGCGTCCGCGCGCGCGCTCCTCGTTGCAGAGGATATTGCCGGCTTCGTCGCGAACGCGCAGGCGGAGCGGGGCCGGAAATTGCGTACGGGCATAGACGATCGCGGGCGCGCCGCCTTCGAAGCGGATGTTGACGGAGGCCGGATCGCCGGGCGGCCGGGTCACTTTCTGCCGCCCCCCTTCGCGTCCGCGGTCGATGCCCGGAAGCCTGGCCAGCCGGTCGAGCAGATCGTCGCGGCTGTCGCCCGCCTTCTCGGCCGCCTGCCGCGCTTCGGCCAACCGCCTTTCATAATCGATCGGCGCGACGCCGCCACCGGGCAGGAAAACCTGTCCTTTCGCCCAGCTCAGCATCTCTGCGGACGAGACCAGCGCTTCGGCGCGCTGCTGCGGATCGGACGTGGAATAGGCCTGTTCGCGCGCGACATCGGCCCTCGCCAGCCACTCGACGGCGCTGGGCGATGCCTCCTCCGCCCCCGCGAACCCGGTCGCGAGAACCCCGGCGACCAGCCCGGCGAAGGCCATCGCGGATCGGCGCGAGGACCGGCGCCACTTCATTTCCTGACGGGATTCGTCAAATGCATCCATAGACGGATTAGCCTAGTATGAAACGATCCGGGGGGAAAGCGCAGCCTATGCATATCGCGATACTCGAAGATGAAAGCTACTGGATTGATCGCATTCGCCGGACACTCGACGCCGCCGGCTGGCAAGGCAGCTTCTTTCGTACCGGCGAGGACCTGCTCGCCGGCCTCGGCCGCGCCGCGTTCGATGCCGTGATCCTCGACATGCACATCGCGAATTCCCCGATGACGGGGGCGGACGTGCTGTCGCAGCTTCGCCGCCAGAAATCGCCCGAACCGATCCTGATGCTGACCCAGTTCGCCCGCCAGCACAGCGCCGCCGCCGCACTGGACGAAGGCGCGGACGACTATCTGGCCAAGCCCTTCGACGGCGACGAACTGTGCGCGCGGATTCGCGCGATCCGGCGGCGCATCGCGGTGGCCGACGCCGACATGGTCCACGCGGGGCCCCTGCACCTGAGCCGCCAGTTTCGGTGCGCGCACTGGTTCGACCGCCGGATCAACCTGAGGGGGCAAGGCTTCGACATCCTGCTGATGCTGGTCGAGGCGGACGGCGACATCGTCACGCAGGACGCGTTGTGGCAGCGGGTGTGGGCCAAATGGAGGAACCTCGACACCCAGGCCCAGCCGATCCAGGCGGGGGTATCGCGGTTGCGCAAGGACATAAGGGAAGTCACCGGTTTCGAGGTCGTGGCGACGGTGCCCGGGGTCGGTTACAGGCTGGCGCTCGGGTGATCGAACAACTGTCCCGCTGGTCGTGGCGACGCGCCTTGCTGCTGTTGGCGCTGCTCGCGATCCTGCCGGGTGCCGCGGCGCTTTTCCTCCTCACCACCCGCGATCAGATGATGCGCAGCGCGGAAAATGAAGTGAATGCCGATGTCGCGGCGCTGACGCGGCTGACCGACGTCGACGGGGTCGTCACCGCGATCGAAGTGCTGGAAGACCGGGGCGCCCGCGGCGCCGGCGGCGGTTTGGCCTATTTACTGGTCGATCCTGAAAATGGCGCGACGCTGGCCGGCAACATGGAGCATTGGCCCCGGAGCATCCCGCGCGTTCCCACCGAAAAGCCGATCGTCGCCGCCGGCGAGTCGCCGGTCCTGATCGGCCGGGTCATGCTGCTCGACGGTCACTTCCTGCTTTTCACCGGGCGCCGGATCGAGGGTTTCGCCGCGCTGCGCGATCGGACGATCCAGGTCGTCGGGGGCTTTACCGTCATCATTCTGGCGGGCGGGCTGATCTTCGCCTTCCTTTCGATCCGCACGGCCGAGAAGCGAATCGCGGCGATCGAAGCGACCCTCACGGCTTTCAGCCAGGGCCGCCGTTCCGTTCGGATCGAAGACCGGCGCCGCGACCCGCTGGGCCGGGTGTCGGCGCGCGTCAACGCCCTGCTCGACCTGCTGCGCGAGAAGCTGCGGCACCACGAACTGATCGCCGAACAGATCGCGCATGAATTGCGCGGACCGGTGGCAAGGGCGGCGACGGCGATTCAGGCACGGTCGGACGACCCGGCCCACGCCTCTTTGCTGGCGCGCGCGACGATCGACGACCTTCTGCAGATGATCGACGGCGTCCTGTTCATTACCGGGATGCGCATTCGCGACCTGAAGGTCGAACGCGTCCCGCTGCACGAGGTCGCCTCCGAGATCGCCGAACTCTTCGGCGAGGTCGCCGAGAGCAAGGAGATCGAACTGGAGCGGAGCCTGCACCCCGCTTTCATCATGGGGGAACGGGCGCTGATCGAACGGCTCATGGCGAATCTGGTCGATAACGCCCTCAAATATTCACCGCCGGGAAGTTCGCTTCGCCTGCGCGTCCGCGCCGATGCCGACGGCGCGTTGCTGGAAATATCCGACAAGGGGCAAGGCCTCGCCAACTTCCCCGAAACGCCGGGGATGCTGCTTGCACGGGGCCAGGCCACGCAGGATGTCGCGGGGACCGGCCTTGGCCTCGCGCTGGTGCTGCGTATCGCCGAACGCCACGATGCGCTGGTTCACTTCGCCGATCGCGAGGACGGCGGACTGACGGTTGCGGTGCGTTTCGCCCCAGAATCCGCGGGAACTCCGGGACCGCCGGCAACATAGGAAAGCGCCGCCCAATAACGGGGATGGCGCCAGCGGCCGGAGGGATCGTCGCGCAATGCGATCGCCGACTTGCGCAGCGCGTCAGCCAGGTCGATCCGCGGGTCCGCGCCGACCTGCGAAAAAAATTCGCGCATCTGGACATAGGCAGCGGCATCGTCGAGCGGCCAGTGACTCACCAGCAGGTTGCGCGCGCGCGCCAGGAAGAAGGCCCGGGCGAAGCTGCTGAGGGGGTCGGCGTCCCCCGGCATCGCGGTCGCCGTATCGCAGGCGGTCAGCACGACCAGCGGATGATCGAGGCGCAGGCTGCCGATGTCGGTCAGCGACAATAGCCCGTCGTTCGCCGCCGCCCCCGTTTCGGGGGCCAGTTGCAGCGCCGGTTCGACAACGGGGCCGGGAAGGCGGGTGCTGTGCGTCGCGAAAATGATGACGGCGGCCGATGCGACCTCCGGCGCCGTGGCCAGCCAGCCTTTCGTGGCCGCTTCGCCCTTGCGCACCGTCGCCGTCGCTCCGAATATGCGCGCCAGATCGTCGAGTTGGCGTTCCGCGCCGGCGAGCGGCGGCAACGACGGTTCCGCGGAGTCCACGGCACCGAGGGCCACGATTCCTCCCGCCGCCAGTCCCGGTCCGCTGCCGGCGGCGATGCTCGCCACCGATGGCAGGCGCGTGATCCGAAAACGGTCGACGATCCAGTCGCCGTTCCAGCGCAACAGCGATAGCGGCAGATGAGCCAGCGGACCGGACTGGACCACGCGCAGACTTCGGACTTCGGCGAGTTGCTCGCCGAAAGGACCGAACATATCCTCTCCCAGCCTGTCGGCGGCGGCGCGGTCGAAGGCACGCAGCGTCGTTGCCCGCGCGTCCATTTGACCGCGCACGATTTCGCCCGACGTGGGCTGCAGCGACGCATTGAGCGAGGCGATCGCACCGCCGAACTGTTCCATCGACAAGCCCGCCCTGCGCCACCAGATACCGTGCGGCGTGACAAGCCACATGTGGTTGGCGCGAACCGTCGGCAGCGTCAGGAGCAGCGCTTCATCGCGCTGCATGCCCTGCCGAAGCACGGCGACGTCCAGCGGGGTCGGTCGCAGCGCGACTTCATAGTCCGGATAGTCGGCGCGGATCCGGTGGCTCAGCGCATCGAAGCGGAGGCGGGCCTCGGCGACGCTGGTGGCGGTATAGCGATGCTCCGTGCCGTCGGGGTTGTCGCGGAGCGCCCGGATCAGATGGCGCTCGTCCTTCACGATCTGCCGCGCGAGCAGGAAACGCTCGCGTTCGAGGCCCGCCAGCCTGTCGTCCCCCGCGCTGATGGTCGCCTGCACGAGATCGCGCGCGCGGATCGCGGCGCTGCGGTGCGCGCGCTGTGCCGCGGCGAAGCTGCGCAACGCGGCCTCGCCTTCGGTCATCTGCCCGGCATCGAGCATCGCCGCCACGACGTCGATCTCGGTCTCGGCGATGTTGCACAGACCCTTGCCCGGGCCCAGCCCGTCCGCCGAACCGAAGCTGTCGATCGTCTCGCGCGTCAGCGATTCCGCGGCGGCCTCTTCCAGCAATGTCAGCGCTTCGCGCAGCGTCGCGGGGTCGCGCGCCAGCAGCTTCGCAAGCCCGGCGCGCAGGTTCAGCGTCTGACAATGCGCGGCCGGAAGCAGCTTTTCATATCCGGGCAGGATGGTGCGATAGAGGGTGATCGCTTCGGCCCTCTTGTCGCGCTGGGCCAGAACGGACGCCAGCACCGCCTGGATGTCGAGGCGCAGAAGCGCATTTGCGGTGACGAACCCGGCGAGCGCTTGCCGCGCTTCGGCCTCGGCCTCTTCCAATCGGTCGGCCGCCTGCAGCGTTTCGGCCATCGTCAGCCGGGTCTTGGCGATGAGCGCGGGATCGGCGCCCGATTCCCCGCTGCTCGCGTCGAGGATCGACAGCGCCTCGCGCAGCAGCGGGATCGCTTCGTCGGGCCGCGCCTCGCTCACCAGAAAATCGGCGTAGGCGACGAGCGTAAAGGGTTGCTCGCGCGCCGGCGCCAGTTCGCGGGCATAGCGCATGTTGTTGAGGAACAATTGCTCGGCCGCGCGGGGGCGCCCAAGCGTCGCAAGCGTCTTGGCAAGGCCCAGTTCGGCCCTGCGCGTGTCGCGGCTGTCGGGACCCAGCCGTTCGAGATAGATGGCATAGGATTCGCGCGACAGCGATTCCGCCTCGTCGAAACGGTTGAGCTGACGCAGCACGATAGAGCGATTGAGGAGCGTCGTCGCGCGCACGGGATGCGTGGCGGGATAGAGGCGCGACTGGAGTTCGATGACCCGGGCGGAGAGCGCGGCGGATTCCTCCAGCCGGCCCTGATTGTCGAGATTGCGGGCCAGATTGTTGAACTGGGCGGCCAACAGCGGCGCGCTCTCCTCCCCTCCCTTTTCGGCTATGGCGATGGCCTGGCGATAGCGATCCTCCGCCTCCTTGTAGCGGCCCATATAATCCAGCAGCACGCCCTCGTTTCCCAGGCTGACGGCCAGGTCGGGGTGGTCGGACCCGAACAGCTTGCGCGTGATCGCGATATCCCGGGCGCGAAGCACCGCCGCCTCTTCATATCGGCCGCGGCGCAGGTACAGCGATGCCAGAAGGCCGGACGCCGACGCGATCGCTTCGCTGTCCGGCCCGTCCGTGGCTTCCGCGGCCGCGAGAAAAGCCAGGCCTTCCGCTTCGACCAGCACATCGTCCTGCGCGTACAGACCGCTGTCGAGCAGTTCGTTCCAAAGCTGGTAGCATGACCGGGGCGGCAGGTCGGCACGCGCCCGGCACGCATCGAGTTCCGCCTTGGCGAGTCGCGTCGAGGTGCGAAAGTCGCCGGCCTCATAGGCGGCGGTATAGGCGGCGCTGGGCGCGACCGTCACCGCTTCCGCCTCCGCGGCGCCCGCCGGTGTCGCCCAGGCGATGCTCGCGATTCCCAGCAGCGCGGGCAAGACGGCGAAGGCCGACCCCGTGCATCCGCCCTTCGGCGATCCCCCACATGCCGTCATTGCCACCCCTACCCCGCTTTTACGCCAAGCCCCTTTGATGTGGGGGGTTTGCGCAAAAATCGAGTGATTCTTTCGCACCAATCGCTTGCGATCTTTGCAACGGTAGCGCCCGGATTTTCGTGGCTCAAGTTGCCCTCGATGACGCCGCGCGGGTGGACATGCGAACGGTAGACACTGTTGCGGGAAAAGCCGCAACGCCTGCCTGGGACGATGAATCGGCGCGCGCCGTCATCCCCGGGCGATCGCCGCTAGCCTTCAAACCAATCGCGAACTCCCTTGGGTACCGTGCCGGTGGGACAATGCGTATAAGTTTCCGGCTCGTCGAAGAGAGTCGACCCCGCTTCCGCGACAAAGCTGGATGCGCCGGTGACGCGAATGACAAAATTCGTGCTTGTCCCCTTGGTGTCATCGCCGTTGCCGTACGAACGGGCATGAACCCGAAAGCGGTTGTTCCCGAGCGATTCAAAGCTCCGTATCTCCGGCCCGCCATCGAACCAAGTCAGCGCGCTTTCATCGAAGTAAGCCAGGCTGCCTGGCCCATCGCTGGCAGCTTGCGCGCTGGCGGCCCGCGCACAGGTCGTACCGACGGCGTAATAGCCTTTCGGGATCGGCGGGAAGCTCGCCGGCCCGGCCGCGGCTTGCGCGCCGACGGCGCAACCTTCCTTATCGACGAGTTTCCCCTTGTCGTCGCGGCGCTCGATCACGTCCATTTGAGTGCCGTTCCAGCCCCACACCGCGGTTTCGATATAGCCGCAATTGCCGTTCCAGCCGCGGCGATATTCGACGACATCGCGCTTGCCCCGGCGCTTGACGTCCTCGGGACCGATATCGCCGTTAAATCCATAGGCGACCTGATAGCCTGCGGCGGTCGAGATGATGAAGTCGTAAGGCGGCCCCATTTTGCCATGATCCGCCTCCTCCGCGCACCCCCAATTCTGTGTGGTGACAACAAAATCGGGCCGTCCGTCGCCGTTGAATTCTGCGGCGATGAAAGCGCCCTCGTTCGCGGCAGATTCCTGCTTGGGATCGACGGATTGGATCGGAGCAAAGCGCACGGTGCTGAAACGCACCCCCATGTCGCGGCACTCGCCGCGGGCATAGCCTTCCCATGCCGAAAGCGCGGCAGCGGGGAGCACGGAATTTGCCACGACTGCGGTTGCGCCGCTTTCGGTTCCCGCGCTTTGCTCCGCCGCCTGTTGCCGGGTCGACATGCCTGCCGCCGCATCGGCACTGGATTCCGAGCCGCAACTGGCGATGGCAACCGCGATCACCGAAACCAGGGAAAAAACCGACAGGCGAGCGATACCGCCCCTGGTCGGTTCACGCCGCTTTTGCACGGGCCTTCTCCTGCTCGATCGCCTTGTTCATTTCGACTTGCACGCCATCGACGATGGCGTCGCGCACCGCATTGCTGTGAAGCTTCCTGGAGAAAAGATAGCCGCTGACGACCAAAACCCCGAACAGCCAGAAGTACCCCCAATCGCTCCAATCACCAAAGATGGCTGCGATGACGAACGGCAGGAATATGCCCATCGCCAAACCCAGCCATTCATTGAAACGCTTGACCAGGGAATTGGCGGTTGCCCTGCAAATCGAAGTTCTGCCGGTGTCGTGAACGACGAGCCCGGTGGCGTAACCCCCATCATCGTTCTTCGGCATCGCGAATATTACCGACACGCGATGCCCGGCGCGAACAGCCACGCCGATATTGTCGAAGGTCGTGTCAAACTCCTTGCCGTCGTCCTGGCGCACGAACAGGTGCAGATGCTGTGTGGTGCTGGACGAGATATGCACCGGAGAATTGTTCTGACCGCCCCCGCCAAAGACGCGCGTCGTCGATGAATTTTGGCCGTCGAGCACCGTTCCGCTTTTGGTAAAATAGGTAATCTCGTCCGCTGATTTCACCTTTGCAATCGCCATTTCCGTCTCCTTGCGCACCCGCCGATCTGCCGATGCAGCGGCCGTGGAAGCCTCCCTCGAACTATTCCGCCGGTTGCAATCCGCCTTCGAAGCCCCGGCACCGATTCAAAGAATTTCCAAAGCCGCACCGGCACATCTCGACAGGATGGTTGCGCCATCTCCCGCGACCGGATCGCTTACGCCGATCGGGAGACTGGAGCGACGAAGGGTCGTCAATCGCGCCTCCGCCGCATCCGGACCGGCCCGCACGTCAGGCCCCCGCGAGCAGCGACCGCGCCGCCGCCAGCCGCACCGTCGTCGCTTTCTTCTCCCGCTCCTGCGTCGCCGCGAAGCTGCGCTGGGCCTTTACCGCCCGATCGACGCGCGCACGCCCGGGCGACGCCGCCGCGGGCTTCGCCGCAACCGCGACCGGCATCGCGCTGGCGC
Organism: Sphingopyxis granuli NBRC 100800; assembly: GCF_001591045.1. Taxonomy (GTDB): domain Bacteria; phylum Pseudomonadota; class Alphaproteobacteria; order Sphingomonadales; family Sphingomonadaceae; genus Sphingopyxis; species Sphingopyxis granuli. Next base: position 46,168 of record NZ_BCUA01000009.1, on the reverse strand, counting down.
CGAGCAATCCGCCGTGGATATATCCGTTCATGCCCGATGCGGTGCGCACGAACATCCATCCGTCGCCCCCGTCGCCGAGCGCATCGACCGCCGCCCCGTTCGCGACCGTTTCGATGATCCTTCCGCCGGTCGAAGGAGCATCGCGAAGGCGAGCGCCGCTGGAGGCGCGGATATAGCGTGTTACGGCCGCAGCCTCGGCCGTTTCCACCGGAGCATCGTCGTCGATGCCATAATAGCGGCTGGCCCAGCCATCCTGTTGGGCCAGCGTCGGATCGGCACCATCGGCGACCGCATTGGCCTGCGCAAAGGTCGTGACCGTCTGTCCCTGAATGCCCGAAGCCTTGGCGATCACCCGATCATCCTCGGCGATCCACTTCTCGATACTGGCCAGCCGCTTTTCGGCTTCCTTTCTCGACAGCGTCGCGGCACCGGCCTCTCTTTCCACCGTCTCGATCTGGGTCCTGCGGCATTGGCCCAATGCCTCCAACTGCCCCGGAAGCGCGGAATATTGATTCATCACCGGGTCGAAGTCCGCGTCGATCGCCGCGCGCAACTCATCCTTGTTGCGCTGATCCTGCGAAATCGAGCTCAGATAGCCCGCCGCCCCGCCGGCCGCCGCACCGGCCAGCACGGTGGGCAGAACGCTCGACTTGTTCTGCTTGCCCGAATTGCCCAGCACGCCGACCAGCGCGCCAAGCCCGGCGCCGATCAGCGCTCCGCCGGCGATCCGGTTCCCCTGAAAATTTTTGATGCGACTGAACGGCTGACGCGCTTCGAGGCAATTGTCGGTAAAGCGCGTCGATTTGGCGAAGGCCGGTGTCGGCGCCGCCGCGACCAGCGCGCCAAATGTCACGGCGCTTATCATATGCCGCCAAACCGCCCGGCGGCGAGAACGGGAAAGGATATGGCGTTCAGTTCCGGACGGCATCTTTCAACTCCTCGATCCACCGCTGATCGCGGGCCGCGTCGCGCGGCTGGCTACGCTGATTGTCGATATGCTGGCGAATGGCCGGGACGTAGCGCGTCAGACGCTGCAGCCCCGCCCGGTCCAGTTCGGCGCTGATCGCGTCGAAGGCCGCCGCCGTCTGTTCGGCCTTTGCCGCGGCGAGCGCTTCGATCCCGCTGAAATAGAGGGCGTAGCTCGCGTCGCGCTCGCGCCGATGTTCGGGAAGCTGTGCGATCAGCGCATCGAAATCGCGACGCTCCTCGCTCGACAGCGCCGACGGGTCGGACCCGATACTCCCGGTCAGCGTCTCGACCTGATCGATGCGGGCGCCGCGCTCCGCGCCATAGGAGGCCGCGAGGAGGCAGGCGAGGATGGCCTTCTGGTAAAGCGCATCCGCCTCGCCGGCGCTGGCGGGCGCCGCCGGCGCGGCGTCGGTTCCCGCGGAGGCGACGGCGGCTTTCCGATCGTCCCCAAGCCCGGGGATCTGGATCGACCCGCCCTCCAGCCACCAATAGCCCCCGCCGAGAGCCAGCAGGCAGGCGGCAAGGACCGCGATATTCTTGCGATCGATCACGCGCCGCCTCCCTCAGTCGGCCGCAGCGCGGCGCTTCGCCACGCCGAGATAGATGCAGCCGGCACCGAGCAGGAGGATCAGCCATCCGCCGCCCTGCAAGGCGATCGACTTTTCGATCGCGCGCTTCAGGGCGGAGAGATTGACGTCGTCCCGCACCATCGTCATCGTCATCGCCGCTTCAAGCAACGCGATGGTCTGCTTTTCCCACAGATAGGGGATGAAGGTGGACGCGCAGCTGACAACGCCCAACGCCGTTCCGAGCGGTTTCACCATGGCATTGCGCATCCAGCCGGCGGCGATCGTCAGGAGAGCGAGGAGCGGAACCAGCCAGACGAGCTTGGACAAGGTCATGATATTGTCGAACTTGTCCATCGCGGCGTTGACCTTCCCCACCGCGCGCTGCAGTTGGGCGACCTCCGGTGAATCGCCGAACTCGCCGGCGACCGTTACGCCCTGCTGATCGAGTTCCTTCGCGATGCTGGCCCGGGTCGTTTCGACCCCGGCCTGATTGTCGCCGGCGGCCGACGGCACGTCCAGCAGGCTATGGTCCCCACCTGCCGCCAGATATCTCAGATCCTTGTGGATGCGCCCGTTTTCATAATTGAACCCCGTCGACATGAAGGTCATGGAAAAGGCCGCGAACAGGATGAGCGCCGCGAGCAGCATCTGCGGCGCGAGCTTCAGCCGGCCGAGCAGGTCGCCGATCGCGTCGTCGCGGGTCGATGCGGCGCGAAACTTGTCCACGATCTCCTCGCTGATCGCGGATGCGTCGCTGAGGTTGGGCGCCGGCTTCAGCGCCCCCGCGCCGGGTGCTTTCGACCCGAGCGCGATATAGATTTCGCGCGCGCCGCCATCCTCGACCACGAAATCGACGAGTGTGCCCCGTTGCGGGTCGCCGGCGTCGCGCCAATCGGTCCGCGTAAACGAATAGCGCGCATCATCGTCACCCTGAATGACGCCCGCTTCTTCCTGAAAGCCCAAAATCCGACCGCGCACGCTTCCCTCCCGATGCCATTGCCTCGATCGGGTTCGATTACGCGGTCAGGGCGCGGCTCCCACGAAAATCCGGATGGCTGACACCATTTGTCAGTTCTGAAAGGGAAAAACCTTGATGGTGCGGAGAATCCCGACACGCGGAGGATTCATTTCTTGCGTGGAAAGCCTTGATTCAGACGGTCGCAAGATTTTGCACTCGCAAAGAGTGGCATCGCCGCATGTGAAAACATCGGACGGATTATCCGGGTCTGAATGTCGCTTGACGATCTATCGGTGCCGTCATCGGCTGGTGATGGACGGAAAGTGGAGCCCAGAAGAGGATTTTACGGTTGACACCAAAAATGGCGGATTTCTGCGGTTTTCTAAAAGGGCGTCGGGACGGTTGTATTAGGCTTTTGTACTAGCCGAGGCAAGGGGTTGGCCAATGTGGGTCCGCGTTAAGGTCTCGAACCGGGTTGGCAACGCTCTCCGGTTTACACCGTGCCCTGTACGCCTAGTATCTCCATATGCGCGCTAAGGATCGTCACCTAATCAATCGTTTCTTGCTTTGGTTTCCTGCCGCTGCGGTAGGGGTGTTCGCGTTCTATGTGACGACCGCGATAGCCGCCGCTGCGATTTGGCCTGAGGCAAAGAGCAGTGTTGCCAATCAATATGCGTGGGCGCTCAGTCTAGTTTCTCGCTCAAACATACTTGCCGCTATCGCTATCACGCTCCTGTGGCTTATAGTATTCTTCTATACTCGCGATACTGATGACAAATCACAGGAAGGCGAAGCGTTAGGGGTACATAGTACTATGACTGAGAATGATAATCGTAGGGGCATTTTCAACGACGCCCCTAATTACGGATCACAGACATACAATGAAGCACCGGCGCAACGGCTTTCTCCGCCGCTTGATGACGTTGTGTCATCGGCCATCAAAATCGGGCCGAAAGTGCAGATTAGAGTGTATGGAATAGACAATGAGATGCAGAGTCTCGGCCGCTCGATCTGCAATCAGCTAAAGTTAGCAGGCGCAGAAGTCATTTGGTTTGGTCAGGATAATGGAACTCGGTATCTTGAGGGCATTGTTATTGAACCCGCCCCAAATGATGTATCGATACAGTTCGCTCAGCGATTATCTACAGCCTTCGCAAACAGTGGCTTGAAGGTGGCGGTAGAGGATGGTCCGACAAGCTGGGGTGATGATCCATTCGTTAGGGTTGCTGTTGGAGGGGCGCAGGTCGCAGGTATCCCCATGCGGAAATAATAGACCCCGTTCGGGGCGCGATGGAGGTATGAACACATAGGCCGTTGTCCTCGTACCTTTGTACTAGACGCTCGTAAAAAGCCTAAGATTTCCGCTAATTCCTAGGGTTTTCAAGCCCTAGTGCAAAATGGTGCCCAGAAGAGGACTCGAACCTCCACGACCTTGCGATCGCCAGCACCTGAAGCTGGTGCGTCTACCAATTCCGCCATCTGGGCACGGGGTAGGAGCGGGCGCTTAGCGGCGGGGGCTGGCGCTTGTCAACCGCGCTGCACGGGCGCGGCGCGATTATTTTGCCGAAGCGCGGATTTGCGTCGCCGCCCGCGACACATGCCCTTGCCCCCGCGGGCGCTTCGCGGCATGGGAGCGCGAGCGGCGCCGCGGCGCCGGTGGAGAATCGGATACAGGGCGACGCGATGCGCAACCTCGACGGACAATTGATCACGGTGCTGGGCGGCGGCGGGTTCGTCGGCCGCTATGTCGTGCAACGCCTGCTGACGCTGGGCGCGCGGGTGCGCGTCGCGCAGCGCGACCCGCGCGCGGCGGTGTTCCTGAAGCCGCTCGGCGGCCTGGGCCAGACGCAGTTCGTCGCCGCCGACGTGCGCGATGCGGCGAGCGTCGCGCGCGCGGTCCAGGGCAGCGACGCCGTCGTCAACCTCGCCGGCAGCTTCGACGCGATGCACGCGGTGCAGGCGGAGGGCGCCGGCCATGCCGCCGCCGCCGCAAAAGCAGCGGGCGCGAGCGCCTTCGCCCATGTTTCGGCGATCGGCGCCGATCGCGACAGTGCCTCGGCCTATGGCCGCAGCAAGGGCGACGGCGAGGCCGCGGTCCGCGCCGCCTTCCCCGAAGCGACGATTCTGCGCCCGTCGATCGTCTTCGGGCGCGAGGACCGGTTCATCAACCGTTTCGCGGCGCTAATGCGCATGACGCCGGTCGTCCCGGTGATCGCGCCGGAGACGAAGCTCCAGCCCGTCTATGTCGGCGATGTCGCCGATGCGGTGGTCGCGGCGCTCGCCGCGCCGGCCGCAAGCGACCTGTTCGAACTGGGCGGGCCGCAGGTGCTGACGATGGCCGCGCTGCAGCAGTGGATCGCCGCCGCGACCGGACGAAAGCGGCTGTTCGTCGAGGTGCCCGACGCCGTCGCGGGGGCGCTCGCCGCCGGGCTGGGCTGGCTGCCCGGCGCGCCGATCACCCGCGATCAGTGGCGGATGCTGCAGGTCGACAATGTCGTCGCCCCCGGCGCCGCCGGGCTCGCGCAGCTCGGCATCACGCCGACGTCGCTCGCCGCGGTCGCCGAGGGCTGGCTCGTCCAGTATCGCCGCCACGGCCGCTTTGCCGGGGCCGCGGCGCGTTAACCGCCCGCTCCGGCGCGCCCGGCCGCGCGCTTTTCAAATAGCGGCTGGAAAAATCCGCACGCGCTGCGTAGGTCCGTCAGGGAAAGGGGCGTCCGGCACCGAGCCGGCCGCCCCTTCGCCTATTCGTCTTCGCTTCGCAGGATCGTTCATGCCCCCAGCCGATTTGCCGTTCGCTCCCCCTCCCCCCCCGCTTGCCCCTCCCCCTGGGCACGCGCCGGCGGGAGAGCGTCGATGAGCCTGTGGCTGACCGCGATCATCCTCGGCATCGTCGAGGGGCTGACCGAATTCCTGCCCGTCTCCTCGACCGGCCACCTGATCCTCGCGACCGAGCTGCTCGGCTATGACGCGGCGCGCTGGGCGGTGTTCAACATCGCGATCCAGCCGGGCGCGATCCTCGCGATCGTCGTCCTCTACCGGCGGCTGTTCCGCGAGATGATCGTCGGCTTCTTCCGGCGCGATCCGGTGGCGATCGCCTTCGTGCGCAACCTGCTGCTCGCCTTCCTGCCCGCGGTCGTCCTGGGGCTCGCGTTCGGCGATTATATCGAGGCGCTGCTCGAAAACGCCGTCGTCGTCGCCTGGGCGCTGGTGATCGGCGGGGTCGCCATCCTGCTCGTCGAGCGGTTCGCGAAACCCGTCGACAGCGGTGGGGTCGCTGCGCTGACGACGCGCCAGTCGATCATCGTCGGCCTTGTCCAGTGCATCGCGATGATCCCGGGGGTCAGCCGCTCGGGCGCGACGATCATGGGCGCGATGGCGCTCGGCATCGACCGCAAGACCGCCGCCGAATTCAGCTTCTTCCTTGCCCTGCCGACGCTGACCGGCGCGACGGTGCTGCAGCTTGCCAAGCATCACGAATCGATCACCCGGAACGACCTGGGCCTGATCGCGCTCGGCGCGTTCGTGTCCTTCATCGTCGCCTGGGCGGTGATCAAGGCCTTCCTCGCCGTCGTGACGCGATACGGATTCGGCCCCTTCGCCTGGTATCGAATCATCGTCGGCGCCGCGGCGCTGGTCTGGCTGGCCCTAAGATAGGTCCGATATTTTACTAATTTTGAAAGATGATTGCGTGAGATAAGCGACTTTCCAGAATCGAGCGGATTTAAGGTCAGCATTACTGCCTTAAATCCGCTTTTCCTGATGACAGCCTTTCGGCGCTCCTGCATCCGCCCTCGCAACGAAGGGAAAAAATGCATGGCTGCCGATCGCATGCTCCAGTTCGTGGGGCACGACCAATCCTATCCCGACAAGCGCTCGCCGGAGGAGCGCGCGCGCGATTTCCGCGAGATCGCCGAGCGCTACGCCGCGCCCGATGCGCGCGATCAGTCGGCGCGCTGTTCGCAGTGCGGCGTGCCCTATTGCTCGGTGCATTGTCCGCTGCACAACCACATCCCCGAATGGCTGCGCCTGACCGCGGAGGGGCGGCTGCGCGAGGCGTACGAGCTGTCGAACGCGACCTCGACGATGCCCGAGATCTGCGGCCGCATCTGCCCGCAGGACCGGTTGTGCGAAGGCAATTGCGTGATCGAGAGCGCGGGTCACGGCGCTGTGACCATCGGCAGCGTCGAGAAATACATCACCGACACCGCCTGGGCCGAGGGCTGGGTCGAGCCGGTCCGCGCGGGCCCGGCGACGGGCCAGTCGGTGGGCATCGTCGGCGCCGGCCCGGCCGGGCTGACCGCCGCCGAATATCTGCGCGTCGCGGGGCACGAGGTGCATGTCTATGACCGCCACGACCGCGCCGGCGGCCTGCTCACCTACGGCATTCCCGGCTTCAAGCTGGAGAAGGAGGTGGTGATGCGCCGCATCGAGCGGCTCGCCGAAAGCGGCATCCACTTCCACGCCGGGTTCGAGGTGGGCCGGGACGCGACGCTCGACGCGCTGCGCCAGCGGCACGACGCGGTGCTGATCGCGACCGGCGTCTACAAGGCGCGCGAGATCGCCGTCCCCGGCAAGGATGCCGAGGGCGTGGTCGCCGCGCTCGACTATCTGATCGCCTCGAACCGCAAGGGGTTCGGCGATGCGGTCCCCGCGTTCGACGACGGGCGGCTGAATGCCGAGGGCAAGCATGTCGTCGTCATCGGCGGCGGCGACACCGCGATGGACTGCGTTCGCACCGCGATCCGCCAGGGCGCGAAGTCGGTCAAATGCCTCTATCGCCGCGACCGGGAGAATATGCCGGGCTCGCAGCGCGAAGTCGCCAATGCCGAGGAGGAAGGCGTCGAGTTCGTGTGGCTGGCGGCGCCCGAGCGCTTCACCGCCGACAAGGCGGTCCGGCAGGTCGCGGCGCAGGGCATGCGCCTCGGCGCGCCCGACGCGAGCGGCCGCCGCAACCCCGAGCCCGATCCGGGCCGCAGCTTCGACCTACCCGCCGACATGGTGATCAAGGCGCTCGGTTTCGACCCGGAGGAACTGCCGCACCTGTTCGGCGCCCCCGACCTCAGCGTCACGCGCTGGGGCACGCTGCGCGTCGATCACCAGACGATGATGACCAGCCTGCCCGGCGTGTTCGCCGCGGGCGACATCGTGCGCGGCGCCAGCCTGGTCGTCTGGGGCATCCGCGACGGCCGCGACGTCAGCGAACAGATGGCAAAGTGGTTGAAGGTCAAGGCAAAAACCGAAAAGAAGGCGGCATGATCAACAGGAAGGAATCATGACCATGTCGAGCTGGAAATCGCTGGCGCTCGCCGGCACCGTCGCGCTGCTGTCCCCCGCCGCGCCCGCCTGGGCCGAACCCGAGGAAGCGCCGGCGGCAGAGGTCGTCGCCGACGATTCGATGCTGAGCGAAAGCAGCCTTGCCGATGCCAAGGCGCGGATGCGCAAGGAAATGGACGAAGCCATCGCGCTCGTCGAAAGGATATTCGCAACCGACACGCTGCCGCCGATCGACCCCGCGCAGCTCGCGCTCGCGCAGCAGACGACGGCCGCGCTGATTCCCGCGGGCAGCCTCGAGCGGATGCTCGACAATCTCTACGGCAAGGTCTTCAAGTCGATCATGGCGCAGGTCGACGGCGCGTCGGACCTGATGATCGGCATCAAGACCGGCGTCGACAGCGACACGATCGCCGCGCTCGACGCGCCGAGCAAGCAGGCGATCGCCGACCTGTTCGACCCCCATCGCAAGCAGCGCGAAGAGCAGGTGACCGCCGTCATCAAGCCGGTGATCAGCGAGGTGCTCGCCGACCTCGAACCGCCGATGCGCGCGGGGCTTGCGCGCGCCTATGCCCGCACCTTCGCCGCCGACCAGCTCGGCCAGTTCAACGCCTTCTTCGCCACCCCCGCCGGCCAGGCCTATGCCCGCGAATGGATGGCACTGCAGGCCGATCCGGAGGTGATGCTGGCGATGATCAAGGCCGTTCCGCCGCTGGCGGACAAGGTCATCGACCGCGCGCCGCAGGTCGAGGGTCAGCTCAAGGAGCTGCCGAAGGAACGCGCGCTGGCCGACCTGAGCGACGCCGAACTGCGCAAGCTCGCCAAACTGCTCAAGGTCGACGTCAAGACGCTCAAGGAAACGCGCGATTCGTGGAATGCGCCGGTCGAGACCACCGAAGCCGCGGCCAGCGACGAATGGAGCTATACCGACGATGCCGTCGACGCGGCCGCCGATGCGGCGGCCGCAGCCGCGGACGATTACGACGCGGGCCACGACCGCTCCAACTGGTCCGAGGCCGACCGCAAGGCGGTCGAGGAACTGGAAGCGGCAACCTACGAAGCCGAACAGAGTGCCGCCGCCAACGCGCGCAAGCGGCTCGGCATGACCGATCCGACCTCATAGTCAGGAACGAAGACATGACCCATTACCCCACCCCCGACCATGCGCGGCTCGCCGAAACCGGCATGTATCGCCCCGACCTCGAATCCGATGCCTGCGGCGTCGGGCTGGTCGCCGCGACCGACGGCAAGCCGTCGCGCCGCGTCGTCGATGCGGCGATCGAGGCGCTGCGCGCGGTGTGGCACCGCGGCGCGGTCGATGCCGACGGCAAGACGGGGGACGGGGCGGGCATCCATGTCGACCTGCCCGAACGCTTCTTCGACGATGCGATCGCGGCGTCGGGGCACAAGGTGCGCCCGAACCGCCTCGCCGTCGGCATGGTCTTCCTGCCGCGCACCGACCTGGGCGCGCAGGAAGCGTGCCGGACGATCGTCGAGGCGGAGATCATCGATGCGGGCTACACCATCTACGGCTGGCGGCAGGTGCCCGTCGACGTGTCGGTGATCGGCGACAAGGCGCAGCGCACGCGCCCGGAGATCGAGCAGATCATGATCGCCGGTCCGCTGCCCGAGGAACAGTCGCTCGCCGAATTCGAAAAGCAGCTCTATCTCGTCCGCCGCCGGATCGAGAAGAAGGTGATCGCGGCGCAGATCCACGATTTCTATATCTGCTCCCTGTCGGGTCGCTCGATCATCTACAAGGGGCTGTTCCTGGCCGAGAGCCTGGCCGATTTCTATCCCGACCTGACCAACCGCCTGTTCGAAAGCCGGGTCGCGATCTTCCACCAGCGCTATTCGACCAACACCTTCCCGCAATGGTGGCTGGCCCAGCCCTTCCGCTGCCTCGCCCATAACGGCGAGATCAACACGATCCGCGGCAACCGCAACTGGATGAAGAGCCACGAGATCAAGATGGCGAGCCTCGCCTTCGGCGAGCATTCGGAGGACATCAAGCCGGTGATCCCCGCGGGCGCCAGCGACACCGCGGCGCTCGACGCGGTGTTCGAGACGCTGTGCCGCGCCGGCCGCGACGCGCCGACCGCGAAGCTGATCCTCGTTCCCGAGGCATGGGGGCACGACGACGATATCCCCGACGCGCACAAGGCGATGTACGCCTATCTCGCCAGCGTCACCGAGCCGTGGGACGGCCCCGCCGCGCTGGCGATGACCGACGGCCGCTGGGCGGTGGCGGGGATGGACCGCAACGCGCTGCGCCCGCTGCGCTACACGCTGACCGCCGACAATCTGCTCGTCGTCGGATCGGAAAGCGGCATGGTGCTGCTGCCGGAGGCGAGCATCCGCAAGAAGGGCCGCCTCGGCCCCGGCCAGATGATCGCGGTCGACCTCGACGAAGGAACGCTTTACGAGGATCGCGCGATCAAGGACCGCATCGCCGGCGCGCAGGACTATGCCTCGCGCGTCAAGGGCTTCCGTACCATGGCCGACCTGCCGAAGGGCGGCAAGGCCAGCCTTCCCGCGTGGGACCGCGCCGAACTGCTGCGCCGCCAGGTCGCGGCGGGCCTGACGATGGAGGACATGGAACTGATCCTGTCGCCGATGGTCGAGGATGCCAAGGAAGCGATCGGATCGATGGGCGACGACACGCCGCTCGCGGTCATCTCGGACAAGCCGCGCCACGTCGCGCAATTCTTTCGCCAGAATTTCAGCCAGGTCACCAACCCGCCGATCGACTCCCTGCGCGAACGGCATGTGATGAGCCTCAACACCCGCTTCTCCAACCTCGGCAACATCCTCGACGAAAAGGGGCAGAGCGCGCACGTCCTCGTCATCGATTCACCGGTGCTCGTCGGCGACGACTGGGATCGGCTGCGCGCCTATTTCGGCGACGCGGTCGCCGACATCGACTGCACCTTCGCCGCCGGCGACGACGCCTCGGCGCTGCGCGACGCGATCGCGCGCATCCGCCGCGAGGCGGAGGACGCGGTGCGCGCCGGGCGCAGCGAGCTGTTCCTGACCGACCAGGCCATCGGCCCCGACCGCGTCGGCGTCGCGATGGTGCTCGCCGCCGCCGCGGTCCACACTCACCTGGTCCGCAAGGGGCTGCGCAGCTATGCCTCGATCAACATCCGCTCGGCCGAGGTGCTCGACACCCACGCCTTCGCGGTGCTGGTCGGCGTCGGCGCAACCACCGTCCACGCCTATCTGGCCGAGGCGAGCATCGCCGACCGCCACGCGCGCGGCCTGTTCGGCGACCTGTCGCTCGACGACTGCCGCGCCCGCTTCCGCAAGGCGATCAACGACGGGCTGCTCAAGATCATGGCGAAGATGGGGATCGCGGTGATCTCCAGCTATCGCGGCGGCTATAATTTCGAGGCGGTCGGCCTGTCGCGCGCGCTCGTCAACGATCTCTTCCCCGGCATGCCGGCAAAGATTTCGGGCGAAGGCTATCAGTCGCTGTTCATCAACGCGACCGACAAGCACGAGGCGGCGTTCGACAATCGTGTCATCGCGCTGCCCGTCGGCGGTTTCTACCGCCAGCGCGCGGGGGGCGAGGCGCACGCCTATTCGGCGCAGCTCATGCACCTGCTCCAGACCGCGGTCGCGACCGACAGCTATTCGACCTATCTGCAATTCTCGCGCGGGGTCGACGATCTGCCGCCCGTCTATCTGCGCGACCTGCTCGAATTCAACTTTCCGCAGCAGGGCGTCCCGCTCGACAGCGTCGAGGCGATCACCGAGATTCGCAAGCGCTTCGTCACCCCCGGCATGTCGCTCGGCGCGCTGTCGCCGGAGGCGCACGAGACGCTGGCGATCGCGATGAACCGCATCGGCGCGAAGGCGGTGTCGGGCGAAGGCGGCGAGGACAGCGCGCGCTATCATCCCTATCCGAACGGCGACAATGCCAACAGCAACATCAAGCAGATCGCCAGCGGCCGTTTCGGCGTCACCGCCGAATATCTGGGCGCCTGCGACGAGATAGAGATCAAGGTCGCGCAGGGCGCCAAGCCCGGCGAGGGCGGACAGCTTCCGGGCTTCAAGGTCACCGAGTTCATCGCGCGGCTGCGCCATTCGACACCGGGCGTGATGCTGATCTCCCCGCCGCCGCACCACGACATCTATTCGATCGAGGACCTCGCGCAGCTCATCTACGACCTCAAGCAGATCAACCCGCGCGCGCGCGTCTGCGTGAAGCTCGTCAGCTCCGCGGGCATCGGCACCGTCGCGGCGGGCGTCGCCAAGGCGCACGCCGACGTCATTCTCGTCTCGGGCAACACCGGCGGTACCGGCGCCAGTCCGCAGACCAGCATCAAATATGCCGGCACCCCGTGGGAAATGGGGCTGTCGGAGGTCAATCAGGTGCTGACCCTCAACGGGCTGCGCCATCGTATCCGCCTGCGCACCGACGGCGGGCTCAAGACCGGCCGCGACATCGTGATCGCGGCGATCCTCGGCGCCGAGGAGTTCGGCATCGGGACGCTCAGCCTCGTCGCGATGGGCTGCATCATGGTGCGCCAGTGCCATTCGAACACCTGCCCGGTCGGCATCTGCACCCAGGACGAAAAGCTGCGCGCCAAATTCGGCGGCAGCCCCGAAAAGGTCATCAATCTGATGACCTTCATCGCCGAGGAGGTGCGCGAGATCCTCGCCAGACTCGGCTGCCGCAGCCTCGACGAGGTGATCGGGCGCACCGAACTGCTGCGTCAGGTCAGCCGCGGCGCCGAGCATCTCGACGATCTCGACCTCAACCCGCTGCTGGCCAAGGTCGACGCGCCCGACGAGGAACGCCGGTCGCAGGGTCCGAACTTCCGCAACCCGGTGCCCGACAGCCTCGACGCGCAGATACTGAGCGACGCGAAGCCGCTGTTCGAGCGCGGCGAGCGGATGCAGCTCACCTACAATGTCCGCAACACGCACCGCGCCGTCGGCACCCGGCTGTCGGCGGAGATCACCGCGCGGTTCGGGATGAACGGGCTGGCCGACGACCATGTCCAGGTGCGTCTGCGCGGCACCGCGGGCCAGTCGCTCGGCGCCTTTCTGTGCAGCGGCATCACGCTCGAGGTGTTCGGCGACGCCAACGACTATGTCGGCAAGGGCTTGTCGGGCGGCCGCATCGTCGTGCGCCCGACCGTGTCGAGCCCGCTGGTCAGCCAGCACAACAGCATCGTCGGCAACACCGTCCTCTATGGCGCGACCGCGGGCACGCTGCTCGCCGCGGGGCAGGCGGGCGAGCGCTTCGCGGTGCGCAACTCGGGCGCGCGCGTCGTGATCGAGGGCTGCGGCGCGAACGGCTGCGAATATATGACCGGCGGCACCGCGGTGATCCTCGGCCCCGTCGGCTCGAACTTCGGCGCCGGCATGACCGGCGGCATGGCTTTCGTCCTCGACGAGGACGGCAGCTTCGAACGCCATGCGAACGGCGAATCGATCCAGTGGCAGCGGCTCGACAGCGCGCATTGGGAAGGCGTGCTGAAGACGCTGATCGCCGAGCATGCCGCGGCGACGGGCAGCCGCTGGTCGGCCGAAATCCTGTCCGACTGGGACCGCCGCCGCGCGCAGTTCTGGCAGGTCTGTCCGAAGGAGATGGTCGCCCGCCTCGCCCACCCGCTGAGCGACTCCGATATCGCGGTCGAAGCGGCGGAATGACGCGGACGCGGCATGGACGGCATGCCGCGTTCAGCGCAGCGAAAGCGACTCGCGCCTATGATCCGCGCTTCGATTTCCGGTCGAAAGGACGACGCCATGCGCTGGACCATCGCTGCCCTCCCCCTGCTCGCGCTCGCGCTCGCGGCGCCGCTGCCTGCGGCGGCGGGCGAACATGATACGCGCGGCGCCGTCGCGGCGCTGAACGACCCCCTGCTCCAGGATCGCATGGCCGACACGGTGACGGCGCTGATCGGGGCGCTGATGCAGCTCAACGTCGGCCCGCTCGCGCAGGCCGTGGCGCAGATCGACCCCGAATCCGACGCCGCCTACATCCCGCCCGACGCGACGCTGGGCGAGGTCGCGGGCAAAGACGATCCCTATTATGCCGAGCGGATGGGCGACGACGTTCGCGCTGGCGCGCGCATGGCCGGCCACGCGGCCTCGGCGCTGGCGGCCTATGCCCCGGTTCTCAAGGATATGGCGCGCGACCTTGCCGCCCAATGGGAACGCGAACGCGACGCCGCGCGGCGCTGAAAACCGCCATAGCCGTTGCGCCCCGCAGCCGCTATGTCGAAGCCATGTGGCAGCTCTATCAATTTCCGCTTTGTCCCTTTTCCCGCAAGATCAGGCTTTTGCTGGGCGAAAAGGGGGTCGGCTATGAATTGCTGCGCGAGTCGCCGTGGGAGCGGCGCGACGAGTTCATCGACCTCAATCCCGCCGGCCGCACCCCGGTGATGGTCGACGAGGGTCGCGGGCAGGTGCTGATCGACAGCAATGCGATCGCCGAATATTTCGAGGAGACGGTCGAGGGCAAGGCGATGATCAACGGCACCGCCGCGCAGCGTGCCGAGATCCGCCGTCTGGTCGCGTGGTTCGACCAGGATTTCTTTTACGAGGTGACGGGCCCGCTGCTGTTCGAGCGGATGCAGAAGCGCATCGTCCACCGCCAGCCCCCCGACGGCGGCGCGCTGCGCGAGGCGATGAAGGCGGCGAACAACCATCTCGACTATGTCGACTATCTGATCGACCATCGCACCTGGCTCGCCGGCGCGACGATGAGCCTCGCCGACCTCGCCGCCGCCGCGCACATCTCGGTCGCCGACTATCTGGGCGGCATCGACTGGACCGGGCACGAACAGACCAAGGGCTGGTATTCGGGACTCAAGTCGCGCCCCAGCTTCCGCCCGCTGCTCGCTGAGCGGATGGAGATCGTCACCCCGCCGAAATACTACGAAGACGTGGACTTTTGACGCGCCACGGAATGCGAAGCGTTCCGAAGCGTCAACCCCCGCGAAAGCGGGGGTCGGTGGCACGCTGACACCGTCCCATCGGGGCGGACAACCGCAACCCGGGCCTGGCCTCCATCTACCCCCGGCGCCGTGCTGTCAGCAGATAGTTGAGCGCCTCGCTGCCGCCGAGCTTGAACCCCCGCGCCGGCGACGGCGACAGGCCGGTGCGGTCGACCACCTCCAGCCCCGCCCCCTCAATCAGGCCGGTCAGCTCGTCGGGCCGCAGGAAGCGGTCCCAGTCGTGGGTGCCGCGCGGCACCGCGCCGACGCGCTCGGCCGCCTCGACGAGCAGCAGCTTCGACAGCGTCGTGCGGTTCGGCGTCGACAGGATCATCAGCCCGCCCGGCGCGAGCCGCGCCGCCAGTTCGGCGACGAAGGCGGCCGGGTCGGCGACATGCTCGACCACCTCCATCGAGGTGACGAGGTCGAAGGTCGCGGGCGACAGCGCGGCCAGTTCGCCCGCGTGATAGGCGATCGCCAGCCCCTGCCCCGCCGCATGCGCGCGCGCCGCGCCGATATTCTCGGGCGCCGCGTCGACGCCCGTCACCGCCGCGCCCATGCGCGCCAGCGGCTCGGCGAGCAGCCCGGCGCCGCAGCCGACGTCGAGCGCGGACCTGCCGGCGAGCGGACGGCGCTCGCGGCTGTCGGCGTGCCAGTGCGCGTCGATCTGCTGCCGGATATAGGCGAGGCGGACCGGGTTCAGGCGATGAAGCATCGCCGAGGACCCGCGCGGGTCCCACCAGTCGGCGGCGAGCGCCCCGAAATGGGCGGCTTCCTGCGGATCGATCGTCGCGGCGTTCATGCCCCGCGATGTGGCACTCCTGCCCCGGCGACGCAAGAAAATTGCCGTCCGGGCGCGGTCGACGCGGCATCGGAACGCCTACGATTGCCCGCGGCCAAGAAAATATATCCCCACCGCCCGCTCGCCGCCTTGCCATAGCCCCTCCCCTTGCCTAACAGCGGCGCGCCCGCAGGATTCCACGGAAAAGTTGCAGGCGATACCAGTTGCGGAAGGCAGGACGAGATGGCGCGGATCGTGATGAAATTCGGAGGCACGTCGATGGCGGGCACCGAGCGGATTCGCACCGTCGCGAAACTCGTCGCGCGCGAAGTGGCCCAGGGCAACGAGGTCGCCGTGGTCGTCTCTGCGATGGCGGGCGAGACCGATCGGCTGGTCAATTTCTGCCGCGAGGCGAACCCGCGCTACGACCCCGCCGAATATGACGTCGTCGTCGCATCGGGCGAACAGGTGACGTCGGGCCTGCTCGCGCTGACCCTGCAGGCGATGGGCACGCCGGCGCGAAGCTGGCTGGGCTGGCAATTGCCGATCCGCACCGAAGAGGTCCACGCCCGCGCCCGCATCCACGAGATCGAGACCGGCGCGCTGTCTGCGGCGATGGCGCGCGGCGAAGTGGCGGTGATCCCGGGCTTTCAGGGCCTGATGGAGGACGGCCGCATCGCGACGCTCGGCCGCGGCGGGTCGGACACCAGCGCGGTCGCGGTCGCGGCCGCGGTGAAGGCGGACCGCTGCGACATCTATACCGACGTCGACGGCGTCTACACCACCGATCCGCGCATCGTCGCGCGCGCCCGCAAGCTCGATTATGTGACCTATGAGGAAATGCTCGAACTGGCGAGCGTCGGCGCCAAGGTGCTCCAGACCCGCTCGGTCGGGCTCGCGATGAAGGAAGGCGTGCGCGTGCAGGTGCTCTCCAGCTTCGTCGAGGGCGACGAGGCGCCGAAGCGGGGCACGATGATCGTCAGCGATCAGGAAATAGAGGAACTCCACATGGAACGGCAGCTCATCACCGGCATCGCTCTGGCCAAGAATGAGGCGAAGATCATCGTCACCCGCGTGCCCGACCGCCCGGGCGCGGTCGCCAGCATCTTCGGCCCGCTGGCCGCGGCGGGGATCAACGTCGACATGATCATCCAGAATGTCGGCCGCGACAAGGGCGAGACCGACGTGACCTTCACCGTGCCCGAAACCGACCTCATCCGCTCGATCGACCTGCTGGAGGCCGCGAAGGACAAGATCGGCTTCAACCGTATCCTGTCGGACGACAAGGTCGCGAAGATCAGCGTCGTCGGCGTCGGGATGAAGAGCCATGCCGGCGTCGCGAGCACGATGTTCCGCGCGCTCGCGGACCGCAGCATCAACATCCAGGCCATCTCGACCAGCGAGATCAAGGTCAGCGTGCTGATCGACGAGGACGAGACCGAACTCGCGGTGCGCGTGCTGCACACCGCCTACGGGCTCGACGCCGAATAATAGCCTCCCCCGCGACCTGTCGACGCATCGCCATCGGTCCGTCGCAGACGGGGAACATTGGACCGGCCCCGCGAGTTTCCTGTTCGCCGCAGCATGACGGTATGCCTGCGGCATTTTGCAGGAGACTGAAAATGGCCAACCCGAACCAGCAGGGTCAGAACCCCCAGAAGGGAGGCCGCGATCAGGGTCGCGAGCAGCAACAGCAGCAGCAGGGCGGTCAGAACCGCCAGCAGGGCGAACAGCCGCGCCGCGATCAGCAGAATCGCGAACCGCAGCAGCGCTGACAAGACTGCATGAAAAAGGGGCCGCCCCAGCCGGGGACGGCCCCTTTTTGCTGCGCCGGTCAGAAACGCGCCTTGATCGTTCCGCCCCATGTGCGCGGATCGCCGGGCAGGCCGGTGATCAGGCCCGTATTGCCCGGCCCGACGCTGAGCTGGTCGATATAATTCTGATCGAAGGCATTGCGGACCCAGGCGAAGAGGTCGAAGCCACTCTCCGTCCGGAACCCAGCGCGGAAGTTCGCCAGCGAATAGCCCTTGACCCAAGTATAGGCCGACGGCGTCGGGTTCGACGACCAGTCCGACCGATAGCTGCCGTCATAGCCGAAATAGAATTGCCCATCCTGGTCGAAGAGCTTCGACTCCGCATTGACCTCGGCCCCAAAGGAAAAGGCCCATTTCGAAACCCCCGGCAGCCGCTGGCCCGAAACATCGCAGTTCGGCGGACTGGTCGTCCCACCCGACTGCTCGGGCGCGCACGGCGCATCGACGAATTTCACATATTTGGCGTCCGTATAGGCGCCGTTGACATAGGCCCGGAAGCGTTCGCTCGGACGGATCGAGAAATCGCCCTCGACGCCCTGCGTCCGCACCTTCCCCGCATTGGCAAGATAGCCGCGCAGCACGCCGAACTGGCCGTTGTTCACATTGGCCTGGAAATTCGCGATGTCGGTGCGAAAGGCAGTGAGGTTGAAGGTCGCGCGGCGATCCCAATATTCGGCCTTGATGCCGACCTCATAGTGATTGACCGACTCCGGCTTCACCGTCGCGGCGCCGAGCAGCGGATTGTTGTTCGCATCGTTCGGCACGCCATTCTGGTTGATCCCGCCCGATTTGAACGTCTTGGCATAGGTCGCATAGAGGAGCAGGTCGCGCGTCGCCTTGTATGTCGCGGTCAGGTCATAGCTGAAGTTCCAGTCGCTGAACTCGGGCGCATATTCCTGCGGCGCGAACACGCCGAGCCGCGCGAGCGTGACCGCGTCGGTCGGCCCGAAAACGACCGGCGTCCCGTCGCCCGCGAAGACGCGCCGCTGATAAAAGCCCTCCTTCTTGTCGTAGTTCAGCCGGACGCCGGGCTGGATCGTGAACTGGTCGCTGATCTTCCAGCTCGCCTTCACGAACAGCGCGGCGCTGGTATTTTTCAGGAACTGGGTATTGATCGCGGTCAGCCCGTCGAGCACCGACGGGGTGCAAGCAAGCTGGTTCGACGCACTCGGACCGCAACCGGTCACCAGCGGATCGAAGAGCGTCGAATCGCTTCCTGGATTGAGCGTCCAGCGGCTCGACGCCGGGCCGTGCTGTTCGGTCCCCTGCGTGTCGATGCGCTGGTAATAGTAGAAGCCGCCGAGCACGAAGTCGAAGCGGTCGCCGGTATAATTATAGCGCAATTCCTGCGTATACTGGTTCTGCTGCGACGGGTTCTGCGACTTGGTGACGATCGGCAGGCCGGTGAAGTCGCGGTCGTTCTCGGGCTGCCAATCCCAATAGCGCCACGCGGTGACCGAGGTCAGCGTGCCGGGGCCGACGTCCCATTTGACGCGCAGCGCGACACCGCCGATCTCGTTCCCGGCGTTGAGGCTGGCGTCGAGGTCGGTCAGCCGGTCATAGGGATTGGTGCTCGGCACGGCATAGCCCTGCGCCGCGGCCAGCGCGGCATATTGGCGGTTCAGCGGGCGCTGCGTCGCGCCGGTGCGGACGAATACGGAGGCGCAGCATACCGCATCCTGCTTGCTCCAGTCGCCCGACAGGGTGACGCTGAGATCATCATTCGGCTGCCACAGCAATTGGCCGCGAATGCCGATATTGTCCTGGCTCTGGACCCAGCGGTCGGTGGTGACGTTATAGATGGTACCGCGGCGGCTGGTCGAAGAAAGCGCGATGCGCGCCGCGAGATGGTTGGTGAGCGGGCCCGAGATGGCGGCCTTCGCCTGCTTGAAATTCAGATTGCCGATGCTGATCTCGGCCTTGCCCTCGAAATCGAAGGTCGGCTGGTTGGTCGTGATGTTGATCGCGCCGGCGGTGGTGTTCTTGCCATAGAGCGTGCCCTGCGGCCCGCGCAGCACCTCAATCTGCGCGACGTCGAGGAAATCGAAGGTCGCGGAGGCGACGCGCGAATAATAGACGTCGTCGACATAGATGCCGACCCCCTGCTCGATCCCGTCGTTGGTCAGGCCGAAAGGCGCGCCGATGCCGCGGATGTTGACCGCGGTATTGCGCGGGTTCGACGAATAGAATTGCAGCGTCGGCGCCAGCTGCTGGAGCCGCCCGACGTTGAAGCTGCCGGTGTTGTCGATCTGGTCGCCGCCGACGACCGAAATGGCGATCGGCACGTCCTGCGCGGTTTCGGCGCGGCGGCGCGCGGTGACGACGATGTCGCCGCCATAGCTGCCGCTGCCTTGGGCATTGGGGGCCGCATCGGGCCGGGGCGCATCGCCGGCCTCCTGTGCGGCGGCGGGCTCTGCCGCGAACAGCAGGGCAAGGGCAAGGGTCCAATAGGATGCCGGAAAGGTCCGGCGGACGGAAGAATATCGGGCAGTCATGGCAATTTCCTGTTGCAAGAAAATTGCCACATCCGGTGGTCCGGTCTGCGGCAGTCGTGGGGGAATATCCCCCGGTCGGGAGCTTGGATCAGTTGGGGTAGCGGTGCCGTTCGGTCACATCGACCTGCACCAGCCGCCCTTCGTGAACGGTGAGCTGGATCGCGCCGAAGCGCAGCTTTTCGAGCGCGTCGAGCACCGTCTGGATCGCGCGCGGCACCGGTTCGCGCTGGCCCGGGGCCTTGTCGGATGAAGCAGACATAATTTCCCTTTCCCTGATCTGATTCGAGGCCAAGCATATGCCAACTGTTTTGGTTGACAATGATTGATTTGCTTTCTGCGGCGAAAGGACGAATTGCCACGCCGAACGGATCCTGGCGGCTGACGGCACCCCCACCCTCTCATCTCGTCATGCTGCATCCATGGCCCGGAGCTCGCCTGAGAGGGCGGTGCCGGTTGATTTCACGCAAAGGCGCGAAGACGTGGGTTTACGGGTGTGAAGGGAGAAAAATCTCACACAAAGACACCAAGAGGGCGACTTGCTCTGCCCCGTCGCGTTCCCACCGCGAAGCGGTTTTCTCCTTTTAGAAACACCGCCTGCGGCGGCAGTCGCCATTTGCGGCAGACACGCCCTCTTGGTGTCTTTGTGTAAGATTTTTTTCGCGCCTTTGCGCCTTTGCGTGAAACAGAACCGCACAGCGCCTGACGACGGACCGGCCATGATTGATATCCGCAGGCAAATGCCGCCATCGCGGGCGCAATCCAATTGCACGCGGGCCCCGCTGCTGGCAAAGGCGCTTGCGATGAGCAAATTGAACGAACTGATGGCACGCGGCACCGAACTTCTCGGCAGCGATTACGCCATCCTCTGCGGCGCGATGAGCTGGGTTTCGGAGCGCCACCTGGTCAGCGCGATCAGCAATGCCGGCGGCTTCGGCGTCATTGCCTGCGGCGCGATGACCCCCGAACTGCTCGATGCGGAGATCGCGGCGACCAGGACGCTCACGAAGCGCGGCTTCGGCGTCAACCTGATCACCATGCACCCGCAGCTTTTCGACCTGATCGCCGTGTGCACCAGCCACGGCATCGGGCATGTCGTGCTGGCGGGGGGCCTGCCGCCGAAGGGCAGCCTCGAGGCGATCAAGGCATCGGGCGCGAAGGTCATCTGCTTCACGCCGACGCTGGCGCTGGGAAAGAAGCTGGTCCGCTCAGGCGTCGATGCGCTGGTGATCGAGGGGATGGAGGCGGGCGGCCATATCGGCCCCGTCTCGACCAGCGTCCTCGCGCAGGAGATATTGCCCGAACTGGCGGGCGAGGTGCCGATCTTCGTCGCGGGCGGCATCGGCCGCGGCGAGGCGATCGCCGGCTATCTGGAAATGGGGGCTTCGGGCGTCCAGCTCGGCACGCGCTTCGTCTGCGCGACCGAAAGCATCGCGCACCCGGCCTTCAAGAAGGCCTTCATCCGCGCCTCGGCGCGCGACGCGATCGCCAGCGTGCAGATCGACCCGCGCCTGCCGGTGATCCCGGTCCGCGCGCTCAAGAACGCCGGGACCGAAGCCTTCACCGCCAAGCAGCGCGAGGTCGCGAACCTGCTCGACGCCGGAACGGTCGACATGGCCGCCGCCCAGTTGGAGATCGAGCATTACTGGGCGGGCGCGCTGCGCCGCGCGGTGATCGACGGCGACGTCGAAAACGGCTCGTTAATGGCAGGGCAATCTGTCGGCATGGTAACAGGCGAAGAGAGCGTCGCAGAGATTATCGCATCGCTGGCACGGCAGGCCGAAGCGGCCTTGCAAACTCGGGGTTGACGCCGCATCGCAGGTGCGGTTGGGGAGAAGGTCATGAAGTTGTCGCGCAAGATCATCGTAGCCGGGCTGCTGGCGAGCGTCGCCGCCTGCGCCCCGAAGCCGCCGCCGCCGCCACCCCCGCCACCGCCGCCGCCGCCGGTGGTGATCGTGGTGCCGCCGCGTCCGCTGCCGCCGGGCAGCGCCTCGCTGACCCAGATCCTGCCGGGCCGCGCGCTCGACGGCCGCTTCGTCACCGCGAACAGCAACCTCAGCGGCGACCGCGCCTTCTGGCAGCTCAAGATCGGGCTCAACGTCGCCGCGATCGGGTGTCGCGGGCTCGAGGAAGCGACGCTGGTCTCGGCCTACAACAATATCATCAAGACGCATGCCAAGGTGATCCGTTCGACCGAAAAGACGGTGATCAGCGAGCTCGGCAAGGAAACGAAGACCAACGGCATCTCGGCGCGCGACAAGCTGTCGACGCAGCTTTTCAACTATTTCGCGCAGCCCCCGGCGCAGCGCGATTTCTGCCCGCGCGCCAACGAGGTCGCCCAGCTCGTCTCGACCTCCCCCAGCGCGCAGGTCGTCGAACAGGCGGGGACGCTGCTCGCGCGGCTCGACCAGCCCTTCGTCGATTTCTATGAGGCCTATGCCCGGTACCAGGCCGACGTCGCGGCGTGGGATGCCAAATATGCCCCGGCGCCGGCGATCATGACGACGCCGGCGATCGACACCGCGGTACAGCCGTCGACCAGCACGGTCACGGCGCCGGTCGACGGCTGAGCCTTTTCGCAGGGGGATGCGCGCGGCAGCGATGGCGTTGCCGCCGGGCTTCTGATAGCAGGGCTGGCGATGACCAATGCCCCTCCCCCGCCCTCGACCGCCGCGCAGTCGGCCCGCACGATCCTGACGCGGCTGCACGAGGTGATGGCGTCGCGCACCAATGCGCAGGGAAAGCTCAACCAGGTCGTCGGCATCATCGGCGAATGCCTCCACAGCGAGGTCTGCTCGATCTATCTGCTGCGCGGCGGCACGCTCGAACTCTATGCGACCCGCGGCCTCAACCAGGATGCGGTACACGTCACCCGCCTCGCGCTCGGCGAGGGGCTGGTCGGCACGATCGCGCAGCAGATCGAGACGCTGAACCTCGACGAGGCGGCCGCGCACCCGGACTTTTCCTATCGCCCGGAAACCGGCGAGGAACTGTTTCACAGCTTCGCCGGCGTCCCGATCATCCGCCGCGAGCAGGCGGTCGGGGTGCTTTGCGTCCAGCAGAGCGACCCGCGCCGCTATGAAGAGATCGAGATCGAGACGCTGCAGACCGTCGCGATGGTGCTGTCCGAACTGATCGCCAACGCCGACCTCGTCGACACCACCGCGCGGATCGACGCCGCGGCGGCCGATCAGTCGGCGCAGCGGCTGACCGGCCAGAAGCTCGTCGACGGCATGGGGGCCGGCATCGCGGTGTTCCACCAGCCGCGCATCACGATCGAACATACGGTCGCCGACGACATAGAGGCCGAGCGCCACCGCGTCTACGCCGCCTTCGACAAGATGCGCGAGCAGATCGACCGGATGGCCAGCCAGGCGGAGTTCGGCATCGGCGGCGAGCATGAGGAGGTTCTCGAAACCTACAAGATGTTCGCCTATGACGAGGGCTGGTCGCGGCGGATCAACGAGGCGATCGACAGCGGCCTGACCGCCGAGGCGGCGATCGAGCGCGTCCAGCAGCGCACCCGGATGCGGATGCGCCAGATCGACGACCCGCTGCTGCGCGACCGCATGCACGATCTGGAGGATCTGTCGAACCGGCTGATCCGCATCGTGTCGGGACAGATGGGCACCGCGGCGCAGATGGGCCTGCGGCACGATTCGATCCTGATCGCGCGCAACCTGGGCCCCGCCGAACTGCTCGAATATGACCGGCGGCGGCTCAAGGGCGTGGTGCTCGAGGAAGGCTCGCTGACCGCGCATGTCATCATCGTCGCGCGCGCGATGGGGGTGCCGGTGCTCGGCCGCGCCCGCGCGGTGCGCACCGCGGTCCGCGAAGGCGACCTGCTGCTGCTCGACGCGGGCGCGGGGACGCTGCACGTCCGCCCGACGCAGGCGGTGCAGGACGCGTTCGACGCCAAGCTCGAACTGTCGCAGAAGCGCCGCGCGAGCCTCGCGGCGCTGCGCGACCTGCCCGCGGTCACCCGCGACGGCGTGCCGATCGAACTGATGATCAACGCCGGATTGCGCGAGGACATCGCCGCGCTCGACCTGACCGGCGCCGGCGGAATCGGGCTGTTCCGCACCGAGTTCCAGTTCCTCGTTTCCGCCACCCTGCCCCAGCGCGAGCGGCAGCAGCGGCTCTATCGCGACGTGCTCGACGCGGCGGGCGACCGCCCGGTGGTCTTCCGCACCGTCGACATCGGCGGCGACAAGTCGCTGCCCTACATGAATGTCGACGAGAATGCGCTGGAGGAGAATCCGGCGATGGGCTGGCGCGCGCTGCGCCTCGCGCTCGACCGCGAAGGCCTGCTCAAGGTCCAGGCGCGCGCGCTGATGGAGGCGGCCGCCGGGCGGACGCTGAACGTCATGTTCCCGATGGTGTCCGAACCGTGGGAATATGAAGCCGCGCGCGATCTGTTCGTTCGCCAGCGCGCCTGGCTGAAACAGCATGACAAGAAGCTGCCCGCCGCGATCCGCTACGGCGCGATGCTGGAGGTGCCGGGGCTGATCGAAACGCTCGACCTGATGCTGCCGCATCTCGACTTCCTGTCGATCGGCACCAACGACCTCACCCAGTTCCTGTTCGCCGCCGACCGCGCCCACCCGCGCCTTGCCGAGCGCTACGACTGGCTGTCGCCGACGGTGATGCGCTACATCGCGCGCGTGGTGAGGATCGTCGCGGACAGCAGGGTCCAGCTCGGCGTGTGCGGAGAGATGGGCGGCCGCCCGCTGGAGGCGATGGCACTGCTCGGCGTCGGGATCGAGCGGCTGTCGATCACCCCGGCCGGCGTCGGCCGGGTCAAGGCGATGATCCGCTCGCTCGACCTCGGCGCGCTGCGCGCCGACATTCCGGCGATATTGGCGCACCCCTCCTCCACCCCGCGCGCGCAATATCTCGACTGGGCAAAGGCGCATGGGGTGGATCTGGGGGAATAGCCGCGCAATTTCACCGGTCCCGGACAGACGGAATCCGGATTCTAACAGCCCGTTAACCAATTGCCTCTAGCTTCCGGAAAGCATCTGAAGCGGTCCGGAAGTGGGAGTTTGCCGAAACATGTTCATGCGTGCCGGCCAATTCGATGCGGCGCTTGCGCTGGATGACGACGCCGCGCCGACCATCGCCGTCCTGCTGCCGTGCTACAACGAAGGGCTCGCGATCGGGACGGTGATCGAACGCTTCCGCGCCGCGCTGCCGACCGCGAAAATCTATGTCTACGACAATAACAGCAGCGACGGGTCGGCGGACATCGCCCGGGCCGCCGGGGCTGTGGTGCGCAGCGAACCCCGGCAAGGCAAGGGTTTCGTGGTCCGCCGCATGTTCGCGGATATCGATGCCGACATCTATGTGATGTGCGACGCCGACGAAACCTATGACGCGGCCGTCGCCGGCGATCTTGTCGACCGGCTGGTCGAACATGGCCTCGACATGATCGTGGGAACGCGCGTCGATGTCAGCGGGACCGCCTATCGCCCGGCGCATCGGTTCGGCAACTGGATGCTGACGTCGCTCGTGCGCACGATGTTCGGCGGCGGCTTCAGCGACATGCTGAGCGGCTATCGCATCTTTTCCCGCCGCTTCGTCAAATCCTTCCCCCAGATGTCGCAGGGGTTCGAGATCGAAACCGAGCTGACGATCCACGCCCTGCAACTCGGCATGCCGACCGGCGAAATGCCGACGCGCTTCAAGGATCGCCCGAGCGGATCGGAGAGCAAGTTGCGCACCATTTCCGACGGTGTGCGCATCCTGTGGACGATCGGAACATTGCTCAAGCAGGAAAGGCCGTTCCTGCTGTTCGGCGTCGCATGTCTGGGCCTCGCCGCCTTGTCGCTGCTGCTCGGCTACCCGGTCATTGCGGAGTATCTGCGCAGCGGGACGGTGCCTCGCCTTCCCACCGCCGTTCTGGCCACCGGGATGATGATCCTGGCTTTCCTCAGCCTGTTCAGCGGGTTGATTCTCGACACGGTCACGCGCGGGCGCAAGGAAGCGAAGCTGCTACGCTACTTGGAACTTTCAAGTGTGCATGCCAAGAGCATGCGGTGGCAATTCATGGATTCGAAAAGCCGCCTAGTGCAATGAAGCGGCCTCCTTCCTCTCTTCTCGATGTTACGCGAGGTGTGATCGTGAGGCCGTTCTTGGCTTATGGCGCAGTTTCCGCAATCTGCATGATTTTGCATAATATCATCGTGATTGGCGGCGACCAACTGAATTGGCCTTATTCCCGTTCAATTCTAATATCTTTCGGCCTCGTCACCACAGTTGGCTATGCCTTGCAAAGCCTCCTCACCTTTAATCAGGCGCTCAATAAACGAACATATTTTCGCTACGTTATTGCAATGTCAGCTAACATTCCGCTCGCATTCGTCGCGCTGTGGGTTTGGCACGATGTTGTGAGGCTTGCGATGATCTGGGCTTCACCGATTGCGACTTTCTCTATGGTCGCCATCAACCTTTTACTTAGCCGCTGGGCTATCCTTGTCCAGCCAACCCGAGTGGCGTGACATGTCCGACGTTCATATGACGGTCGATCCGCAAAATTTGCAAAGCATTCTGGCGGAGCACCTACCGGTGTTTGCAGTAAAGACGCCCCGTTATCAGGCAACCATGCTCGATAGCTTGCTTGAGGTTTGGCTTGATCCGCACGAAAGATTGCTTGATATCGGCGGCGGCACCGGCGTGATCGCGCAGGCAATTTCGCAGTTATTCCCGGTCGTTTCGGTGGAAGCGATCGATATTGTTGACCGTTTTTGCTCAACACTTACTGTGCCAGCACGCCAATACGACGGTAAGCGCATCCCATGTGCAGACGGCGCGTTTGATGCAGCGACGCTCAATAATGTCCTCCATCATGTCCCACCTGCAGCACGGGGGAGCCTCTTGCGTGAAGTCCGTCGAGCGGTCGCGGGTCCTCTCTATATCAAGGATCACTTGACGACGGGATTGACAGACGACTTGCGGCTTATGGTTCTCGACGCATGGGGCAACATTCCATTCGGCGGTATGGTCGAGGCCAAATATCTGTCTAGCACTGAATGGAACGAACTCGCCGCCGAAACAGGATATTATATCGGCGCAGTTTCCCATCCCATGAACTATCGTACTGGCATCGCGGCCCTTGCTTTTCCCAATCGTCTCGAAACGACGATGCGCTTCGATCCCGCATGATGAAAGAATGAAGCCTTATTCCCATGCGCATCCTGACCGTCAGCAATTTTTATGATTCGCACGGCGGCGGGCTGGAGCGCGTTGCGGCGCAACTGAACCGTGAATTCGTTACCGCTGGCTGTGACGTGGCTTGGGCTGCAAGCGATTCCGACGGTTTACCAGAAAGCCCGGCGCGGTTGATCGGCCTTCGTTGCGCGAATCCTACTGAGCGATTAACGGGCCTGCCGATGCCGATTCCTGGTCCACGATCGATCGCGCGGCTACGGAAGGCAATCCGCAATGTCGATGGCGTCGTGATCCACGATGCGTTATATGTGACATCGATCCTTGCGATGATCTTCGCTAAGGCAGAAAAAAAGCCGACGGTCATGGTCCAGCACATTGGCGCCATTCCCTTCGCCAATTCGCTGCTGAGCCTTGTCATGCGTCTCGCCAATCTCGTAGTCACGAGACCGATGATGGCCGCCGCCGGGCGGCTCGCCTTCATTAGCGCGACGGTGCGCGACGATTTACTCGGCGTGCCGCCACGACGCCCGTCACTGCTCGTTTTCAACGGCGTCGATCAGTCGGTTTTCAACGATCGACAGAGCGCCACACGCGCTGAAATGCGCGCGCAATGGGGTTTGCCTATAAATACACCGCTCGCAATATTCGTGGGCCGTTTCGTCGAGAAGAAGGGATTGCGCGTTCTCCGCCTGCTCGCCAAGCAGCGGCCCGATGTGCATTTCGCGCTGTTCGGACAGGGGCCGATCGATCCGCACGAGTGGGGGTTGGCTAATGTACATCCTCTTTGCCAACAGCCGCAGGAACGGATTGCCGACCTTTACCGCGCCGCCGACATGTTGCTGTTGCCCAGCGTGGGCGAGGGCTATCCGCTCGTCATACAGGAAGCGATGGCCTGCGGACTTCCCGTAATCTGTGGTAACGGCAGCGCGAGAGCGGACCCGGCCGCCAGCCACTGGCTCACTGGGGTCGACATCGACCTCGCGGACCCGCAGGGTTCGGCCACCCGGTGTTCCACGGCAATCGATGCGCTCCTCGATTCACCGGTTGATACGACCGCAATGGCCCATTACGCTGCCAAGGCCTATGATTGGCGCCGAATGGCCTCTACCCTTCTCGACTGCCTGCGCTGATCATTCAATAATCGCCGTCCGGCATCCGAATTCCCTCATGTGAGAAGCGATGCCTCGATTGGCTTCTTGCGCATCCGACTCGGCCGCGTCGAGGCCAAAAGTGGCGCCAATCGGCTGAAGCAACCCTTTACCGGCGAAAATGACCAGCGGGGCGGGTCGTGGCGCGCAGAGCGCTTGCACAAGTTCGAAATCGATAGAGCTGCGCACCAGACGTATAGGTCGCCCAACCAGGTCAGGCGAATTGATGACGAGGTCAATCGTAAACGGCGCATCATCCGCGCCAATCACTACATAATCCGCTCCGCTTTTGACAATGCGCTCAGAAGCCCGAGCCGCGGGGGCATAGAAGGCATGCGCCATCCACGCCTGTAAGGGGAAAGTGACAAACAGCGCCGCCACAGTCGTCCGCAACAATAGGCTGCGCCCGCAGGGCAGCGCGTCGCCTAGCCTCGCCCAGCCATAGACTGCAAGCAGGATAAAATTACCGATCAATCCGTGCAGATAGCGATAGCCGAACCCATGCCCTTGGTAGGGCAGGATGATAAACATCACGACTGCGGTCAACGCGATCCCGCCCGCCAATGCGCCCGCAAGCCGATCCTTGCGTGCGACCGCGATCCCCCAAAGCAAAAGCGGCAGGAGCAATAGATGCTGCCATGCGAAAAAGCGCAGGATGTTCGACATCATGTTGGCAACGCGCATCGTGTCGCCGTCAAGGACGGTCGCGACCAGCCGGCTGATATAGTCGACGCCTTCGCCGCGCGGCGCCAGCGCATCAGCTTCCACCAATTGCCACATAGCCGTGGGCCACCATGCCCAAAAGGCGCCAATCACTGCATACCCGCCCAAATAAAGGGCTGCACGACGCCAGTCCCGGTCCAGAACCACCGTGAACAGGATCGGCGCTGCGAACATCGGATGCATAATCGGCTGATGCAACCCCACCGCAATAAAGCCCACCGCAAGAGCTGCGAGGTCAGTTCCGGTCTTTCGGCGCAGAAACAGCCAGAGCCAGCACAGATTCAGCGTAAGGTGCGCTGGCATAGCATATGCCGTCATCCCGTTGAAGAAGATTTGCCCGGATCCAATGTAGAGGAGAAGGGCGACAACGCCGGTCTCGCGATTGTCGGGCCAGATACGTCGCGTACATCCCCACAATGCAACGGCGCCGATCAGCAGCATTGCCGGGCCCGTCAGAGCGGCATCGCCAAGCAAGCCGAAGAACGCGCGGAACGCCGCGTTCAGTGGCAGATAAGCCGATATCCAACCGGCGGTATGGTTGGTTGGATACATGAACATCGTATTGAGCGCTTCAGCATGATCGCGCCAGATTCCGCTCAGAGGGGCAACCAGCCGCCCTTGTGCGAAAACGGCGGCATCGAAGTTTGCCATCTGTTCATCGCGGCTCAGATCATATCCGGACAATATGCCGTAGTGGCCTGCGAAAGCGGCGCACGCCATCACAGCCCCAACAGCGAATGCCAATTGCCGGTCTCCGGTCAGAGCCTGCATGCGCGCGGGCAAGCGCCAAGCACATAATGCCAGCAAAAGGGCGGCGACGAGCAGCAGCCAGCGGTCCTGCCGGTGAAGATAGAATAATGTCAGATTGGCATTCGGCCCGAGCAGTGCGGCGATCAAAAAAGCCATAATGGCAAGAACGGCAGTTCGCCGCACGGTCGGGCCGAGAAGCTCTTTTTGCGTCATCGACCTCCTGTGGCACATCATGGATAATTCGATGTTAACTTCGTGAGTGCGCCATTCAAATTTGTCTCACCACGATGTTTCTGATATGTTCTGCTCAATTTTCCTGAGGAGTGATGAGGATGAGCAACCAAACCCCCAGCGCCGATGGCGGATGCCATTGCGGCGCGATCCGTTATTCGATGCCGACTGCGGTCAAGCATCATGCCTTGTGTCATTGCAGCGACTGTCGCCGCCACGCGGGGGCGCCGCTGGTCGGCTGGGCGCTCGTCGGACAGGACGCGCTGGAGGTCAGCGGCACGCCTAAAATCTATGCGTCATCGGAGCATGGCCGGCGCCATTTCTGCGGCGACTGCGGCACCGGGCTCTTCTATACCAACGATGCCGTCTTTCCCGGTCAGATCGACGTCCAGACCGCGACGCTCGACGACCCCGACCTGATCCCCGCGCAGCTGCAGATCCAAACCGCCGAGCGCATCGGCTGGATGGCCGGGCTCGATACGCTTCCGGCTTTCGAGCGCTATCCGGGGTAGCGTGGTTTCACGTTGGGTAGCGAGGGACCGACGCGAAAGAAACAATAGGTCGGCTTTGCGCGAAACGCGTTACGATCCGTCGGCTGTAACGACCGCTCGGACGAGCGCGGCGATGTCGAGACGCTCGGCGGTATCGTCATAGCCCTGGCGGACGATCACAAGTCGGCGCGACGGGATGACGACCATATATTGGCCGCGGTTTCCGAAAGCGCCGAAGGCGTCGGCCGGAATGCCTTCCGACGCATCGAGCAGCCAGAAGCCTGCGCCATAGCCGAACGGCCCATCGGGCTGCGGTCCTGCGCGCGCCGTCACGAAGTGTCGCCAGTCGGCGGGCAGCAGCCGTTCGCCCCGCCACATGCCGTCGTCCTGATAGAGCAACCCCAGCCGGGCCAGATCGCGCGCAGTGGTCGAAACCTGGCTCGACAGGATCGCATCGCCGTCCTTGTCGCGCTCGACAAAAGTCCGCGTCATCCCGATCCGGTCGAGAAAGGCGGCGGGATCGAAGGACTCCCCGACCTCTTCCAGCGCTGCCTTCAGCGACAGGACAGCGAGCAGCGTATCGTTGTTGGCGTAGCGATAGCGCGTCCCCGGCGGGTTCAACAGTGGCCATTGCGTCGTCCACTGCCGCACCGACGCACCGCCCATATAGATGGCGTCGGTGCGGTTGCCGGCGCTGTCGCTGGTTAGCCCGCTGGCCATGCGCAGGAGTTGTTCGGTGGTGATCGCCTCGCGCGGATCGCCCGCCGTCCGCCATTCGGCGATACCCGCCGGCGCCTTCACGTCGAACTGCCCGCGCTCGACGGCATGACCGATCAGCGTCGCAGCGATCGACTTGGCGACCGAGAAGGTGCGCTGCGCCGTGTGCAGTCCATGCCCCGGCTGATACCATTCGAGGGCGATCCGGCCATCCTTGACGATCAGCAGCGAACTCGTCCGGCCGCCGAAGCGCGCCCTGTCCGCCGCGACTACCGAGAAGCGCACCTCTCTATCGGCGACACGCGCATCGCGGTCGCCGAGCGGCCACGGCTGCGCGTCGAGATTCGGTCGCGTGTCGTGCAAAAGCGCTCCCGCCCCCGGCTCGACACCGATCGGTAGCGTCACGCAACCGTCGCGCCCCGTCCATTCGGCGACCCGCGGCGGCATGTCGTCGCGATAGCGCACCGTGACGCGTTTCGCCTTCGTGTCGATCTCCGCGCGGGTCGCGCGGACATCGGCCTCGATCTCCGGATAGATATGCGTCAATTCATCGCGCTCGATATCGGCGAGCGTCTTGCCCGCCCCATTCCACAGGGACGAGCAGGTGAAAGCGGCGCGATAGCCCGCCGCCCAGGCGCGGTTCAACTCGACGTTCGTCTCAGCCGCCTGCGTGGGAAGCGGCAGCGCCGCAGCGGCCAGCCCAAGCAGCACGCGGCGCCTCGCGTCAGGGCCGCGCACCGAAGCGGAAGCACGATTCCGACCGGCCTTCCCTATGCGCTGTCCACCGAAAGCCATCGTCATTCGCCCTTCCGTTTGCGCCGCCGCTCGTCCCACCAGGCGAGCCGTTCGGCGATACGCTTTTCGAATCCGCGGTCGACGGGGCGATAGAAGGTCGCGGCCTCCATGGCATCGGGCCAATAATCGTCGCCCGAAAACCCTTGGGGCGCGTCATGGTCGTAGTTGTAGCCCGCACCATAGCCCAGATCCTTCATCAGCTTCGTCGGCGCGTTGAGGATGTTCGCGGGCGGCGCCAAACTACCGGTGTCGCGCGCTGCCGTCCACGCGGCCT
Source organism: Sphingopyxis granuli NBRC 100800 (assembly GCF_001591045.1). Taxonomy (GTDB): domain Bacteria; phylum Pseudomonadota; class Alphaproteobacteria; order Sphingomonadales; family Sphingomonadaceae; genus Sphingopyxis; species Sphingopyxis granuli. The sequence continues at coordinate 14,062 of NZ_BCUA01000009.1, read as the reverse complement.
TCTGCGCGGTATAGGCGGCGTTCGACTTGGGCGCGGTGGCGAGATAGAGGCATGCCTGCACGATCGCGAGTTCGCCCTCGGGCGAACCGAGAAACTGAAAGGCGTCCTTGGCGGCAAGGCATTGCACCAGTGCCTGCGGATCGGCGAGCCCGATGTCCTCACTCGCCATGCGGGTTAGCCGGCGCAGCAGATAGAGCGGCTCCTCGCCCGCGACGAGCATCCGCGCCAGCCAATAGAGTGCCGCCTGCGGGTCGGACCCGCGCACCGCCTTGTGCAGCGCGGAGATCAGATTGTAGTGGCCGTCGCGATCGCGGTCGTAGACCGGCATGCGGCGGTGCAGGAACTGCCCGACCTCGCCCGCGTCGAGCGGAGTCTCGATCGCCGCGGCGAACAGCGTCTCGACCTGGTTGAGCAGAAAGCGGCCGTCGCCATCGGCGCTCGCGATCAGCGCGGAGCGCGCCTCGTCGGTGACGGGAAGGCGGCGCCCCACCTCGGCCTCGGCGCGCGCGACCAGTGTCGCCAGCGCCGCCTCGCCGAGCCGGTGCAGCACCAGCACCTGCGCGCGGCTGAGCAAGGCGGCGTTGAGCGCGAAACTTGGATTTTCGGTCGTCGCGCCGACGAGCACCACCGTGCCGCGCTCGACATAGGGCAGGAAACCGTCCTGCTGGGCGCGGTTGAAGCGATGGATTTCGTCCACGAACAACAGCGTCCGCTTGCCCGCCGTCGCCATCTTCTCGGCATCGGCAAAGGCTTTCTTGAGGTCGGCGACGCCGGAGAACACCGCCGAAAGCGGCGCGAAGCGCATCCCTACCGCCTCGGCGAGCAGCCGCGCGATCGTCGTCTTGCCGGTGCCGGGCGGTCCCCAGAGGATGATCGACGCCAGTTGCCCCGCCGCGACCATGCGCCCGATCGCACCCTCGGGACCCGTCAGATGCTCCTGCCCGACGACATCGGACAGGCTGCGGGGACGCAGCCGCTCGGCGAGCGGAATCGGGCCGGCAGCGCCCGGGTCGCGCTGCTGCTCCGCATCGTCGCCGAACAGGTCCATGGCGCGCTCAGCCCCGTTGCCGCTGCTTTTGCCGGATCAGCCGCAGATAGGTGTCGGCCACCGCCTGGTTGATCGCATCCCATTGATAGGCGGCGCTTTCCGCTAGTCCAGCCGCGCCGTGTCGCGCGCGCAGCGCGGGGTCGCGGCAATAGCGCTCGAGATCGTCGGCAAAGCCGGTGATCGCGCCCGGCGAGACGAGATAGCCGGTCTGGCCGTGCTTGACGATGCTCGCGCTGCCGGTCGCGCGCGCCGCGACGACCGGCAACCCGCACGCCATCGCTTCCAGCGTCACATTGCCAAAGGTCTCGGTGACCGAAGGATTGAACAGCATGTCGCACGATGCGACGGCGCGCGCGAGATTCTCGCCGCCCTGAAAGCCGACGAAGCTGGCGTGCGGCAGGCGCGATTCGAACCAGTCGCCCGCCGGTCCCTCGCCGATCACCACCACATGGTGCGGAACGCCGCGGCGCTGGAGCAGGTCGATCGTGTCAGCGAAGACATCGAGCCCCTTTTCCATCACCAGCCGGCCGAGGAAGGCGACGACCGGCACGTCGTCGGCGATGCCCCACGAACGGCGCCACGCCGCGTCGCGGCGGTCGGGCCGAAAGATGTTGCGCTCGACCCCGCGCGTCCAGATGCCGATGTCGTAGTTCATCCGCTGCTCGCGCAGCACCTGCGCAAAGCTTTCCGACGGCGCGATCAGCGCGTCGCAGCGGCGATAGAGCCGCCGCAGCCATGCGACGACCAGCGGTTCGAGGAAGGACAGGTTGTAATAGCGGAAATAGGTCTCGAACCGCGTGTGGACCGAACAGGCGACCGGAATATTGCGCCTCCGCGCCCACGCCGCCGCCTGCCGCGAGACGCGATCTGGGCTGGAGATGTGCAGGATATTGGGCGCGAATTTGGCGATATCCTCGCGAACGCGCGCGGAGAAGGACAGCGGAATGCGATATTCGCTGCGGCCGGGGATCGCCATCGACGGCACGCTGACGAGGTCGCCGGTCGGCGCAAAGTCGGGGTCGTCGACGGTCGGCGAATAGACACGGACCGCCGCGCCCTGCCCCAGCAGATAGCCGACGAGGCGGTTGAGCGCCTTGTTGGCGCCATCGACCGTCATATTGTAGTTGCCGCTGAACAGCGCGATGCGAAGGTCGGAAACGTCCATCGCCCCTGCGCTAATAGCATCGCCGCGCAAAGGCAATCGGACGCGCGGCGTCAGAACTCGTCGCCGCGGTCTCCCGGCGCTTCTAGGTCGACCTCGACCGGCGGATGCAGGCGCAGGTGGTGGACGCGCTTCTCGTCGGCCTCGGTCACCTCAATCCGCCAGCCGCTAGGATGCAGCAGCACCTCGCCGACACCGGGCACATGCCCCGCGAGCACTGCGGACAGGCCGCCGAGCGTGTCGACATCCTCCTCGACATCGGCCAGCCGTGGGTCGATCGCCTCGCCGATGTCGTCGAGTTCGGCGCGCGCGTCGGCTTCCCAACAGCCGTCCTCGCCCGGCGCGAAGAGCGCCATTGGCTCGTCGTCATATTCGTCCTCGATCTCGCCGACGATCTCCTCGACCAGATCCTCGATGGTGACGAGACCCTCGGTTCCCGAATATTCGTCGATGACGATCGCGAGGTGGGTGCGCTGCGCGCGCATGTCGGCGAGCAGGTCGAGCACCCCCATCGACTGCGGGACATAGAGCGGCTGGCGGATCAGGTCGAGCAGCGGCGGCGGGTCGCGTCCCTCGGCGAGCACCGCGAACACGTCCTTGACGTGGATCATCCCGACCACCTCGTCGAGGTTGCCGCGATAGACCGGCAGACGACTGTGCCCCGCATCGACGAACAGCGCGACGACCTCGTCGAAGCCCGCGCTCTCGTCGATCGCGATGATGTCGGCGCGCGGCACCGCGACGTCGTCGACGGTCTGCTCGCCGAAATGCAGCAGGTTGCGCAGCATCTTGCGCTCGATCGGCGACAGATCGCCGACGATGCTGCTGCCGCGGCGTTCGGCGCTTTCCTCCTCGGCCTCGTCGATCGCCTCTTCGATCTGTTCGCGCAGCGAAGGTTCGCTGTTGCCGCCGAACAGCAATGTGCGGATTCCGGCCCACAGGCCGGATCTACTGTCCTCGTCCGATCGGTTGGAAGCCCCAGGCTCGTCGGGCATGTCGCTCGCTTTTTCCGTTAATCCTGCACCGCATATGGATTGGCGATGCCCAGCGATGCAAGGGCTTTCACCTCCAGCGCCTCCATCGCGTCGGCAGCGGGGTCATCGAGATGGTCGTATCCGACGAGATGGAGCGTGCCGTGGACAATCAGGTGCGTCGCATGATCGGCGATCGGCACCGCCTTTTCCACCGCCTCGCGCACGCAGGTCTCGCGCGCCAGCACGATGTCGCCGAGCAGTATCTCGCCGTCGTCGCTGTTGCTGAGCGTGTCGAGCAGGTCGGCCTGTACCTGCGGAAAGGACAGCACGTTGGTCGGCCGATCCTTGCCGCGAAAATCGCGGTTGAGCGCCTGCACCTCGGCATCGTCGGTCAGCCGCACCGCGACCTCGACGAGCGGCGCGGCGTCGGCAAGCCCCGCCCAGGGCGTCAGCGCCAGCGCCGCCGCGACCGCTTCCGCCGCGCGGGCGTCCCAGTCGAGCGGATCGGGCCAGGGCGTGGCCTGGTGAGTCTCAACGCTCAGCATGACAGGCGCCGGAACGCGGCGGAAGGAAAGCAGGCGATCATGCCCGCGACGCTACCGCGGCGGCGCCCTTCGGGACAGCGAAAAAGCATCCTCTCCGCCCGTCATTGCGGCCCCTGCGGCGGCGGCTGGGCCGGCTGGGCCTGCACCTCGGCGGGCCGGTCGCCGCCGATGGGCAGCTTGAGGTCGATGCGCGTGCCGTTGATCTCCGTGCTGATCACGGCATTTCCCTTTTCGAGCCCGACGCTGGTCCGGTCGGACACCGGGATCGCGGGAATCTCCGGCACGTCGAGCGGCTGGACGGGGCCGCCGGGATCGGTCGCACGGGCGGGAGGCGCGGACCGCGGCGCATTGTGTCCGCGCGCCCGCACCATGAAGTCGCGCCAGATGCGCGCGGGCAGCCCCCCGCCCGTCACCCCGCTAAGCGGCGAATTGTCGTCGTTGCCGATCCACACGCCGACGACCAGCCCGTTCGCATAGCCGACGAACAGCGCATCGCGGCTGTCCTGCGTCGTGCCGGTCTTGCCGTAATTGGCCTGCGGCAGTCGCGCCGCGCGCCCGGTGCCGCGGTTGACCGCGGCGCGCAGCATCCGTTCGATATCGCCGTGGACGCGCCGGCCGAAATGATGCGGCCCCAAGAAAAGCGATTCGAACCAGCCGGGCTCCGCTTCCTTAAAGGCGTGCGGAACGACCGGATAGCTGTCCGCCGCGACCGCGGCATAGGCGGCGGTGAGTTCGAGCAGCGTCATGCTCGACGTGCCGAGCGCCAGACTGGGATCGCCCTTCGCGAGCGGCGCGGTGACGCCCAGTTCGCGCGCCATGCGGATCACCTTGTCGTCGCCGACCTGTTGCAGCAGTCGCACCGCGGCGACGTTGCTCGACCGCGCGAATGCCTCTTCGAGCGTGATGCTGTCCGAATAGGCGCCGCCGGCATTCTTCGGCTGATAGGCGCCGGTGGCGATCGGCGAATTGGCGATGGTGTCGTCGGGCCGCCAGCCATCCTTCAGCGCGGCCAGATAGACGAACAGCTTGAAGGTTGATCCCGGCTGGCGCCGCGCCTGCGTCACGCGGTTGAAGGGCGACGCAGCATAGTCGCGCCCGCCGACCATCGCGACGACTTCGCCGTTCGGCCGCATCGCGACCAGCGCGACCTGCGCCTTGCCGGGCACCGCACGGCCGGCGACGCGGCGCGCCACCGCCTGAAGCCGTGCGTCGAGCGTGGTGCGGATCGTGCGCCGCGCATAGCCGACGTCGGACAGCTTGCGCGCCTCGGGCAATGCCCAGTCGGCGAAATAGGTCCCGGTCGGCAGGTCGTCGCGCGTCCGTACGTCGATACGCGGGGTGCGGATCGCCCGCGCCTCGGCGGAGGACAGCACGCCGGTATGGACCATCGCACCGACGACCAACCGCATCCGTTTTTCGGCGAGATCGGGGTTCTTCGTCGGCGCGAGCCGCGACGGCGCCTGCACCAGCCCCGCCAGCATCGCCGCCTGCGCCGGGGTCAGCTTCTCAGGCTGACGGGAGAAATAGTGGAGCGAGGCAGCACGCAGTCCATAGCGATTGTCGCCGAAATAGGCGTTCGACAGATAGCGTTCGAGAATTTCGTCCTTGGTCAGCCACGCTTCGAGCCAGAAGGCGATCAGCGCCTCGCGCGCTTTGCGTCCCAGCGTGCGCTTCGGGGTCAGGAAGGTGAATTTGGCGAGCTGCTGCGTGATGGTGCTGCCGCCCTGCCGCCGCCCGCCCGAAACATTGGCCCAGACGGCGCGCGCGATGCTGCGCGGATCGACGCCCCAATGGCTGTAAAAGCGCCGATCCTCGATCGCCAGGAAGGCGGCGGGAACATGCGCCGGCAGTTTCGCGACCTCGACCGGCGTGTCGACCACCGCCCCCATGCGCGCGATCGGCGTGCCATCGGCGGCGAGCAGCGTGATTTCGGGCGGCGCAATCGGCTCGAGCGATTTCGACAGCGGCGCGGTCAATGCGAGCCACCCGATCAGCAGGATGAAAGCGGCGCACAGCACCGCAAAGGCCCGTCCCGACCGCCGCAGCCATTTGCGCGCCCGCGTCTCGGCGGGCGGCGGAAAGGCGGCATTCGGATCGGGAAACGACGCGCCCGCCGCGGGCACGGCGGCGGCTTCGATGGCGACGGGTTTACGGGACCAGAGCATGCTTTCGCCTGCGTATTACACTGACAACACAGGAGAGGCAAACGCGTTCCGCCGCGATTCCGGCCCGTGATCGGGAAGGATCGGGATGGCTTCAGGCCGATCCCACGTCTTTTCCCTTCGTCATTCCCGCAAAGGCGGGAACCCAGTGAAAGGTCAGCTGACACACGCTCTGGATCCCCGCTTTCGCGGGGATGACAAGATAGGAATATCTGGAATCCATCCCGAAGCCGCTGCGCATTCCTACAATATCCGGCTATGATAGCCCGTTTGCGATGCGCCGCGTCGATCGCCTCCTCTCCTCCTTTCCGCAACGCGACCTTTCCCGCCCAGACGATCAAAAAGAGGGGGGCGTAGTGTGACTTTCATACACTTTGAAATAAAATGTCGCGGGTAATCTGACCATTTCGACGAGCGCGGAATCCGTCGACTCCCCCCCTAATTCACCATCCGCTCATAACCTTCCCAATAGGGCGCGCGCAGGTCCTTGCGCAGGATCTTGCCGCTGGCGTTGCGCGGCAGCGCCTCGATCACGTCGATGCTGCGCGGGGCCTTGAACGCGGCGATGCGCTCGCGCGCCCAGGCTATGACGTCGGCCTCGTCGATCGTCATTCCCGGCTTCGGCACGCAGACTGCCTTGACCGTCTCTCCCCATTTGGCGTCGGGCACGCCGATCACCGCGACCTCCTGCACCGCGGGATGGCCGTAGATCGCGCTTTCCACTTCGGCCGGATAGACGTTTTCGCCGCCCGAGATGATCATATCCTTCACCCGGTCGTGGATATAGAGATAGCCGTCCGCGTCCATATATCCGGCGTCGCCAGTGTGGATCCAGCCATCGTCGGTCATCGTCTTCGCGGTCGCCTCGGGCAGGTTCCAGTAGCCGAGCATGTTGTTCGAAGATCGGGTGACGACCTCTCCCACCTCGCCGGTCGACACGTCGCGGCCGTCGGCGCCGACGATGCGGATTTCGACCCCGGGCAGCGGCTTGCCCGCCGATCGCATCCGCTCATTGCCTTCGGGATCGTGATCCTCCGGCGGCAGCATGCAGATCGTCCCGGTCGTCTCGGTCATGCCATAGGCCTGGATGAACTCGGCGCCGAACATCCGGATGCATTGGCGCAGTAGTTCGAGCGGGATCGGCGCGGCGCCGTACAGGATATATTTGAGCCGGCTGTAATCGACGCTAGCGCACCGCGGATGCATCAGCAGCATCTGCAACGCGGCGGGCACGATGAAGAAGCGCGTCACGCCGTGCTGCTCGACCGCGTCGAACACGCCTTCGGGGTTGAATTCGGCAAGGATCACGCCGGGCAGCCCTGCGGCGAGCGCCATGATGCCGAGCCCGGTGCCGCCGATATGCGCGCACGGCATGGCGACGAGAACCGCCTCGTCATCCTCCCACTTGGTGTAGGGAAGGTCGAGATCGGCCGAATTCTTGCGCAGTGCAAAGAGGTTGCGGTTCGACAGCACCGCGCCCTTGGGATGGCCGGTGGTGCCCGAGGTATAGAGTTGCAGCACCGCATCGTCGGGACCCGACGGCATGAAGGCCCCACGCGGCGTCGCGTCGATCAGCGCGCGAGTCGCGTCGGCGCCAATGATCCGCGGGCCATGGTCAAGCTTGCCGGCGAGTTGGTCGGCCACCGCATCGAACCCCGGACCGGTGAAAACGATCTTCGCCTTCGTATCATTGACGATGAACGCCCATTCGGCGGGCGACAGACGCCAGCCGATCGGCGCCATCACGATGCCGGCGCGCGCCGCGCCGAAAAAGAGGGTAAAATACAGATCGCTGTTCTTGCCGATCCACGCGATGCGGTCGCCCTTTTCCAGCCCCGCCTCCGCGAGCGCCGTCGCGACCCGCGCGGTACGCTCTTCCAGTTCGGCATAGGTGAAGACGCGATCCTCCTCGCGCATCGCGATCCGGTCAGGCCGGTCGGCGGCCCAATGCGTGATGAATTCGTCGAACGTCACCAGGTCCGTAATATCGACCATCGGTCCTCTCTCCTCGAATCGCGTTGCTTTTTGCAATCGAGGGCAAGGCTAGCGGCTCTGCGCGCAAGGGAAAAGCGCGCAGATGTGACAGGGTGACTCAGCGGCAGCGGAACAGAAGCATCAGATTGTTCGCCGGCATTGCGCGGCGAGCAGCCAAACTAAGGTCCGCCTGCTCCGCCGCCGCTGCGACCGCCGCCGTGTCGCGCAGGCCCCAGGCGGGGTTACGGACGCGAAGGCTGGCATCGAACGCGCGGTTGCTCTCGGCCGTCGGCACGTCGGCCTCCACATAGGGACCATAAAGGATCAGCGGCGCGCCAGGCGGCAGCAGCCGCGCGGCGCCCGCGAACAGCCCCAGCGTCGCTTCCCACGGGCTGATATGCACCATGTTGATGCACAGGATTGCATCGGCGCGAGCGACCGGCCAATCAGGCGCTGCAGCATCAAGTCGCAACGGTGGCAGGACGTTCGCGGCCACCGCATCCCTGCTCCACGCTGCGATCGAGGTCAGCGCGGCGGGATCGGGATCGCTCGGCTGCCATGTCAGCGCCGGAAAGGCGGCGGCGAAATGGATGGCATGCTCGCCCGATCCGCTCGCGATTTCAAGCACAGTGCCCGCTGCGGGCAGCCAGTCGGCGAGCACCGCGGCGATCGCGTCGCGGTTGCGCAGCGTCGCGGGGGCGTGGCGTTTCTCGCCGCTGCCTCCGTCAGCCGACAGCCAGGGTTTCGGCGTCACCTCGACCCAATCCGCGCTCCGGCCCGCGCGCGGCGTTCGCGCCAGACCAGCCACAGGAACAGGCCGACCGGCCCCGCAAGCAGCGTCAGCAGCAGGAAGGGGAACTGAACGATGCGGCCGAAACCCTTGCCGTCGGCGTCGCGGGCGATCCACAGCCCGGCGAACAGATCGAACGCCAGATAATGCACCCACCCCAGCGTCGCCCCACCCGGCGTACCGAACAGCTTCATCACCCCGGCAAGCGAGGTAAAATCGCCGCGGCTCGCGCTGCCCAGATCGATGCCGCCGCTCAGGAACCCGGCGATCAGCACAAGGTAAAGCAGGCAGAGCAGCGCCACCACCGCATAGAGGATCAGCGACAGGACCCAAGGGCTGCGCGGCGCGAAGGCCAACACCAGCCACCCGGCGACCGCCCAGTAATTGGCCAGCAGAAACAGGCTGTCCCAGCTCATCGCGATCTTCCTCCCGCTTCGGTCATCACCCCTCCCAGCGCAGCACCGGCTTGCGCGCCGCGAGCGTCTCGTCGAGCCGGGCGCGCGGAGCGAAATGCGGGGCCGACTTGAGCGCCGGGTCGCCGTTCTTCGCGCGCAGCGCAATGCTGCGCAGCGCGCCGATGAACTGGTCGAGCACCGCCTTGCTCTCGGTCTCGGTCGGCTCGATCAGCATCGCGCCGTGAACGACGAGCGGGAAATAGACCGTCATCGGATGATAGCCCTCGTCGATCAGCCCCTTGGCGATATCGAGCGTCGAGAAGCCTTCGGCCAGTCCCTTGTCGCTGAACAGCGCCTCGTGCATGCACGGGCCCGACGCCGCAAAAGGCGCTTCGAGGACGTCTTCGAGGCTGCGCAGGACGTAGTTTGCGTTGATCACCGCATCTTCGGACACCTGCTTGAGCCCGTCGGCGCCGTGGCTGAGGATATAGGCGAGGGCGCGGGTGAACATGCCCATCTGGCCGTGGAAGGCGGTCATGCGGCCGAAGCTGTCGGGATGCGCCTCGCCCGCATTTTCCTCCTCGATCAGGCGGAAGCGGTCGCCGTCCTTCGTCACGAAGGGCAGCGGGGCGAAGGGCGCCAGCGCCGCCGACAGCACCACCGGCCCAGACCCCGGTCCGCCGCCGCCGTGCGGGGTCGAGAAGGTCTTGTGGAGGTTGATGTGCATCGCATCGACCCCCAGGTCGCCGGGCCGCACCCGGCCGACGATCGCGTTGAAATTCGCGCCGTCGCAATAGATATAGCCCCCCGCGGCGTGGACCGCGTCGGAAATGGCCTTCAGGTCGCGCTCGAACAGACCGCAGGTGTTCGGATTGGTGATCATCACCCCGGCGACGTCGGGCCCCAGCCGCTCCTCGAGCGCCGCCAGATCGACGCGACCCTCCGCGTTCGCCGGAATATCCTCGACCGTGAAGCCCGCGAAGGCGGCGGTCGCGGGATTGGTGCCGTGCGCGCTTTCGGGGACGAGCAGCACGCGCCGGTCCTCGCCGCGCGCCGCAAGCGCCGCCTTGATGCACAGGACGCCGCACAGTTCGCCGTGCGCGCCCGCCTTGGGCGACATGGCGACCGCGTGCATGCCGGTCAGCGTCACCAGCCATTCGGCGAGTTCGTGGATCACCGCATAGGCGCCCTGAACCGTTTCCTGCGGCTGGAGCGGGTGGACGTCGGCGAAGCCGGGCATCCGCGCGACCTTTTCATTGAGGCGCGGATTGTGCTTCATCGTGCAGCTTCCGAGCGGAAAGAGGCCGAGGTCGATCGCATAATTCTGGCGCGACAGGCGCGTATAATGGCGCACCGTCTCGGATTCGCTGAGCCCCGGCAGGCCGATCGGCGCCGACCGCGCGAGCGGGCCAAGGTCGGCCGCGGCGACATCCTCGTCGAAATCGACGCCGGTGGTTTCGGTCGAACCGATTTCGAACAGCAGCGGTTCTTCGAGCATCAGCGCGCGGTTGCCGGTGAAGGTCGTGCTGTCGTCGGCGCCGCCCGCGTTCATTTCGGGGCGCCAGCCGGCGGGGTTGAGCGCGGTCATGCCAGCACCTCCTTCAGCGCCGCGGCAAAGGCGGCGATATCGTCCTCGGTCACGGTTTCGGTCACGGCGACCGCAAGCCCGTTCGCCAGCGCATCATTGTCGGGATAGAGGCGGCCGAGCGACACGCCGCCGAGGATGCCCTTTTCGGCAAGCCGGTGGATCACGGGCCGCGCCTCGGTCGGCAGGACGAGGGTGAATTCGTTGAAGAAGGCCGCGTTGAGCAGCGACACCCCCGGCACCTTCGCCAGTTCGGTCGCGGCCGCCTTCGCGCGCTGGTGGTTGATCGCCGCGAGGCGGCGCAATCCGGCCTCGCCGAGCAGGGTCATGTGGATGCTGAACGCCAGCGCGCAAAGACCGGAATTGGTGCAGATATTGCTCGTCGCCTTTTCGCGGCGGATATGCTGCTCGCGCGTCGAGAGCGTCAGCACGAAGCCGCGCTTGCCGTTCGCATCGACCGTCTCGCCGCACAGGCGTCCCGGCATCTGGCGGACATATTTGCTCTTGCAGGCGAACAGGCCGACATAGGGCCCGCCGAACTGGAGTCCGACGCCGATCGCCTGCCCCTCGCCGACGACAATGTCGGCGCCCATCTCGCCCGGCGCCTTGATCAGCCCCAGCGCGACGGGTTCGGTCACGACGGCGATCAGCAGCGCGCCCGCAGCCTGACACGCCTCCGCCAGCGCGCTCATGTCGTCGATGCGGCCGAGGATATCGGGATATTGGACGACGACGCAGCTCGTATCCTTGTCGATCGCGCGCGAAAGTGCCGCCCAGTCGGTTCCGGGTTCGAGGGTCGGGTCACCATCGACGAGCGTGTCGCCCGTATAGGTCGCCATGGTGCGCGCGACGCTGCGGTAATGGGGGTGCAGGCCGGTCGAGAGCAACGCCTTGCCCCGCCGCGTGATCCGCCGCGCCATCACGATCGCTTCCCAGCAGGCGGTCGAGCCGTCGTACATCGATGCATTGGCTACGTCGGTGCCGAACAGCCGCGCGACCTGGCTCTGGAATTCGAACAGCATCTGCAGCGTGCCCTGCGCAATCTCGGGCTGATAGGGCGTATAGGCGGTCAGGAACTCGCCGCGCTGGATCAGATGGTCGACGCTTGCCGGGACGTGGTGGCGATAGGCGCCGGCGCCGAGGAAGAAGGGTCCATCGCCCGCGACGCGGCTCTGGCGCGACAGCGCGGCCATATGGCGCTCGACCGCCAGTTCGCTCGCATGCATCGGCAGGCCGGGGATCGGACCGGAAAGCCGCGCCTCGGCGGGTACGTCGGCGAACAGATCATCGATCGACGCGGCGCCGACCGCCGCCAGCATCGCGGCGCGGTCATCGGGAGTGAGCGGAAGGTAGCGCATTTCACTGTCTCCCCCCTCCTGCAAGCGGGAGGGGCTGGGGGTGGGCATAGCCGCAGAGGTGATCCCATCGTTCGGGCCCACCCCGCTGCGACTAGCGAGCAAGCTCGCAAGTCTCGCTGCCCCTCCCGCAAGCGGGAGGGGGCGATTCCGATCTAAAGACTATCGCAGAAGGTCTTGTATTCCTTGGCGTCCATCAACCCGTCGAGCTGGCTCTTGTCGCCGAGCGTCATCCGGAAGAACCAGCCTTCGCCCTCGGGGTCGGTATTGACCAGTGCCGGGTCCTCCTCGAGTTGGCCATTGCCTTCGGTGACGGTGCCGTCGACGGGGGCATAGACGTCGCTTGCCGCCTTCACCGATTCGACGACCGCGGCGTCGCCGCCCTTGGTCAGTTCGGCGCCCGCATCGGGCACCTCGACGAAGACGATATCGCCGAGTTGGCCCTGCGCGAAATCGGTGATGCCGACCGTCGCGACATCGCCGTCGACGTCGATCCATTCATGTTCCTCGGTGAAATAACGCGGCATCGATCAGGCTCCCTGCTTGCGGACATAGTTATGCGGAACGAAGGGGGTCGCGGCGACGACGACGGGCACGCGCTTTCCGCGCACCTCCGCCGCGAGCGCGGTACCGGGTTCGGCGAGGCCGGTCGGGACATAGGCCATCGCGATCGGCGCGCCGACGCTGGGGGCAAAGCCGCCCGAGGTCACGATGCCGACCTCGACATTGCCGTCGAACAGCTTCGCGCCTTCGCGCACCGGCAGCTTTCCATCGACCGTCAGGCCGACGCGCTTGCGCGGCGCGCCATCGGCCAGATGGCCGAGGATGCGCGCGGCACCGGGGAAATTGGCCTCCTCGCGGCGGCGTTTGCTGATCGCGAAGGCCAGATCGCCCTCGATCGGATCGGTCGCCGGGTCGAGATCGTGGCCATAGAGCGGCAGCCCCGCCTCCAGCCGCAGCGAATCGCGCGCGCCGAGGCCGATCGGCTTCACTTCCTCCATCGCGCACAGCGCGTCGGCGAAGGGCGCGAGCGCCTCGTTCGGCAGCGCGATTTCGAAGCCGTCTTCGCCGGTATAGCCCGAACGGCTGAGCGCGATCGCGTGCCCCTGCCACGTCGCCCGCGCCGTCTGCATGAAGACGAGCTCCGGCACTTCCGGCACCAGCCGCGCGAGCGCCGTCGCGGCCTTTGGTCCCTGCAAGGCGAGCAGGCCATAATCCTCGTTGTGGTTGAGCGTCACGGCGTCGGGGAGATTCTCGCGCAGATAGGCAATGTCATCCCATTTGACCGCGCCGTTGACGACGATGCCCAGCCGGTCGCCCTCGTTGGTGATCATCAGGTCGTCGAGGATGCCGCCATCTTCCGCCAGCAGCAGCGAATAGCGCATGCAGCCGGGCTTGAGCCCCGCGATGTCGCCGGGGACGAGCGCTTCGAGCGCGACGACGACGCCCTCGCCCTCCAGACTGATCTGGCCCATGTGGCTGACGTCGAACAGGCCGGCGTGCTCGCGCGTCCACAGATGTTCGGCCATGATGCCTTCATACTGGATCGGCATCCAGTAGCCGGCGAATTCGACCATTCGCGCACCCTTCGCGCGGTGCCAGGCGTCGAGCGGCAGCGTCGCGGTTTCCACCGCTTCCTCGGCCGGCAATTCGGTGTCGGTCATAACAATCTCCCGCGTTGACATGGCGAACGCACGGCCCGGTGCCGCGGTTTCCGCCATGCCCCCTCTGTCACGGGAACCTGAGAGTTTTCCTCCATGCAATCATGGAGTTACCCCTTCGGTGGTCGGGCGCGAGCCACGACGCTTTCCAGAGTGTCCAGTCCGGCTGCGCGGTCCCTTGACCTGAGAGTTTCCGGGGCGGTTGCTCCTTCGGTGGCGGTGCAGTCGCCTGCCCCGCGCTCTCCCGCGCGGCCGGTCGAATCCCCTGCGGGGAGCCGACAGACGCGCGAGCCTTGGCTGCGCGCCCGCGCGGAGTCAATCGCAGAACGACACATGATTTCGCACCCTCGTCACCCCGGATCGAATCGGCCCATATGCCCTTGGCGTTTATACCTCTGAGACAGGGACGCC